>CAYPSA010000001.1:0-230329 GCA_964413645.1 uncultured Gammaproteobacteria bacterium
TGCTACCATTACAAGCGAAAGACAGTGTTTTACCAACCGTTTTTGATACGCTGTCAAAGATTATATTCTTTCTACTCTAGAAGCTCTAAAGACCCCTATCATTTTGGAGGATATTGGGTCAATGTCCTTAGAAGATGCGATTTATGCGAAAGTAATGTCGAAAAAATTCCGTAAAGTTGCACCCGGTGAACCTGCTGTACGACTGACAAAAGAAGCCATTAGGCTTTTTGTTGCGGAAAAGAAGCCAATCCGAATAATACAAATGTTTGGTGGTAATAAATTGTGGCGATTTGAAGAGGCTCCCGAGATCGATTGGGCAGAATTATTTAGTCTGACGTATTTTGTTCAATGGGCTCGATATATTGCGAGCGTATATGAGTATGGTGTTCATTTTGAATACTTTTCTCAGGACATATGTGTAGAAACTATGAATAATGTTCCGCTTACACAAACTCAAAAATATCATGAATCTTTTGGTGAATTACTTCGGTTTGTTGCACCGTATCTTCCTAAAAATGTAACCGTTACCTATACACGACTCTACGATCTGTATGATTCACCCGATGACTATCGTCGAGAATTAGAAGAAGGTAAGAAAGTTATATTGAATAAATATGAAGGAAAATTACCAGTTTTGACCGATGCTATGAAAGCTGCTACTGAGCTCAATGTACAGCTGAAACCAGGACAAGATAGCGATCCGTTATGGCGCGAAAAAGTAGAATTCGAGCATCAAGCAATTTTTGAAACCAAAACACTCAAAAAAATTTGTGAAGACCCCTATAAAATTTGGACGTGTCCAACATATTATGAAGATTGTGTTGTGACAGGAAGTACCAAGCGATCATTTGCAAAATTTTGGGCTGGTGTGGGAGCTTTGGTACCCGATGGGGAAAAATATGCAGAGCTCGTTATAACACCAAAGCAATTGGAAACAATGAGCTTCAAATGGGAAGATATTTCAATTCCAGGTCTTAATAGTAGAAACTTCAAAAAAATACGGATAGTGAAATAAATCCTCAATGCGCAAGTTTGATCATTTTTTCTTCCACACGACTTTGTTATACAGGAAATAGGAGTACGGGATAATTACCAATGCGATAATGATTACTTTGTAAATGTACCAGAATTCTTTTGGGAAAATATTAGTTGCGGTTTGAAGTAACGCAGCTTGAATAACGATGTTTCCGATTGAAATAGTATTGAATTGAACAAGTGATTTGAACATTGATGAAAGTGAATTGCTTACTTTTTTATGTGAAAAACTCCAGTAATTGTTAAGAAAAAAGTTTGAAATGATGGCGAGTTCTGCACTTATTACCGTTGCCATCCAGACGGCAAACATAAATCGTTCGATAAGTAAGAACGATGTCCCAAAATCAAGTACTGCGCCAATTAAACCCACAATTCCAAATTTGATAAACGAGGAGTGTTGAAATATATAGGTAAGAATATCAATAATATAGCGACCTGAGCTAATTTTGGAAGACCCCGCATTACGTTCCTGGAAATTGATTGGTACTTCTCCAATACTTTTTTGTAATTTTACAGCACGATCAATAAGCGCGATTTGAAAAACATAGCCATTATAATTTTCAAGGTGTTCGAGAATTTCAGGCAGAAGTGAAGTACGGATGACTCGGAAACCGTTGGTCCAATCGTGGATTTTTAAATGCATAAAACCCAAACGAACGACCAAATTTCCACAAAACGAAAATATTTTACGATACAATGCCCAGTTTTTTGGAATAGATCCGCCCTTTATGTAGCGCGCACCTAAGACAATATCGTATCCTTGATCAAGTTTTTTGAGAAGGTGGGGAATTGAAATGGGATCATGAGAAAGATCAGCGTCCATTTCGAATACGGCGTCGGCAGAGAGGTGCTGTAACACATGTCGAAAGCCTCGGACATACGCTTTACCTAAGCCTTCCTTTTTTCCTGAAATAAGATGGAGATTTTTATATTTTTTTTGTAGCTCTTTTACGTATTCTGCTGTGTTGTCGGGAGAATTATCATCGACAACTAAAATTTCTAGTTCCCAGCCGGGGGTATTTTTTTGTTGTTCAAGAATTTGAGGAATGATAATTCCGACATTATCTTTTTCGTTATATGTTGGAAGAATGATGATTGCTTTTTTCATGATTATTAGTGCAACTTTGGCAACCTCCGGGATTTGTTACGCACTGTCAACCTAAGAGGTTGACATTTTCCCCAGAGAAAAACGATTTTTAAAATATGGTATTGTCTTTGTTATACCATCTTCAAATGATGTTGTGGGATTGTAATGTAATTGCGTGCGGGCTTTTGAAAGGTCGGGGCAGCGTCGTTGTGGATCGTCACCTGGAATATTATCGGGGTATGGAATTGGAGTGATTGTTGAATCTGACTGTGTAAGCTTTTTTACTACTGCGGCAACCTCGGCAATTGTGCGTTCAGTGTCATTTCCAATGTTGTAAATTTCTCCGGCTTGCCCTTTTTCAGATAGGGCAATAAGACCATCAACTGTATCAGAAACATATGAGAATGATCGGGTTTGTTTGCCTTCGTTATATACTGTAATTGGTTGATTTTGCAACGCTTGAACAATAAAATTTGAAACAACGCGACCATCTTCGCGTTCCATGTTAGGGCCATAGGTGTTAAATAGGCGTGCTATTCGAATGTCGAGTGCATGTTGGCGAAAATACGACATACATAATGCTTCTGCAAAACGCTTAGATTCGTCATAGCACGATCTTTCACCCACCGGGTTTACATGTCCCCAATAGGTTTCTTTTTGTGGATGTTCAAGTGGATCGCCATATACCTCTGACGTAGAGGTAAAGACGACATTTCCCGAACCACTTTCTTTAAGTAATTCAAGAACGTTGAGAGTGCCTGTTGAGTTGACTAATAATGTCTCTTTTTGGTGTGTGTAGTATTGTTTTGGAGAAGCAGGGGAAGCGAGGTGAAAAATAGTATCGAATTTTTGGCTTTTTAACGATCGTAACCACTCGGTCGAGATGATGTCGGCTTGGAGGAATGCGAAGTTTGGATTAGAAGAGAACTGCTCAATATTTTGTTTAGATCCGGTCATGAGGTTGTCGACGACTGTTACGTGGTGTCCTGCATTGAGAAGTTTTTGGGTAAGATTGGAACCGATGAATCCGGCTCCTCCTGTTATTAAATAATTTTTCATTGTATTTTTGGCAACCTGCGGCCTGTCTGCCGGCAGGCAGGGCTTTTTTAGGCACGCTCTCCGCCAGTTGGCGGACTAAGAGGTTGATTTTTATCTACCAACCGATTCGTATGTAAAACCTGCTTTTTTCATTTCTTGCGGGTGATAGATGTTTCGGCCATCAAATACGTGCGGAGATTTCATAGCCGCCTTTACTTTGTTAAGATCTGCCTGTTTGAACTCGTTCCATTCAGTAAGAATTAGAAGGGCATCGGCGTCTGTTACAGCATCATAGGCTGAATCGACGAACTCTACAGCATCACCTAAAAGTTTTTGAGAATTTGCTCGGGCTTCCGGATCGTATGCGCTTATGGTATAGCCTTTCTCCAGCAGTTTTTTAATGATGTATGTTGATGGAGCAAATCGAATATCGTCGGTGTTGGGTTTGAATGCCAATCCCCAAATGGCGATTTTTCCGGGTTTAATGTTTTTAAGAATTTTTTCGAGAAAATTATCTTTCGCGTGCTTATTAATATCCTCAACAGCTGATAGCAGCGACATATCGACTCCATATGAATTTCCGGTGCTAATGAGCGCTTTTACGTCTTTGGGGAAACAACTTCCTCCGTAGCCGACACCGGGGTCTAAAAATATTCTACCTATACGTCGGTCAAGACCAACGCCTTGTAATACTTCATCGATATTTCCGCCTGTTTTTTCACATAAAAACGAAATCATGTTTGCAAAAGAGATCTTTGTGGCCAGGATAGAATTTGCGGCATATTTAATAATTTCTGCAGATTCAAGGCCAACAATAACTCGTTCGCCAGGCAATGGTTCATGGAGTTTGATAAGAGTTTCGACGGCCTTTGTAGAATCTGAGCCAATAATGACTCTGTCGGGCTCAAATGTATCGGAAAGGGCACTGCCTTCTCGCAAGAATTCAGGACATGAAGCCATGTCGAATGTTGCCCCTGCGGGTTTTACTTCATCAATCTTTTTAGCGAGTGTTCGGTTCGTACTTACAGGAACGGTGCTTTTACACGATACGACCGTGTATTTATTTCCTAAATTTTTTCCAATGTTCTCAGCAACAGTTAAAACAGTTGAAAGATCGGCTTCACCTGTTTCTTTTGGTGGTGTGCCAACTGCAATAAATACAACGTCAGATTCTGGAATAGCTTTTGAATAGTCGTTCGTAAAGTGAAGGCGATTGGCGGCAAGATTTTTTTTAAGTAGTTCTTCAAGGCCGGGTTCAAAAATAATAGGGTCGCCGTTACGTAAGCGATCAAGTTTTTCGGGAGTGTGTCCGATAACATGAACGGTGTTTCCAAGATCAGCAAAAACACAGGCGGTAACGAGCCCAACGTATCCGTGTCCGATAAAGGTGATTGTCATAAGAGTACATAGTATCGGATTTTTTGCAAAAAAACAATTACTTCTTTTTTTGAGGACCTTTTGAGAGGAATGTAGGAATAGAAATAATTAGGGTAAATCCTGTAAAAATTGCCCATACGAACAAGACTCTCGTTGATGTGTCATTTAAATCGATCATATCTTTCAGCATAAATTAAGCTACTTAATAAACTTACTATAGCACACAAAATCATGAAAAAATGGGATAGGTGGATATTTCCCTCAATTATTGGACCAAAGATGACGTAACCCGCAAGAGCCAACGCGGCATTAGCGTGAAAATCCGCCAATTTATCGAGTTGGGCAGGTGTGAAGCTTATCATTGCGGAATGATATCTAATAAGAGAAAAAGTGTCAACGGACTAGAAGTCCCATAAGTGAGGGTTTGGATCTTGCTGACAGTTCTAATTAGTCCTTATGTCAATTGTCTTTTTAATTCGAGTAGCCCATTGCATAGGGTTTTCATAGGGTAGAAATTGTTTTTGGTGGAAATAGTGGTGCCGTTTTTAGGCCGCAAAGCGCGACCAGCGTAGAATTCATAGTACGTAGTTTGGTCGACCTTAGTTTTATCGAGACCAAAAATATCACATATTTGCAGAATTGAATCGTATCCTGTCAGACTATCTGATCCAACAATATGGTAAATCTCTGGTGAATAGTTGGTGAGTAAGTGTTTTAAGGAAAAGGCAATGTCATCAATGAATGTATAGGTAAGGATTTGATCGGTTATTCCTTTAATACGGCCTCCGCCCTGTAAAAAGTCGATAATGCTGCGTACAACATCTTTTTTTTGATCGAAAATCGCTCTATATGGGTAACTAATACGCACGATCATGCCATTGTGACCTACAATTTGTTCTCCTTCAAACTTAGTTCTTCCATAAATTGAAAGGGGATTTGGGGTCGAATCCTCACTGGCCGGGGCATGTTGACCATCGAATACAAAGTCGGTTGAAATATAAATAAATTTTTTTCGTTTGTTAGTAACGGTTTCAAAAACATTCTTCGTTCCGGTTACGTTTAGATTGTAGGCTGTATCGTGATCTTGCTCTGCTCCGTCGACATTCGTGTATGCTGCGGCATGCAAAAAAACATCAAAATCTGTTTCAAATAGCTTTCGATTTACCGCGTCTTTATTGGTAATATCCATGTCGGAAAATGGAATAGGGGTGAAATCGAAGTCGTCTTTGAGAAGTTCTACAATGCGGGAACCAACCAGGCCTGTAAGCCCCGTTCCAGAGATTTTGAGTTTGTCCATGGGATTATTCTAGCAGATTGTTCGGGGATCTTGGAGGAGATAGAAAATTTGCGAATAAGGCTCTAGCCTACATATATAGAGATTGTATGCGGTATAAGTCTCCATGACCACCTGGAAGGTGGAAGGAGCGTAAGTTCTTTTTACGACCACGGGTGGATTGGACGGTTGACAAAAGTTGTATATTCTGTCAAAATGGGACATATGATTGATATATCACAAGTATTTATTGCTTCTGCTATTACCATTATGACCGTAGTTTTAGTGGTAGTGGGAATTAATTTGATTATTTTCTTACGCAACATGAGTAAAATCATTGCTCGTGTTAATGGAATAGTTGATGAACTTGAAAAGATTGGCGTACATGTAGGACATGGAATGGGTGAATTGGTCGGATTTATTTCAGGAATCAAGGGTTTCTTTAAAATTGTAGATCTGTTGTCGAAAAAAAAGAAAAATGACAAAAAATGACCATGACACGCATAATAAATCTTTCTGGTCGGGACTCAGCTTGGGGGTAATCGTTGGTGCTTCAGGATTGGCGCTTTTGGGAACAAAAAAAGGTCGGGAACTTACCAAGAAGCTTTTGGACGTTACTGATAATTTTGAAGAAACTGCAGGGAGCTTCATAAATGATATGGAACACGAGATTGATAATCATGAAGGCCTGGGCGCAGCCAAAAAAACCGGATTCACTGCGATCGAATCACTTCTTGATAAGATTCAGTCAATAATGCCTGATAAGCACACTCCGAAAGAGTTGAAGTGAGTTTCGAGCTCCGGGGGCTTGTAGAGGCTTGTAGTTTAAGATCCTTCTCCACCTGCGGGCGAAGCTACGCACAGGCAACCTGGAAGGTTGACAAAATAGTGCTTGACAAGATTTATGGCTTGTAGTTTAAGATCCTTCGACAAGCTCAGGATGAAAGTTATGATATTTAGTCGTTGACAACAGGGTTATAGTGTTGTATCATAACTTTCATCTTTTGATAATACCTAGGTAATAAATTGGACAGTAACAAAGTATTCCAAAAATAGTTTCAGGCTAAAATAGGTCTTTATGGCCTATTTGTTTTGTTATAAAAAACAGTTTTACGCACATGCCAGCAAAACAATCAAACTCAAAAAAAACAGAACCAGCCGACCGAACATTCTTCGGAATGAAGGACGAAGTAGATCATATTGATCTTATTAAAATTCAAAAAGACTCCTGGAACAACTTTTTAGAAGTTGGCCTTAAACAAATCCTTCACGAATTCTTTCCAATTGAAGATTACACGAAAAAAAACTTCTCACTCGAACTTAAAGATATTTATTTTGGCGAACCTCGCTATACATTGGAAGAATGTATTGAAAAGAAACTTTCATATTACTTCCCAGTATATGTAAAGGTAAATTTGATTAACAAACGTCGAAATGTTTCCAAAACACAAGATGTGTACTTCTTCAACTTGCCACGAATGACTGATCGAGGAACATTTGTTATTAATGGTATTGAACGGGCAGTCATCAGTCAGATCTCTCGCTCACCTGGAATTTACTTTACCGCAGAAGTTGATAAAACTACCGGTGCCACCGTATACAATGCTGAAGTCCGACCATATATTGGATCATGGCTTGATTTTTCAATTGCAAAAAACAATCTAATTGAAGCTAAAATTAACAAGCGCCGAAAATTCTTAGCAAGTTCATTCTTACGTTCATTCAAAGACATGAGTAATAATGAAATTCTTGCATTGTTTTCTGACGTAGATAAGGAATTGGTAAATAAATTTATTGTTCCTACACTTGAACGTGATAGTGCAAAAACTAAAGACGAAGCTGTTTTGGAAATTTACAAGAAATTGCGACCAGGCGAGCCATTGGTTCTTAATAATGCGTATGAAACACTGGAAAATCTTTTTTTCAACCCACGTCGCTATACTCTTGACGCTGTTGGACGATACAAAATTAACAAAAAATTAGGCTTAGATATTCCAGTTGAACCTGAAAATTACGTTATTACCCTTAAAGACGCTGTTGAGACAATTAAATATTTGATTAACTTGACCGCTAAAAAAGGAAAATTCGACGATATTGATCATTTGGCAAACCGACGTATGCGAACCGTTGGAGAACTTATTGGAATGTATGGAGTTCGTGTCGGAATGGTTCGAACCGAGCGCGATATTAAAGCTCGAATGAGTATGACCATGACAGACGTAGACGTACTTCCTTCACAAATAATTAACAGTAAATCACTCATCGCAACTATTAACTCTTTCTATCGAACATCACAACTTTCAACAATCGTTGATCAAACAAATCCACTTTCAGAAATCGACAATTTACGACGATTTACCGTTGGAGGCCCAGGAGGACTTGAAAAAGAACGTGCATCATTCTCGATTCGCGACATTTCTTCGTCACAATACGGACGTATTTGTCCAATTCGATCTCCTGAAGGACCTAATATTGGAGTCGTTACCTACATGGCATTATACGCAAAAATTAATGCGTACGGATTTATTGAAACTCCGTATAAAAAAGTCGTTGAAGTAAAAGAAGGTAAAAAGACTCGAGCAAAAGTTACGGATGAAATTGTGTATTTACAACCTGATGACGAAGAAGCATTCTATATTACTCATAGTAGTGTAACCGTTGATGAGAATGGATTTTTAACCGATGAACGTGTTCCGGTTCGATACAACGGAGACATGGCTCAGGTTCCTGCAGAAAAAGTACAGTTGATTGATATTTCACCTCGACAAGTCGTTGGTTTGGCCGCAGCATGTATTCCTTTCTTGCAACACGACGACGCATCACGTGCTCTTATGGGCACGCACATGTTATGTCAGGCAGTACCGCTCGTGAAACCACAAGCTCCTGTCGTGGGTACAGGTATGGAAGGTAAAGTAGCGAGTGCACTTGGTCGAACCATGCAAGCTCCGGAAGACGCAAGTGTTGAATATGTAGATGCAACAAAGATCCTGCTTAAAGGAAAGAGTGGAAAATCATACCAATATGATTTAGAACGATTCAACAAGACGAACAAAGACGTTGTATTTGATCAACGACCACTTGTGTCATTGGGACAATCAATCAAAAAGGGACAAACTATTATCGATGGACCAGCAACCGACCACGGTGAACTTTCATTAGGCCAAAACTTAGTTGTCGCATATGCTTCACTTGACGGACTTGGATACGAAGACGGTTTCGTAATTTCTGAACGACTCGTAAAACAAGACTTGTTTACATCGGTAGTTATGGAAGAATTCATTGCTGATGTTGTTGATACAAAACTTGGAGCTGAAGAATTGACTCGAGATATTCCAAATGTTCGAGAAGAAATTTTGGCTAACCTTGATAAAGACGGTTTAGTAACAATTGGAGCTGAAATGCACCCAGGTGACGTATTAGTTGGAAAAGTTGCTCCAAAAGGTGAAAAAGAATTATCAGCCGAAGAACGATTGCTACGTGCAATTTTCGGAGAAAAAGCAAAAGACGTAAAAGATACATCATTACGTATGCCATATGGTAAAAAGGGAACCGTTGTTGATGTTCAAATTATTGACGCTAAAAAAGATCCAAATGAACTTGAACCAGGTGTATTAAAGAGAATTATTGTTACACTTGCACAGCTTCGAAAGATTAAAGTTGGAGACAAATTGGCAGGACGACACGGAAACAAAGGTATTATTTCAAAGATTTTGCCAGAACATGACATGCCATATTTGGAAGATGGAACACCGGTCGACGTTGTTCTTTCACCACACTCGGTATTGGCACGTATGAACCTTGGTCAACTTTACGAGACAATGTTAGGACTTGCAACCATGGGAACAGATAAGAAATTCGCATTACCAGTATTTGATCCTGATAGTGAAAAAGTCATTCGAACACAGCTTACATTAGCGGGCAAAGCAGAAGATGGAAAAGTAAAATTATACGATGGTCGAACCGGTATGGAATATGAAAAATCAGTATTAGTAGGAATTGGATACATTTTGAAATTGGTTCACATGGTGGAAGATAAATTCCACGCACGATCAACCGGACCATATTCATTGGTTACCCAACAGCCACTTGGAGGAAAGAGCCAAATGGGAGGACAGCGATTTGGAGAAATGGAAGTTTGGGCGCTTGAAAGCCATCGAGTTCCATATGCATTACAAGAAATGTTGACGATTAAATCAGACGATGTTCAAGGACGACGCAAAGCATTTGAAGCAATTATTAAAGGAATCGATATTCCACAATCAGCAGTACCAGAATCATTTAATGTTCTTACAAAAGAGCTTAATGCGCTGGGGTTACATATAGAAGCAATTCAATAATATGGATGAAAATATAAAGGATGCAAAATTTGTAGATTTTTCAGGATTGAAAATTACGTTAGCTTCACCAGAAGTAATGACGCAATGGTCATATGGAGAAGTTACCAAACCTGAGACGATTAATTATCGAACATTTAAGCCTGAAAAAGACGGTTTGTTTGATGAGCGCATTTTTGGTCCTACCAAAGATTACGAATGTTATTGTGGAAAGTACAAACGAATTCGATACAAAGGTATTATTTGTGACCGATGTGGAGTCGAAATTACTACTAATACTGTTCGTCGTGAACGAATGGGACACATTAAATTAGCTGCTCCGATTGCTCATATTTGGTACTTTAAGGGAGCTTCATCACCATTGAGTGTATTGCTCGATATTACTTCTAATAACTTAGAAAGAATTATTTACTACGCGTTGTACCTTGTTAAAGATGTTGATGAAACCAAGCGAGAAACGTCCTTGAATATTGTAACCGCTCTTAAAGACGATGAAATAAAAGTTCTTGAAGAATGGAAAAAAGTTGAAGAAGATAAAGTAGAGGTTGAACTTCAAAAAGCCAAAGAAGGCGTTGAAAAGAAGGTAAAAAATGTAGAGCAACGAGAATTGATGATGCATGAAACTGAATTTAAATTCCGTGAACGCATTACATCAATTACGCAAGTATTTAACGAGAAAAAAACTGAAAAAGGTATTTTCTATGAAAGAATTTTGAAAGTCATTAAAGGCGCTATGCCATTGGCTGTAGTTGAAGAAGAAGATTTTATGTTCTTACGTGAACATGAAGCGCATGAATTCTTGCAAGTCGGTATGGGTTCTGAAGTAATTTTGGAAGTACTTTCTGCTATGAATTTAGAAGAAATGTACAGTGAATTTGTAAAAAAGTTGATTAAGGCCAAAGGTGACAAGCGAACACGATTATTGAAAAAAGTACGATTAGTTGAATCATTCATGAAATCAGGCGTATCGCCAAAATGGATGGTGTTGGTGGTACTTCCAATTATTCCTCCCGATTTGCGCCCTGTTGTACAACTTTCAGGTGGAAAATTTGCAACAAGTGATTTGAATGATTTTTATCGACGAGTTATTAACCGAAATAATCGTTTGAAGCATTTGATTGAACTCGGGGCTCCAGAAATTATTTTGCGAAACGAAAAACGAATGTTACAAGAATCAGTCGATTCACTTATTGACCTTTCAAAGTCACGAGGAGGAAAAACTGCACAATCACGAAGCAAAGCATTAAAGTCACTTTCTGATGTTCTTAAAGGAAAGAGCGGACGATTTAGACAGAACTTGCTTGGAAAACGTGTTGACTACTCAGGTCGATCGGTCATTATTGTTGGGCCAGAATTAGCGCTTAATCAATGTGGTATTCCAAAAGAAATGGCGCTGGAACTATTTAAGCCATTCTTATTGCGAGAAGTAATTATTCGTGGACATGCCCAAAACATTAAGAGTGCTAAAAACTTTTTGGAAACAAAAGATCCAATCATTTATGATATTTTGGAAGAAATTACTCGAAATCATCCGGTTATTTTGAACCGAGCTCCAACCTTGCATAAATTGTCAATCTTAGCATTCTACCCTGTACTAACTGATGATTATGCTATCAAACTGCATCCAACTGTATGTCAGGGATACAACGCTGACTTTGACGGAGATCAAATGGCTATTTTCGTTCCACTTTCTGAGAAATCTATTGAAGAAGTAGAAACACGAATGATGCCTCAGCAAAATTTGCTTAAGCCTTCAGACGGAACGCCAATTGTGGTGCCAAACAAAGAAATGGCTTTGGGAGCATATTACTTGACAACTTTTGATGCTTCGTATGACAAAGTACCCGATGAAGAATTGATGGCTTTCAGTGGTGCAAATGAAGCGCTTTTGGCTCATGCAACCGGTGCAATTGAAACTCGACAACCAATGAAGGTTAAAATTGGTGATGAAATCTTAAAGACAACCGTTGGACGAATTATTTTCAACTCACGGCTTCCAGAAGCATTACAATTCCATAATGAACCAGTAAAAGCGGCTGATTTGAAGAGTATCGTCGTTGCAGCAACAACCTTGTTTGCAGGCGATGAGACACTTCTTATTACGCTTATCGATAACTTGAAGGCTATTGGATTTATGGGAGCTACTATTTCAGGAGGAGTTTCAGTATCACTGTTTGACTGTGTTACCGTTCCTGAGCGAGAAGGCTTGATTAAAATCGCAGAAGGAAAAGTAAAGGAAATTGAAGATAATTACTTGAACGGTCTTATTACTGAAGAAGAGAAAAAAAGACTTTCAAACAATGTATGGATTGATGTAACTGAAGATATGGCAAACCGAACATGGGATGCTATTGATGAAGAAAATCCTGTAAAGATCATTATTAACTCAGGAGGAGCTCGTGCATCACGTGAAAACATGAAGCAACTTTCAGCTATGAAAGGACTTGTTATTGATCCGTTGGGTAAGATTATTGAAGTTCCAACAAAATCAAACTACCGTGCAGGACTTACCATCTTCGAATACGTAATTAATGCTCGAGGAGCTCGAAAAGGACTTATCGACTCAGCGCTTAAGACTGCTGATGCTGGATACTTGACCCGCCGATTGGTTGACGTTTCGCATGACATGATTATTCGTGAAGAATTATGTACTACAACCGAAGGTTTGACCATTACCAAAGAAGGCGAACGAGGAGAAAAGTTTAATGATCGAGTAAAAGGACGAATGTTGCTTAAGGATGCTACGGGTGCAAAGGGCAAGGTCGTTGTTAAGGCGGGAACTGTTATGACTGATTCGGAACTTGCCGATTTGGCAAAAGCAGAAGTTTCACGTGTAACAGTACGAAGTGCATTGCATTGTAAAACTGAATATGGTGTTTGCCAGGGCTGTTACGGAGTTGATTTATCAACTCATAAGCTAGCCGATGTTGGAGTTCCAACTGGAGTAGTTGCCGCACAATCAATTGGAGAACCTGGAACACAGTTGACGATGCGTGTTCGACACTTTGGAGGAATTGTAATTGCCGACGTTACGCAAGGATTACCACGAGTTGAAGAATTATTTGAAATTCGAACACCAAAGGTATTCTCACCAATTTCAGACGTGTCGGGTAAGGTAAGTATTCTTGAAGATACTGACCGAGCAGTATTTGTAGTCAAAGTACAATCGGACGTTGATGGAGCAGGTAATGAACGAGAATTCATTGTTCCTTCAAACCGAAAATTGAAAGTAAAACATGGACAACTTATTGCATCAGGTCAATCGCTTTGTGAAGGATACCTGGACATTAAAGAAGTTCTTTCGATCAAGGGACTTGAAGAAGCACAAACATACTTGTTAAACGAAATTCAAAAAGTGTATGAATCGCAAGGAATTGCAATTCACGATAAGCATTTTGAAGTCATTATTCGAAAGATGAGTGATAAAGTTATTATTGAAAACGAAGGAGACACCAAATTCATTGTTGGAGAAGTCGTTTCAATGTATCGATTCGAACGAGAAAACAAAAAAGTATTGGCTCAGGGTGGACGACCAGCTGTTGGACGCGTCTCAATTCTTGGAATTACACGAGCAGCTATGTATTCTGACTCATGGTTGTCATCGGCATCATTCCAAGGTACTACAACCATTCTTACCGAAGCCTCAATTAAGGGTCAAGTTGATGGGTTGCTGGGACTGAAAGAAAATGTTATAATTGGGCGTTTGATACCAGTAACTGCGCAACTATTAGATAAATATTATGGTGCAGGTGGAACTTCGGAACTTTCCAAAAGTTTTCCGGTAGAAACCGTGGTCCCAAGTGCGGATGTGATTTCAGAACTCTCACAAACCGGAGTCGAAGAAGGAATGGATGGCGAAACCCTTCTACAAGACCAAGGTGGGGAAGTTGAAGCAGGAACCGAAATGGTTGATAACGATGGAGCACCATTGGAAGAGAATTTAGACGAAGATGTTGCTGTTGACGCTTTAGATGACACAGGCGACTCTCTTGCGGACGCTGATGGAGACATGACTCAGGCTGAGGTTGCAGAAGAGGTTGCCGAAGGAGAAGAAGAGGTAGAAGCAGTATAAGAAAAGTTGAGCAGCGGAGATGCTTCTCCGCCAGCCGGCGGATCAGAATTACAAATAAAATAATATGCCAACAATTAATCAATTAATTAAACATAAAAGAAAACCAAAAGTTCGACATGGACGTGCTATGGCGTTAAAAACGACCATTAACACTGTTCGCCGAACTAAAAGCATTGTGCCTTCTTCGCTTAAACGTGGAGTATGTGTAGTTGTGCGTACCATGACACCTAAAAAGCCTAACTCAGCACTTCGAAAAGTAGCTCGTGTGAAGCTTTCAAACGGAATGGAAGTAACAGCTTACATTCCTGGTGCAGGACATCAATTATCGGAACACTCAATTGTATTAGTTCGAGGCGGTCGTGTGAAAGATTTACCAGGAGTAAAATATCACATTGTTCGCGGAGTGTACGATACAACTGGTGTTGACGGACGAAAAGTTTCACGTTCTAAATATGGAACGCGTCTACCAAAAGCTAAAACAGCGTAATACTTATGCCACGACGATCATATAAACGAGTTCCAACAAAAAAAGATGCAGTCTATGACTCATTAGAAGTTTCAAAGCTCATTAATTATGTAATGGTTGACGGAAAGAAAACCGTTGCTACTAAATTAGTGTACCGAGCATTGGAAGCAATTAAAGCTGAAGATTTGAATCCTTTGGAAATCGTTTCACAAGCTTTGTCAAATGTTGCTCCACAATTTGAAGTAAAACCAAAACGAGTTGGAGGAGCTTCTTACTTAGTTCCAATTGAAACTCGAGCAGCTCGAAAAATATTTTTAGCATTCAACTGGATTGTAGATGCTGCAAATGCTCGTTCAAACAAAGAATTCCATTCATTTGATAAAAAATTAGCTGCAGAATTGACCAGTGCTGCACGAAGTGAAGGGGAAGCATTTAATAAGCGTAAGCAAGTAGAAAAGTTGGCTGAACAAAACAAAGCGTTCGCACATTTTAAGTGGTAAGGCGCTCGATATCGTATTTTGCTCGCAATTCACCCCAAAGGGGCCCCAATTGACTTCGCAAAATAGATATCTTCGCTACTTACTAATAAACAAATAATTAAACAAATATATGGCAAACATCGTAACAAAAGATCGAGTTGTTTCTTCTGACAAAATCCGAAATATTGGAATTATTGCTCATATTGATTCAGGTAAAACTACCACTACTGAACGAATCCTTTTTTACACCGGACGGTCATACAAAATTGGAGACATTGATGACGGAGATACACAAATGGACTGGATGGAACAAGAACGTGAACGCGGTATTACCATTGTTTCTGCTGCTACCACCACATTCTGGAAAGACATGCGTATTAACATTATCGACACTCCTGGTCACGTAGATTTTACTGCTGAAGTAGAACGTTCGCTACGTGTTCTTGATGGTGGTGTTATGATTTTTGATGCGGAAGAAGGCGTACAATCACAGTCGGAAACCGTATGGCGACAAGCTGATAAATATAAAGTACCTCGAATTTGTTTCATTAACAAAATGGATAAAATTGGAGCAGACTTTTTTAAGACCGTTGACGATATTAAAACCCGATTAGGTGCAAAACCAGCAGTAATGGTGTATCCAATTGGTGCTGAAAATGACTTTGTAGGAGTTATCGACCTTATTACACTTCAATCATACGTATGGGGAGAAGATCCAACCGGAGTAAAATACAAGATTTCTGATGAAATTCCAGCCGATTTGAAAGATGACGTCATGAAGAAACGTGCGGAATTGATTGAATTAGTTGCCGAAAATGATGATTCATTACTTGAAAAATTCTTGGCTGGAGCTGAAATTAGTAATGAAGAATTAAAAGCTGCGCTGCGACGAGTAACGATTGCATACAAATTGGTTCCGGTTTATGCGGGAACATCGCTTCGAAACAAAGGTGTACAACCAGTGTTGGATGCTGTTGTTGACTATTTACCTTCCCCAGAAGACTTGAAAGAAATTACTGGTATTAATCCTGATACCAAAGAAGAAGAAAAACGACAATTAACTAATGATGAAGATTTAACCGCTATTGCGTTTAAGATTCAACTTGATCCACACGTAGGAAAACTAACCTATGCGCGTGTATATTCAGGAACACTTGAATCTGGTTCATATGTATACAATGTAAATCGCCGAACACGTGAACGTGTTGGTCGAATTCTTTTGATGCATGCAAATCAGCGTGAAGAAATTGATAAGGCATATGCCGGAGAAATTGTAGGACTTATTGGTCCAAAAGAAACCCGAACAGGTGATACATTAGCTGCTGAAGGAAAACCAATTGTTTTGGAACAAATTACCTTCCCAGAACCAGTTATTTCGCTAGCTATTGAACCAAAAACTAAAGCCGATCAAGAAAAGCTTTCATACACTTTGCAGCGATTGTCGGAAGAAGATCCTACTTTCCATGTAAAAGTTGACCAAGAAACTGGACAAACTATTATTTCAGGAATGGGAGAATTGCATTTGGAAATTTTAGTTGATCGAATGAAGCGTGAAATGGGCATGAATGCAAATGTTGGAAAACCTCAAGTTGCGTACCGAGAAACAATTACTAAGAATGCACAGGCTGAAGGTAAATACATTAAGCAATCAGGAGGACATGGACAATACGGACACTGTTTGATTAAGGTTGAACCACTTGCTCGTGGAGAAGGATTTAAATTCGTAAATGCTATTAAGGGAGGATCAATTCCAAGTGAATTTATTGCCCCAGTTGAAAAGGGAGTTATTGAAGCGCTTGATAAGGGTGTGTTGTTAGGATTCCCAATGAGTGACGTTCAGGTAACACTTTACGACGGAACGTATCATGATGTCGACTCTTCTGACTTGGCATTTAAGATTGCAGGTTCTATGGCTATGCAAGCTGCTGCAAAATTGGCAGGTATGGCATTGTTGGAACCAATCATGAAGATGGAAGTCGTGGTTCCTGATGAATTCATGGGAACTGCTATTGGAGACTTATCTTCTCGAAGAGGTAAAGTATTAGGAACCGATAAACGAGGAAATGTAACCGTTATTAAAGCATATGCTCCGTTGGCTGAAATGAGTGGATATGCAACAACCATTCGATCACTTACCCAAGGACGAGGATTTTTCTACATGGAACCTTCACACTACGAAGAAGTTCCACAAGCTATTGTTGCAAAACTTCAGAGCGAGCGAGCATAAGAATCTCCACTTAGCACTTTAAGCATTAGTCTGCTAATTCTTTGTTCCTGGGTTGAAACCGGTTAACGTTGCAGTTACTCCGGCCATTGTCATGGAACTGACTCCGACACCTTTGGTAAGCGTGTATTGAAGAATATCACCATTTTTATCGGGGGTTACGGTACCAGGAAGAAAGCTTGCGCCCATATTGATGCTTGAGCCGATTGTAATTGTATTTTCGGTGAGAGTACGGACTTTACTGAGAACCTTAATACCGTCTGACACAAGAGGAATTTGTACGCCTATGTCGATTGTACTGTCCCAAACCGCATCTTTAGTAAGTTTGGAATCGTTGGGTATGAAAAGGATCGCATCTATGATTGATGTAGGAATACTTTTTGAGGTAATTGGAATAAATGGCAGGCCGTAAACGCCGCTTTTTTTGCAGGTTAGAGTGGAGATAATTGCTTCTTTGGTAGTGGGGAGTTTAGTGGAAATAGTAACCGACGAATCTACGTTCTGTAGGACAGTGCTGGTAAAAGTAGTTCCCCCGGTCATTTTATATTTCCACGAGTTTCCTTTTTGAAAGTTGAAATATGAGCTTTGGCAGGGAATCAGGGAGTCGGGTTCTTGTGTCGGAACTGCCTCTACTGCGCTCGCCTGGGCACTTGCAACTTGGGCGCCGCCCAGAGGACTGAGCCCGGCGGGTGCGGGAAAAAACCGTTCTTTAAGTAATATGCCGGTAATACCTACAAGCGAAACGAAAATTACAAAATTAAGAAATCGAGGTGACATGAAATAAGTATAGCCGATTTATCAATCGAAATGGTTATTCGTCATCGCCAACGTCATAGGGAGATCGACGAGAAGGCGCGGTTTCACCAGATTTTTTAGTTGAGTTATTTATTAGGACATCCCAGTGCTCATTGTCCAAAGGCGCTGATCCTCCCGATCGTGTGGCTTGGGCTTCAGCAACATCTCGTGCATCTCGAGCATCTTCTGGTAATTGACCCGGTAATGGTCCGCCTTCAATTGACATAATTATTTCTTATAAATGAATAATAGCCTATTCTAGTTAAAAATACACTTTATTGTCAAGCTCTAAATAGTTTTTGTTTAAAACACCCAGTAATTCAATACGCCGTATCCAATAATAATGGTAAGAATTATAGTTGTAATAAATATTCCAATTTGTCCGGCGGTTTTCCATGCAACGTACGAAGAGTATAGCCAAAAGATTTCTGAAATTAAGTTAAAAACTAGCCCTAGTTCTGGCTTTTTCATAGCGGTAAGTGTGAATCCTACTATGGTTGTTGTTGGAAGCATTACCTGCGTTAGCTTGTCGAACCAATTTTTTTTGTTCATATGTACTGGGATTCTTCGTTCTGCTCAGAATGACGACTGAGATCCTTCGGCTACGCCTCAGGATGACGGATAGCTCAAGTGCAACGGCATTACGAGCTCCGGGGGCTCGTAAACTATAATTTATATTCCGTTTGCATAACTTTCATAAAATCATCAAACGTCGTATATACATGGGCGTGAATACCAAAATGCTTTGCAGCGGCAACATTTTTTTCACTGTCATCCCAAAACAAAATTTGATCTTTTTTTAACTTTAATGAAGCGACGACCATTTCATAAAATTGGAGCGTTGGTTTTTTGTGACCAATATGTGAAGAAGCGAATATTCCATCAAACGAATCGGCAAATCCTACATTTTTCAACATGTATTCGATGCGATTTTTTTCTTGATTAGTAGCGACATAGCAGTGAATATTGCGAGCACGTAGCTTTTGAATGTAGTCTATTAGGGCTTCATCAATTTTCTGCTCTGATTCAAACCAATACTGCATAAATGCATCAACGCTTCCGTGCCATTTCCAATGAGCTAAATAAGGAGGTAAAATATCGCGTAGATCCTTCTTTCCAATAATTGCATCTTGGAAAGGACCGGTAAAAAAATCGCGAATAGATTCTTCGGGAATGTTCTTTTCTTTTGCCAGAACTTTCCCAAACATTTCACCATTGAACAGAACCCCATCTGCATCAAACAAAATTGTTTTTATCATGCAAAAAATTATACACTATTCAACTAAAAATCCACTCACTTGGTGATCCCACATGCGTTTGAATTCACTATTGGGCTTTTTAAGAAGTTGCTCGACTGATCCATCTTCAATAATTTTTCCATGGCGTAAAATTACAATACGATCCATTTCTTTTAATGTAGAAAGACGATGTGCAATAGCAATGACGGTGCGGCCTTTCATAAGGGTTCTAAGTGACTTTTGAATAAGCTGTTCGCTTTCGCTGTCTAAACTACTGGTGGCTTCATCAAGTACCAAAATAGGGGAATTCTTTAGAAACGCGCGTGCTATGGCAATGCGCTGTCGTTGCCCACCCGATAATTTAACGCCCCGTTCGCCGATAATAGTGTCGTAGCCTTTGGGAAGTTTTAAAATAAATTCGTGTGCCAGGGCTTGCTTTGCAGCTAAATGAACATCTTGTAGGGTTGCGTTGGGCATACTTGACACAATATTCTCATATATAGTGCGATGAAAAAGGCTGGTGTCTTGTGGAACAACCGCAATAGAACGACGCAAACTTTCTAAGGTAAGTGACGTAATTTCATGCCCGCCAATGATGATGTTTCCGGAATCGGTGTCGAAATGACGCAGAAGAAGTGAGACGAAGGTTGTTTTGCCTGCTCCGCTGTGACCAATAAGTCCGACTTTTTGACCCGCAGGTATGTGAAGTGAGAAATTTTTGTAAATAGGAGAGCGTTCGTAACTAAATGAAACAGAAGAAAATGTGATTTCGCCATGTTCTATTTGGGCATTGTATGCGTCGGGTGCTGAAACAATATCGTGTTCTTGAAGTATATTTTGCAGGCCTTCAGTAATTTTCCCATACATTTTTCCAAACTCCTTAAGTTCTTGGCCTAGGAAAAAGAGACGGCTTGAAAGATCGCGAACGATGGCGATGATCATAATGACGACTCCGACTGAAATGACACCGAGCTGTAATAAATAGGTTGAGGTAATCATCATGATTGCCGTAAAAGCAAATACCGCGATTCCGTTTGCCGTTAGAAACCATTCTGAAAGTGTCCATTCGCGTAAGTCGGCTATGCGAGAACGTTTAATAAAAGAAGAAATGTGTTGATGTTCATTTGGAACGTACGCATTTTCGTGTACGAGAGAAATATTTGATAATGAATCAATTACCACACCGCGTAAGCGCGAACTGGTGCGAGCGAGTTCGCGACTCCGTACGCGCATTTTAAGCGCAAAAAATATATTCATGGTAATATACAAAACTGTCCAGACCAAAATTATGGCGCCCAAACGATAGTCACTCGTCCATGCAAACGTTATATAAATGATTATTCCGATTATCGTGGGCGAAAAATGCCACAAAAACTTGTCGGCTAAGTTGGCGCTTCCATCGGCGGCCTGGTAAATATAGTTTTCCAGAGAGCCGGCAAATCGATTATTAAAGTAATCTTTACTGTGGTTTGTAATGTATTCGTACAAATCGCGATATGCGGTAGTTTTAATATTCGCAATCCATCGCATACCTGAAAATCCACTGAGACGCCAAATATTTGCCTTGACTAAATTAAAGATGGAATAGAAAATAACCCAATACCACACATCGGACGCGTCGGCGGTAAATGCGATGAGCGCATCGGTGAGATTTTTAATAATGATAACCGTATAACTTTCGAGCAAAGTAGCAATAATAACAATTCCATTGCTCAAAATCGCCCATCGCTTGTGAAAGCGGGAAGCATACGCTACAAATGAAAAGGGATTTTTAGGAAGCATAATTTTAGTATACCAGAGGAGTGGGGATAGCGGTTTATGCAAAGGACAGTGCAAATGGGTTAATTTTGCAATTATTCCATCCCCATAGACGCTCAGCCACTTTTTTGGTACAATAGAGGGGTAAATTCGGGCCGGTAGCTCTCCGCCTGAAGGCGGAGGTAGAGCAGTCCCGATGCCGTTTTCGCATCGGGATTGGTCGTGGGTTATGAATCAATATTTTGTTTATATATTGAGAAGCGCCAAAGATGGTTCATTTTACATCGGATATTCACAGAATATCGAAGATCGGTTATGGGAACATAACATTGGAAGAACAGGGTATTCAAGTAAAAGAAGACCATGGGAATTGATATATAAAGAAGAATATGCTTCATCGACAGAAGCTTTAAAAAGAGAGAAGTATTTGAAGAGTTTAAAGAGTAAAAAGTACATTGAAAAGTTAGTTTTACTTTCGGGTCGGTAGCTCAGTGGTAGAGCAGGAGCCTTTTAAGCTCTTGGTCGTGGGTTCGAACCCCACCCGACTCACCAAAATTTCCCTTTCTAAGAACAATTGGATTTGCTCAGTGGTAGAGCAGTCCCGATGCCGTTTTCGCATCGGGATTGGTCGTGGGTTCGAACCCCACCCGACTCACCAAAATTTCCCTTTCTAAGAACAATTGGATTTGCTCAGTGGTAGAGCAGTCCCGATGCCGTTTTCGCATCGGGATTGGTCGTGGGTTCGATCCCCTCCCGGCTCACTAAAAATAGAAATGGTATAATAAGGCTATGGCAGAGCTCTATATGCCGACTCCACTTGAATTCATTCCAAAAAATCTTGCTTTGAGTAGTGTTCCTTTGCCTGAAAATCGCCTTGGAGGACTAGAAGGATACGAAAAAGTTATGGCGCATGAATTAAATCATGTCTTGGCAGCTCGTGAACAAGGAAATACCATTGCTTCTGTTACTGCGCTACCAGGTGTTGGATATTTAGGTCTTACCGTTCTTGATGGGAATAAATCATTAGAGAGTTTTGCTGTTACCGCGGCGGCCGGTTCGGTAGACACCGTTTTTGGAGAAGCGTATGGATACGGAAGCGATATGAATAAAGTAACAGTTATTGCAGGATTTGACGAAGGTACTATTTATGACTATAGAAAACAAGCAAGAGATGCGATTGGACAGTATTCACCGGCATTACGAGCTCGGTTGGCGGAGCTTTTAACGTACATGGAAGTTGAAATGGGTATCGAAATAACCGGAGATGTTTTTGAAGAAGCACTCACCCGTGCACAACAGGAGCTGGCACATCAGAGCGGATAATAAGCGCGTGTTATTTTTTTGATATACTTCTTGCTATGGAAGAATTTGATTTAGTTGATATCCATGATGCTGTTATTGGAGTAACTACTAAAGACGAAAGTCATGCTACTGCAGGTATTCACCGAGTTGTTGCTGTGTTCGTCTTCAACAATAAAGGAGAATTATTTATGCAATATCATGAACGGAGCGGTTTATGGGATCACTCGGTTGGGGGTCATGTGGGAAAAGGCGAAACGTATGATGTAGCCGTTGTGCGTGAGGCATTTGAAGAACTTGGATTGAATGGGCCGTTTATCAAGCTTGCGCATTTCTTTTCAGATGAAACATCTCGAGAAAAACCAATTAAACATTTTTTTACGTTGTATGAATGCACTCCAAAGAACTGGAAATTTATTCCAAATGAGGAGGTGAAACAAGTACAACCGTTATCCATAGACGCTATCACAGTGCGTATGAAAAATAATCCAAGCGAATTCACCCCGGGATTTATTAATACCATGAAAGAGTATCTAAGAATACGAAAGTAGGTTTAGTTAAATAAGTCATCGGGAAAAGTCTGGCGATGTCTTTCGTGGCGAATGGCTCGTGGTGCTAGGTGGTTGGTAAATTATATCGCACTCTCAATTTCTCCCATATTCTGAATTCGTAGTGTTTTGCTGCAGCTGTCGTAGTTGCCGGTAATGAATACTTTCTGCCCGTTGTACATAAGAAGATCTGCTTCTTTAACATACGGAACGTAGAGCGTTTCGCTTCCACCGATGTGGAGTATTGCGCGAGGGTGGCGCGAATTAATACGTTGGGGGTTCATAAAATTTCGATAATACTCCACGACCGGTTCAATAAGCGGCCATCGGTAATCGATTTGGTCGGGGGTTCCCAAAACTCGAACTACCCCTACATGTGTTTGGCGGCCTTTGTCGCAAAGCAATTTGGCTCCTCCAAAAATTCCAAATGTGGAAAGAACGAGGCCGACTCCCATAATTCCCAATGAACCTTTTAGGGTAAATGAGAAGGCTTTTTGTTTTTTAATATCTTGCAGCAATTGGGTTATTCGCGCGAGAGGATTTCCGACGTGAATGTCGAGCAGGTCGTCGTGTTTCTTGTCGTAATGCGTGTTTTTGTTAACGTATTGATAGAGGGGGTTGCTGTTTTGAGAATCTTGATTATCAATTGGAAGCTTGGGAGCAAAGTGACCGCTTTCGTCGCGCGGCTGGGATTGGGCCGCCTTTTCATGATTTGAAAGATCGTCCATGAAATAGTTGTACTGGAAATGTGGGGAGAAATCAAGATGGGGAAGGATGAGGGACGCTGAGTTAAATCGGATTGGGGAGTCCGCATGTTGAAGGGACAGTAACTGGAGTACCAGAAGCTCTAAATCCCCAATCGATACGACGTGGTATGTTATTGGGCATCCGTCCAAATGGGATTACTGCTTGATCTGAGTTAGAAAGTCGTTGTAAACGTTTAAAAACCCATTCTTCAGATTCGGATGCTCCTTTTGGCTGGAATCTTGCTGCAAAAACTGTATGCTTTTGGTCGAGCCACTGTGCTTGGTATGTTGTGATGTCGGTAGCGGTACTGGCAATGCGTGCAAAAAGTGAAAGCTGCGCGAGTAGTGAGTCTTCGGTAAAACCGATAAGTGTTTGAACCAGAAAATCTACATCATCGAGTTTGGCGTGAGGTTGAAAAAGCGCGATACGTGCAACTTCAATATCACCTGGGCCAAAAATAGATTGACCAGTAATATGTCCGTTTTGAGTAGCCGATTCAATATCTCCTGTACCTGCAAGCCCTAAGACTTGAAGATAATTGTCGTATTCACCAATGAGCGCTGTGGCTTGAGGACTGGAAGAAATACGCGTGATCGTTGCATTCTCTGGTTTTTGGTCACCTTGCGTTGTATATCCGTTGAAGTCTAGGTATGGATTGTCGTCTAAGGGTTGTAGTTCCCCGGGTTCTGCGAGAATTGATAGGACAAGGCGGGCTAATCGCTCCTGTTTATCATTATATCCGAGTTCTTTGAAAAGATCGGGACGCTGTAAAAGAGAGCCGTAGTGACCTTTTGCTAACAGTAAATCATGATAGTATGGCGCGATTTCAGTTTCTCTAAGAGTTTGTTGGGATGGGCTAATATCAGGCAATGACATGTAGATATTATACACTATAAGCTGTGTATTTTCGAATTTGAAGAGAGAATGCATATTTGCTAGATATTGCATGAATTAGTTGCTAATAATTGTAATTACCTCTTCACAAAGCTCCGTATGGTATAATTTCGCATGTCAAGCGAATTTGTAACCCCGATCCCACTCGAAGCGGAAATTGCAGATAATCAAAGAAGATTTGATGAAGGAGCTATTGATTGGCGTGCTTTTTCTCGAGGCGCGCTTGTTTTAGCCGCACGCAAGATGGATGAGGAAATGATATCTTCTGATAGTGTAGGGATACATGAAAGCATGTTAATGAGATATTTAGATTCTCCGGAATTGCAGGAATATGAAGAACCGGGTGCGCGTGGCGAACCAGCACGTGAAATGGGAACAGGGCAAGGTCATGCTGTCGAACTAGATACTATCCAAAGCGTAATTGAGACAGAGTTTGGATTAGGATTAACTCCTGAAACAATTATGAATTCCATGTTAAAGTCTGGAAATTTGTATGATTTTGCTCCTGAAAAAGTAGGAGCCATTATGCGACTGTCACTTCCAGATAATATCCGGGCTCTTTTTTTCGTTCAGATAATGGCAAAAACTAGTGAACAATGGGTACATACAGAATATGAACGTATTCTTGATCCTAAAATGAAAATAGTTGTTGCTGAAGAAGGTATTGACGTGTATTGGTTACGTAAAGTTGCGAACTTTAGAACGCATACGGCATTTGCTACACAAGCGTTTGAGCGTGCTCGTATGAAAGCGAATGAAATATTTAGTGGACAGGGAGATCGAGTATTGGCGGCATTTGATGCAATTATGATTTTGAAAGGGAATACATTCAAACGCGGGGATAGAGGCGTACATAGAAGGAAAATATTAGAATTACTTCAAAGAGGAGAGATTGGTGAGGCCGAAAAAGTATTGAGAGGCTTGGTACAGAGTAATCCACGCTCATTTGATAAGCGTGCTGTTAAACGATATTCTGCTGAATAAATGTTGCTTTTAGAGGGGAACGGTACCGTTTGCAAACGGTAACGGTATGGGAACGGTTAATAGGTTGCTGCAAAGCTCCGAAAACGGATCCGCCAGTTGGTGGATGAAAGGGTTTGAGGAACCGTTTGGCACCGTTTCCTGCAACCTGCGGGCTAAGCTAGGCACGTCCAACCTCTTAGGTTGAATTCTAGGCTTTCTCAGTCACCTTGTATTCCAAATTCTTTCCCAAAATTAGACGCGTGTGGGCTTCCAAGGCAGGTAGCGAAGAAAATACAAACGAAACAATTGGCATTAAATACCATTGGATAAATAGGAGCGGTACGTTGCGCATGCTCGTTTTAATGTTTACTTTTTCCCTGAGTTTGTGATCGAAGTAGAGGGTGATAACCATCGTGAGGGTTCCGAGGGTAAGGATTGCTGACGACATTTGGGGTAACAAATATCCAAGTACCGTGCGGCCAAACGATGGATTTACTAGTCCTGGCACCCATGCGGAAAGGGTGAGAATAAAAAATGATGTTGGCCAAAGAAGGTGAGGTATGGAAAGGAGCAATAGACGGCGAATTTTTGGCATCCATGGAATGTGTGGGGTTTGAAGTGACTGCTTGATTGCATAGGGAATGTCGGTTGCTCCCCACGCCCAGCGACGTTCTTGTTCGTAGCGATTCACAAACGTACTCATGATACTGCCGGTGTACACCGGATCGCCAATAACAGGTAAATAAATTGGTACAGTGCGTACTTTTTCTCCGTGTTTGAAAAATGCTTGCAGCCAAATGTGCCAATCTTCGGGAATAATGTCGACATCCCAAAAATCTACGCTATGTAAAAGCCATAGGTTGGTGGAGTATGTAGAAACTTGAATTAAATCGTCGCGTTGGGGAAGCATAGAAATGCGGATAATGGAATGCAGAATTGCTTGCATACGAATTGGGAGGCTGAGTTTCCAGAAATTGTTGTAAAGTAAAATGGGCGCCCAGTAAAAATGGAAATCGCGGTCTTTGTCTTTTAGGAATTCCAAGCTTAAATACGCTAAATAGGTTGGGGGAAAGAGGCTGTCGGCGTCGGCGATGGTAATGATTGCTTGTTTTGGGTGGATACCACGTTTTGTTGCGTGTTCGTAAATTATCTTTCCTGCGTATGCTTCATTACTTGCTTTTCCTACAACTTCCCCTTCGATAAGCGGGTGGTAGGTGGTCATAATTTCTCCAAAAATGTGACCGAATTTTTTATTGAGCTGATCGCTTCGTTCGCAAGCTGCCTGGCCTTCTCGATCTTCCATGGCTAGGACGATAATTACTTTTTTTAAATCATATTCCTGCGCGGCAAGTTTTTCTAGGGAAAGCGTGACTTTTTCAACCGTTTCTTTGTAATTGGCGATAATTATGTAGTGCGCCAATTCTTGCCAACCGGGGGTTTTGAGTAATTTTTTGTGCCAATCAATGGTTTCAGCTTTTTCCATAAGCTGATAGGCGAGTGCTGCGTAATAAACTCCCTTGATGGTTTTATAGAGAAAATACAGAAAGTACGCCAAAATGAAGTAGGAAACTAATGCGGGCCGAAAAGGAGAAAGGTATACAGGCATAAGAATAATGAGCCACGCCAAAATTGGAATCAGCATTTCTGCAAAACGGTAAAATAATCGTGTCTCAACAATCTTATTGATCATGTTTGGTTAATTATACCGCGTCAGGCACACTAAAGGGCGAGCAAACTGATTCCCAAAAGTAAAATGGTGATTCCATTTAGAGGTGTAAATACGTGCAAAACGTGAACGGTTAGAAGTAAAAAAACTATTATTCCGGTGATTATTCCAATTTTGCGTTTTTTGTGGGCAAATTTTTCGGTTCGTTGAATGATGAGACTAGCTATAAATCCGCATACTGTTGAGATTGCTAACATAACAGCTCCAATTATGGTCCAATGAAATGGGGGAATAAAAAAAATTGCACATACAATTATCAGTACGAGTACTAGAATGAATATCTTTTGCATGTGTTTATTATAGTAACATTCTGGTTGTTGTTACAATAAGGTTTGATTATAATCTTCCAATGTCAAAATCGGTTTTTTCATCGGAATCGGTGTGTGCTGGGCATCCTGACAAAGTATGCGACGCGATTTCTGATTCTATTTTAGATGCCGTTTTAGCCAAAGATCCATTCGGACGAGTTGCGGTTGAAACACTTGTAACCACCAATCGAGTCGTCATTGCCGGAGAAATTACAACTGATGCAAAAGTGAATTTCGAAAAAGTTGCGCGCGAGCAAATCAAGCGCCTTGGGTATACAAAAGCATCGTATGATTTTAGCCATAAATCGGAAATTGAAATTTTACTTCATCAACAATCCCCTGAAATTGCACAAGGTGTCGATACCGATGGAGCAGGTGACCAGGGAATGATGTTTGGATACGCGTGTTCAGAAACTGCCGAACTTATGCCGCTTCCAATTACACTTGCGCATCGACTTGCACAACGAATTGACCACGCCCGCGAAAAAGAATTAATTCCCTATTTGCGCCCCGATGGAAAAAGCCAAGTTTCGGTAATTTACGAAAATGGAAAGCCAATCGGAATTTCAGCAGTCGTTATTGCTGTACCTCATGCTGAAAAAATTTCCCTCGATGAAGTAAAACACGATATTTATAAAAAAGTCGTCGCCCCAATTCTTTCAAAATATGGCTATTCGTTTCCTGAAAGTGACATTATTGTAAATGGAACTGGCGCTTGGTACAAAGGTGGGCCAGCAAGCGACACAGGTCTTACCGGTAGAAAAATTGTAGTCGACACGTACGGAGGCTATGCGCCCGTTGGAGGTGGCGCATTTTCTGGAAAAGATCCTACTAAAGTTGATCGTTCTGGAGCATATGGCGCTCGATATATAGCAAAAAATATTGTCGCAGCAGGTTTGGCTCAAAAAGCTGAAGTGCGTTTGGCCTATTGTATTGGAATTAAAGAACCGCTTATGCAGGAAGTAGAAACGTTTGGGACCGAAAAAAAATCTAAAAAAGTAATTAACGACTTTGCCGCCTCGCTTCTTGACACATCTGTACGGGGAATTATTGAAAAGCTCAAGCTACGCAGACCCTTGTATTTACAAACATCAGCATACGGGCACTTCGGCCGCGACCAATTCCCGTGGGAGAAGGTAGCTTAATTTATTGCTGATCACCAGGAGCAGATTGGAAGGATAAATCTTGTGTCACAGTAGTATTAGGAAATACTTGACCCGATGTAGCAATTTCTCGTTCATCAGGCATTCTTAATGCTTGTAGTTTCTCAAAGTTTGCGAAGTCCGCATCAGAAAATTCAGTTTCAAGTATGGCCTTGATCATTAGTTGTTCTTCGAGTGTAGCTAAGTCTGTTTCAGGAATGAGCGGGTAGGTAGTGATTTGAGCAACTTCCTGTGCATTTCGAGGATCTACCATTCGTGAATATGTGGCGAGTACTCCGTCAACAGTAGTTGTAGCGGGGCATGAAGGATGGCCTGGTTTAAGATTTGGAGCATGTCGAAGAGCTAGTATTCCATTGACGGCTTTTAAAATTGATGAGCCATCGAACTCGCCATTGAAAGAAATACCTTGAGTACGACGCGCAATAATTCTTTCCGTAGCAATCGGAGAACTTGATAATACCGCTCTCCCAACATAATTGGCTTTACTCACTGCACCTGATTTCCTAAGTAATCTGTAGCGTTTGGTACAAGCAGCATTTTCATGAGCTTTGCGAAGATTTCTGGCTCGAATTTCTGCCTCGTCCCGAGATATGCCTAGTTGTCTCACTAACAATTCTGCCTCTGTACTCATTGTAAATATTTCCTTTATAAATGGTAGATTAATAGTAAACCAAAAGATCATTCTAGCATACTCTAGGCCTAAAGTAAAGCGAATTTAATCAGGAGTCTCACATTTCCAACTTCTTTATTTTCTCAATTATCAGAATAAAAAATGCCAATGATACTACAACAATACTTCCTGCTAATAATTTCTCCTGTCTGTGTAGTAATAACGATGATGCTCCAAACAATAGCGACACACCCCAATAAAACACCGCAATTCGACGTTTTCCCCAGCCAATTTGAAGCAACCGGTGGTGAAAATGTCCGCCGTCACCTCGAAATGGCGATTTTCCAGCACTAATCCGACGTATAAACACATACATCGCATCTACAAGCGGTATCGAGAGTACTAACGCAAGTGTTCCTAGCTTTCCAAATGCTAAAATCGAAAGCACGCCCAAAAAATATCCGGCAAGCGAACCTCCACTATACCCAGGCATAATTTTCTGAGGAAAAAAGTTCCACGGTAAAAATCCAGCATACGCACCCGCTACAATGAATGAAAGCAGTGCAACGTCGGCCGCGGCAATACTGTATGCGGAAAATTGGTACGCTAAGACTCCCAAAAAAAATGCTGAAACAGCTACAAATCCGGGTAATTGTCCATCAACACCTTTGCTCCAATTTACAAAATTCATTAACGCCACAATCCAAATTAATGAGAATAAATTAGCGATCGGCAAAAAACTGTGTCTGCCGTAAAAATCAAACGTCCAAACCACGCTATCTAATCGAATCACTTCTCCAAACGGATTACTTACATACGGCGTTCCCAGTCCAAACATAATAACCGTTCCCACGGCTACCATATTCAAAAAAAACCGCAAATAAGGCGATAAATCCACCGCGTCATCAATAATACCCACAATTACTGTAATCAAAGCCCCCAGTAGAATTCCAATAACTAATTTATTTACCGATATAAACAAGCCCACACATATCAAAATTGAAATAAAAATAGGCAGTCCGCCTGCTCGGGGAATTATTCCTACGTGTGTATTTGCCGGATGCGACCGAAGTTTAGGGTTATCTACCAGCCCCCATCGTTTTGCCAAACGAATTACCACAGGAGTGCTTACATACGAAATCACAAACGCCATGGTACTGGCAAGAGCAGGAATCATGTTAGTAGAAAAAGAATTTTTAAAAACACAAATGTGCTAATTATCACCGCTCCTACGCTTGCGTAATACAGCAACTTACGCACAAATAAATCATGGTTAAAAATTCGTCGATATACAAATATATTTACTCCAATAATAAATAATGAAAGTATTGGTAATAAAAATATGAAGTAGCTGGGAACGATGGTATCTTCACCTTCAATAAGTGAGTAAAAAAGTGGTAATTCAGGTGGCATTGTGCCTAATTTGAACACATACTCGCCAATCATGACTATCAAAGCCGAAATATATATCTGAACCAGCAAAAGCTCTTGTTTTCTCATTGGCTAGAAATTATATCGTATTCATAATCATTCTTCAGGATAAATGCCTTTTTTGGGTACGATGGAAGTACGTCGGTGTAGGCACTTTCAGGCACAATAGCCAGTCCAATGTAGTAAGGAAGTTCTTCAGGGGGCTGATAAATAAACACTTCTTTGCCTTTTGCATAATAGGCAGCCGTAAAATACAGTGCCGGATCGGTTACATATAATACATCGTTTGAATCTGATATCGAGTTAATTTCATGCATGGTTTTTCGAATATTTCCCTTGTGCTTATACAAGGCTGAATTATACGAATAATGGACTGTCGCAATAAGTAAAACAGTCGCAATCACTGCTTTTGCTCGCGAACTCACGTGTTCCATAATATATGCCATAAGTGCCAAAAACCCCGGGACCGCAAAAATCAGGTATCGAGGCACAAAGATTGGCTTTACAAAAGAAATTATCGCAATGCTAAAATACGCACCAAATGCCCACAGTAAAAGCAATGAAAGAATGTTGTCTTTTTTCACTTTTCTCATGAAAAAATACGCCAGAATCGCCAAAATAGCCAAGGAAACGTACAATATGTGTCTGTTGTAAAACTGCCACACCATTTCGTAGCCAGTAAAAAGTACGCCCAGAGTGTTAATTGATTCTCCAAAAGATAACGGTTTTGTCCAAAAATCATTCGTTTTAGTCGTTATCGTTGGAAAAATGTAGTATAACCACGGTAAAAATGCCACTACAGGTAGCGTTATGGTTTTAACGAGCTTTTGGAGTATGTTTCGCTCATATAAAAATACGTACAGCAGCTGCGTTCCTAGCACAAACATAAAAAAATAGTGCGTATACATGCCTAAAAACACGCTAACCGCATACCATCTCCAGCGTCGTGTCATTAAAAAGTAATATGAGCTGAGCGATAGGAGCCCGAAAAGGGAATACATTCGTCCTTCGATTCCATAATACAGCATGAATGGGTTCAGTCCGTACAAAAGCACGTAAATCCATGCTTTTTTCTCGGGAATTTTGAGCACATCAATTAAAAGCATCAAAAATACAAATACCGACAATGCAAAAAACACCAGCGACATACTTCGAATAGCCACTTCGCTTGCTCCAAATACGTTTATCCAGCCATGAAGTAGTGCGTAGTAAAACGGCGGATTAAAATCTCGCGCAGTTGTTTTCAACATTTCCAAAAGCGGCATTTTAGCCATTAAGTACGAAAATGCTTCATCTCGCCAAAAACTTTGAGTCATGAAATAAAGAGGAGTATTTTGGAATAGCCAGTTAATCATACTGTATAATTGTATCATGTACGCGAGAATGAATCGCACCTTATATAATTTATACCACCTTCCAGGTTGCCAAAATGGAGGTTAAAACTATGTACACACTACCAGAATTACCATACGACTATGTAGCGCTTGAACCCGTTATCGACGCCGACACTATGAAGTTGCATCACGACAAACATCATGCAGCCTACGTTACCAATGTAAACGACGCACTTTCGGGCCTGGTAGAATTTGAAAGCATGCCGATTGAAGAATTAATGAGTAATCTCGACAAAGTTCCCGAAAATGTACGCACAAAAGTGCGAAACAACGGCGGAGGCCATTATAACCATTCCTTGTTTTGGAAACTCATGAGCCCAACTAAAACTGAGCCAACAGGAGCGCTACTGGAAGCTATAAATTCCACATTCGGCTCGCTAGAAGAATTGCAAAAAACCATGAACGACGCGGGACTCGCTCGATTTGGAAGCGGCTGGGTATGGCTTACCAACAAAAATGGAGTATTAACCGTCGAAAGTACCCCAAACCAAGATAATCCGCTTATGGAAGGAAATACGCCAATTTTAGGCATCGACGTGTGGGAACACGCATACTATTTAAAATACAAAAACGTCCGAGCAGAGTATCTTACCCAGTGGTGGAATGTAGTTAATTGGGATTACGCAAGCGAACTATTCGGTGCATAAGCCCAAAAAAACGAACATACGATTAATACATCAAAGAGCATCAAACTGCCACATTCCATATATTAATACAATTATATATAAAATAATATGTCAAACTGGATTCTTTACGCCGCACTATTTTTTATCATCGCATACCTCAGTTACCCGCAATACCGCGATCGACTATATTTACCCACAACGCGTCCTTCGGTGTCATCCACACAGCCTTCCGAGCCCCCTGAGCTCGTAACTTCCGAGCCCCCGGAGCTCGTAATTCCCAAAGAAAAAGTAACCTATCAAAAAACTTCCGATGAAGGTCAATGGGGTGTGGCTAAAAAAATTGGAGAACATACCTATACTATTAAAGTTGGGGAAGATTCTCGCATGGCCACTGCTCAAGAAATTGTTGATGCGCTCAATGCATATCGACGCACACAAGGAAAAGGAGATCTTACGATCGATTCAAAACTTACTGAATATGCCCAATCCCGAGCCGACTTTTTTAAAACCCAAAAAACTACCGATGCCCACGCGGGTTTTAGTGCCTATTTAGATAACGAAGATGGCTTTAACAAACTCGGATTTTCCAAGCTCGGAGAAAACTCCTATTACGGCGGCCCACTTTTTGGAGTACACCTTATCGAATGGGTTTTTGGAGCAAGTCCTGAACATAATGCGAACCAATTAGACGGATCCTGGAATTACGTCGGCGTCGGCGTAAATAATACCGCAGTTAACCTTATCTTCGGCGGGGGAAAGATGTAAATTACGAGCCCCCGGAGCTCGGAAAGAGTTTATTTACATAAGAAAGTGTTTCCATCCTATCGAGCCCACTTTCTACAAATTGCCGATATAGTTTCGCATCGTTTTTAAAGTAGCTTAAGATTGTAGAGGTTTGAGCAAGCTCAAAATTATAAGTAGAATTGTTCAAATAAGTTGGATACGAACTCCACGGATATATACATAATTCCTCAGACGTCATGACTATTTTACTAGCAATAGGATTGAGATGAACATATCGCGAAGTCACTAACAATTGCTCCTGACTTGTTATTGGTACAGCATGGAAACGATCTTCAAATAATGATCCCTTTCTTTTATGAATGATATTATATGCATGGGTAAATGAATTAAGTAGGCCCGCTAAAAAATCCTGAACTCCATTGGTATTATTCTGTTTGAGAATGAAATGAAAATGATTTGGCATTAAGCAAAACGCAATAATATCGACCCTGAAATTAAAGGGATTATCAAATCTCTTTGCTGCATGATTTTTACTACTAGTATTGAGCCGCTTCCAATCTGAAAAACTAATGTTAAAGTCAGTTCCCCGATAAAATCGAATTGCTTCTATAAAGAATGTACACATGTGCATATCTAGGAAAGGAGTCTTACGATCAATCGTTCTGCTAAAAATATGGTAATAGTTGTTAGTAGTAAAAAGTACAGTACGCCGCGGCATACGCGGAACTATGCCATATCATGTACAGAATGTCTACGGTCTATAAGTCCCATAAATAGAGGTCTAGATTGTCACAAAAGCTCAAAGAACGTCTTATGCTACTTGTTCCGAGCCCCCGGAGCTCGGAATCTTCACCGCTCCACATACTGCCCACTTACCCATCCCTCCGCACCTTTTACATATTCAATCTTAATCCATCCATTTTCCTCCGAAATTATTACAAATGTATCTCCCGGATTCACTTGCCCAACTTCGGCCCCTCCGGTTGAAGGCTTTTCTCGCACCCTTAAAAATCCGGTTGGCGTGTCTTTTATTTTCACCGATTTCATACCGGGTTTTACTGTAGGAATCACTTTTCCACTTGGTGCCGGAGTTGGCTCTTCGCTTATTCCCGGTGTTCCCGTGAGTGTTGCCGATTCCGTAGAAATCTTGGGCTCTTCCACTTTCTGATAACTTTTATCGATTGCCAGCTTTATTTCCCCCGAAACCACATACCCAGCTTCCACTTTAATTTTTTGCGATCTACGTATAAATCCAGGGCTATACGCCGAAATTTCATGCTCTCCTGCAGGTACGTTTTCCATTACCAGTGGCGCAATTCCTTTTTCATCATTATCTAAATATATGATTGTCCCAATCGGATCTGTCGTAATTTCTATCGCCCCAACGTCTTTCCTATCGAGCTTTTTTTCACTTTTGCGTACCCAAAATACTACACCCGAAGAACTAATATCGCTTTCGCCTAATTCCCGATCTACATATGTTTTGCTATTTTTAAACGCAGAAATTTTGCCTTGCCACATGGCCGTTTCGGTTGCCACGCCATCAGCTTTCAAAATTAGCATATGTTCTCCTGCGCTTACCACAAATCCATCAAGGGGAGTTTTTCCAATAATTTTTCCATCAAGGGTTACCGTTGCATTAGGCGATGAGAGTATTTTCAATTCCGGATCATGCTCTTTTTTAAGAAGAAATACTGAAACAAGCGTGAAGATTACAAATCCCGCAAAGAGGATTACTAAAAACAGCAATTTCTTCTTCATGGTAGGCTATTTTACCACAATTAAACAACCCCGCGACAATATAAACAACCCATTGCCATTTCGAACGCCATCTTTTTCATTTCGAACGCAGCGAGAAATCTCGGATCAAGCGAGTGCCTAATTTGATACCAGCCTATAGTTATGATATACTATACACACTTTTAATTGTCCCAACGCATTAGCTGCGTTACGGACGATGTAACAGTTTTTGGCATAATACCCAAAACAGTTTTTTTTGCACTTTAACAACTTGCAGACAAAAAAATTATACGGACGGCTTTTTGGGTATCAAATTCTGGTATTCAGCAAGCCGTTCGTATTAAAAACAACAATCCCCCCCCGACAATCACCCGATTGTCACCAACGACTTCCTAACGGAAGAGAAAGCGTATGGATAGAATCATGGGCATCTCGCAGCTCGTGGCCTTTTTCCTGCTTGTCGCGCTAGCCATTTGGACACTCCATCAGAATAGTCGGCTGAAGGCTGATTTGAAGAGAAGGATAGAAGTGGATAGGGACGTCAAGTTCTATACGTCGCACTTCCTTCACTTCCACATCAATAGAATCATAGAACGTTTCCCACTACAAGGAGATCGGAAGGAGGTAGTTAAAGCGACTGAGATACGTAAGCTCGTGATGAGGAGACTCATTGAAGAGATCATGCGGTTAAGACCTGCGTCGATCGTACAATGGCTTCCGATTATTCTCGAGCGGGTACAGAACCTTTCCACCGATGCACGTTGGTGGGATCCAGATCTTGTAATGCTTAGTCGAGATGAGGTTTACAATCTGATCGTCTACTCGTTAGAACCAACACAACCCGCTCCACAACAGAGCGTACAAGAGGATGGCTCCGCGCAGTAATCAGAACTCCCCACGACAATCACCCGATTGTCACCAACATCTTCCTAAGGGAAGAGAAGGAGTAGGACCATGCTTATGCTCGATGCATTGCTCAAGCGGATCTACGATCTGGATAGGGTAGAACAGTTGTTTGCTGCTGCAATAGTAGTAATAACACTGCTGGAAGATCTGGTCAAAAAGCTTGATGAGCTCAATCTGGTCGAGTCTTACGTCGTGAATCGCATCAACAGCCTCAAGCTTGATCTGCTGCAGAGCCAATTGGACATGATCACAAGGATAGCTCAAGAAGAAGGAGCTCGTTGACGGTTCGGATTTAAGCACTTCGCACCCGCGAATTGTCCGCCAGTCGGAAAAAAACAACCATCCGGTCGTACTGCCAAAAGGAGAATTGCCGTGAAGAAGTCGGTCTTGGATCAAGTCAAGCGCGGAACCGCTGAATGGGTTGTGGGTCATGCCATGTGGCAGAAGAGCCAAGGCAGGAAGCCATCGGAACCCTATGGCAACATCCGCAATCCACAGCACGCGTATCGTGCTGCATTGTCGGATCTGTTCTACTCGACCCCCCCCGCAGGCAGTTACGTTGATCATTACATCGCATGGATGGTCAAGGTCGCTACCCTCATTCGTTTGCCGATGTGCTCGGTTTTCAACGGTGTTAACATCACCGTGTGGCCGGGCGACATCCCTGATGATCTTGCGCGTGCCTATCGCAACGAATGCGAGCGTCGCCACCAGGAGTACTTGAACTCTCCGGAGTACAAGCTTGCTCTACGGAAAGCCAAGGAAGCCCAGCGTGCACGCAATGCACAGCTAAGGGAATTCCTTGCTGTTGCACCCAAGAAGATGACTTGCATTGATGTGCGGTTGTGGCGTGATCTCTACAAGAAGAATACCGACCCCTATGGTCGTGCTATTCTTTCCTACGCCTCACGCTGGGCTCGAATCATGGAAGGTCAGATCAACAACGGTCGTGTCTTGGAAGACTGTGCTAACGAAGCAAGTCATGTTGGTGATAGCGAAGGCATCACTGGCTTCATGTATGGCATGGCCGTATTCATCCTGTCACGGGTCTGGGTTCATGGTGACCAGCTTCGACGTTGGCACAACCGCTCAACCCAGATCAGCGACGAAGGCGATCGTGCAAATGAAGAAGGAGGAGTCTTGAATCCAGCAGTTCTCATCATTGGCGCAAGCTGATACCAATTCTTAGCACTACGCCCCGCGCGAATTGTCCGCCAGCCGTAATAAAACAACTTCCGGTCGCATCAATCACGGGAAGGTCCAGTCATGAGAAGTCTCAAGCAGTTCCTCGATGAACACTTCGAGGATAACTATGCTGGTCAGCTTGACCAGGCTATCGCCCTTGCACGTGCCTTGTTCGAGACGCTCTCTAAGTTGGGGCGTAATGACGGCATGAGAGATCTCTCCGGACAAGCCTTCGAGATGATCAAGCGTCTCATTGACGAAATGCACGATCAGTTCGGCTCACGCTGAGTAAACAACCAAATAGCCCACTCCACTGCCCACCCCGGGCAACTCCAATCGTCTTAAAGACGATTTTGCAGAGTCTGCAAGCAACCAAGTGCAATTAGAGCACGAGTTTGAAATGGGTAGCTTTCGCTACTTTGTGACTTCTGTCACCATTTCTATAAACCTCGTGCTCTTTTTGTATGTATAATATCCCCATGTCCTACCTGTGTACTTCTTGCGGTGTAACGTCAGCTTCGTGGTACGGTAAATGCCCTGAATGTAGCAATTGGAACACGCTCGTTGCTCAGGCACCGGTCAACAAAAAAAGTAAAGGATCTGCCAAGTCATCGACCCCTGCAAAAATCACTCCTATGTCTAGCATTTCAAGCCTCACCTCAAATCGCATTCCCGTGGGCATTCACGAGGTCGATAGAGTGTTGGGCGGCGGTTTTATGGGTGGGGAAGTCATTTTGCTTGCTGGCCAGCCAGGAGTAGGAAAATCAACACTCCTTTTATCTGCGCTTACGGGTAAAAGGACACTCTATGTTTCAGGTGAAGAATCTGGTGAGCAAGTCCGCCACCGCGCCGATCGACTTGGCGTCGATATCAATAATTTCGCCTTTTCCGATACAGTTGCAGTGGAATCATTACTAGAGCTCTTAGAAAGTAATGCCGCAGACTACGATGTTGTCGTCATCGATTCTATTCAAACCATATACTCAGAATCTATGAAAAACACCTTCGGAAGCACTTCACAAATTAAAGAAGCAGCAAGCGCGCTTATCGACGTTGCTAAAAAAAAGAACCTCGTTATGATAATTGTAGGCCACATAACCAAAGAAGGCGACATCGCCGGTCCTAAAACGCTCGAACATTTGGTCGACTGTGTTCTTTATTTGGAAGGAGCAAAAGACTCGCAATACCGTCTTCTACGAGCCCAAAAAAACCGATTTGGTTCAACCGATGAAGTTGGTGTTTTTGAAATGGGCGAGAAAGGACTTAACGAAGTTAAAAATCCTGCGGTTTTCATTAATCAAGCTGCCATCTCCGAGCCTGGCCGAGTAATTGTTGCAGTTCCCGAAGGCTCCCGGTCACTTTTTTTTGAAGTTCAATGTCTCGTTGTCCCAACTACCCTCAACTTTCCCCGCCGAGTGGTTTCTGGCGTTGATTACAATAAAGTACAACTGCTCCTCGCCGTTCTTCAAAAGAATGCGCGCCTACCGCTCGATAAATTTGATGTCTATGTTAATGTTGTTGGGGGAATTTCGATTAAGTCTACTGCGGCGGATTTGGGAGTAGTTACCGCAATTTTTTCTTCAATTAAAAATAAGCCTGTTTCTTCAAAATCGGTATTTACCGGTGAAATTGGGCTACTTGGGGAAGTGCGTGCGGTTCTTGGAGAAGAAAAGCTGATCAAAGAAGCAAGTCGCTTCGGATTTTCCAAAGTCTATTCTTCAAAAAATCTCACATCAGTAAACGCCATTGCATCGGTTCTGAAATAGTCCCTTGCAAATCCACACATTGTTCGTTATAATTCAGTTTTAGTCATTACAAATTATTAATTTCAATTAATCAAACAAAACTATGGCACAGGACAAATTTGATCGTAATAAACCTCATTTGAACATTGGAACCATTGGTCACGTCGATCATGGTAAAACTACGTTAACATCGGCTATTCATACCGTTCTTTCTAAAAAAGGTCTTGCAAAGGCCATGAAATACGAAGAAATTGATAAAGCTCCTGAAGAAAAAGCTCGAGGAGTAACCATTAACATTCATCACTCTGAATACGAAACCATGAAGCGTCACTATGCTCATATTGATGCTCCAGGACACGCTGATTACATTAAGAACATGATTACCGGTGCCGCTCAAATGGACGGTGCTATCTTGGTCGTTTCAGCTCCCGATGGACCAATGCCACAAACCCGAGAACACTTGCTCTTGGCTCAACAGGTTAACGTTCCTGCAATTGTCGTTTTCTTAAACAAATGCGACATGGTCAAAGATCCAGAAATTCTCGAATTGGTCGAAATGGAAGTCCGCGACTTGCTTAGCAAGTATGGCTACCCAGGAGACACCACACCTATCATTCGAGGTTCAGCTCTTAAGGCAATCGAAGGCGATGCAGAAGCTGAAAAAGCTATCGAATCGCTCATGGACACAGTTGATGAATTTGTCCCAGAACCAACTCGTGATGTTGATAAACCATTCCTTATGCCAGTTGAAGACGTCTTCACCATTCAAGGTCGAGGAACTGTCGTAACCGGTCGTGTTGAACGAGGAATCTTGAAACTTAACGAAGAAGTAGAAATCGTTGGGCTTAAAGAAACCCAAAAAACAGTCGTAACTGGTATCGAAATGTTCAAGAAATTACTTGACGAAGCTCGAGCCGGCGACAACGTTGGACTTCTTATTCGAGGAATCGAAAAAGAACAAGTCGAACGTGGACAAGTTATTGCTAAGCCAAAGTCAATCACCCCACATACTGAATTCGAGGCTGAAATCTATGTCTTGAAGAAAGAAGAAGGTGGTCGACACAGCCCATTCTTCACTGGATATCGTCCACAGTTCTACATCCGAACTACCGACGTTACCGGAGAAGTTACTTTAGACAAATCAATTGAAATGGTTATGCCTGGTGATAACGTAAAAATTAACGCCAAGCTTATCTACCCAGTTGCTTTGGAAGAAGGCCTGAAGTTTGCTATTCGCGAAGGCGGACATACCGTTGGAGCAGGAGTAGTAACCAAGGTTACTAAATAAGAATTTAAACGCTATAGGGGGCGGGGAAACCTGCCCCTATAAGCTAATTGCACATTAATAAAACGTATATGCCAAAAGGCAAAATAAGAATACGACTTAAATCGTACGACCACAGACTAATCGATGAAACCTGTCAAAAACTGGTAGATACTGCTACCAAAACAGGAGCATCATTTGTTGGACCTATTCCATTGCCTACTAAAAAGGAAGTATACGTTGTTCAAAAAGCAACATTCATCGACAAAGATAGCCGCGAACACTTCGGACTCAAAATTCATAAACGCCTGATCGACATCGTCAATCCAACCAATCAGACCATCGACTCACTTATGCATCTCGATCTTCCTGCCGGAGTCAATATTGAGGTTAAGATGGGGTAAATGGAAAATACAGATAGAGAATCAAAGGTAGAAACTCATGGATGGCAAACAACTTCTATTGCATTACCTACCGCACAGCAAATACAAGCCTTGACCGAACGCGTAGATGTTAATTGGCTACCAACTCATGTAAGGAGACCGTTAGATGAATTAAAAAGGTTTGCAGAAACTCCTGATTGTGCTATGATCGTGTTAAGACCGCCTTTAGGTCTTGGCGATAAAGTAATTCACCTGCGACATGTTGTTGGATATGCTCGCCATTTTCCTGATAAACAGTTTTTTTTACATCCCGAACATATTCCTCTGTATGGACGATTTGATTTGCCTTCAAACGTGGTTGTCGAAAATAAAGAACCAGAAAAAAGTGTAATACCTATAGATCTGTATGAGCTCAGTCAGCCATATGAAAGGTCTGGACAAATGTCAATTTTCCGTGACTTGGCTTTAATGAGTGCATTATCGACCGTTACGGAAATAGACGTTTCTTTATATGATAAGCCGATTGTTAATCTTGATGAAAATCTACTAAATATGCCACCGACGCATGATGTCATTATTTTTCCAGATGCATTTGAAATCGAAGAGGACGCTGGTTCATATTTCAAATCACAGAAATCAATTGATGCAACAAAATGGCGTATGATATTCGATCGCTTGTCCAAAGAATTACGAATTGCGCTGGTTATAGGTACATCACACGAGGAATATTGTGCAGATGTCATTGATCAAGCTGACCGAAGCGGATATGGGGTAACAGTAGTGCGGGGTAATCTTGATCACGTGATGAATGCTATATTGAAAGCTCATAAATTTGTGGGTATGGATTCTGGAACGACACATCTGGCAGCGCAAGTTATTCGAGCGGCGCAGTTAAAGGGTCGAACCATTGCATTTCGCGAATTAATGGCCCCAATTTTTTCATTGCAATCGTATGGAATTACTGGTGCAGCGTTTAAGACTCTTAACTATCAAGATGCAGGAAGATGGGATCTTGATTTAAGAGTATCTATGTCCGACATTGATCCTCAACTCGCTGCTGATTTTATCATGTCTTAACCCCCTGCATTCTTCCCCTTTATTTTCTCGCACTCTTCATGTATAATTTCCATTAATGACGAATTGGTTGTCATCAAACGACGTTTAAGACTTTTCAGATTGAGCGAGCCTCAGTAATAAGGCCCCAATCTGGGGTCTTTTTTTGTGTTACGTATTTAGCGTACAAATATGATTGGTTTTATACTAGGAAAAAAAGGAATTACAAAACGAATGTTTGACGAAAAAGGAAATCAAATTCCTGTCACGCATATCAGCACCAAACCTTGTTACGTGGTGGCTGTTACAAAAAATCCAGCTGGTACTCCTATGTCTGTTAAGTTGGGTTTTTGGGAAAGCAAAAACGTCTCAAAACCACAACTTGGAGAACTCACCGCAGCGGGCATTAAAACCCCGCTTCGTTTTTTTAAGGAAATCCGTATTGATAAAAAGCTAACTCGTGCCGGACAAACAGTCGAAATGATTGAAAGCAATGGTAAAACCGGACTTAAAATTGGACAACATGAATTATTTGCTGGAAGTGAAATTAAACCTTCACAATTGTTTGAGCTTGGAAATCTTGTTTCAGTTACCGGAACTTCCAAAGGTAAAGGATTTGCTGGCGTTGTAAAACGTCACAAGTTTGCCGGTGGTCCTCGAACACATGGTCAGTCTGATCGTGAACGAGCTCCCGGATCAATTGGAATGGGAACCACTCCAGGTCGTGTTTTTAAAGGTAAACGCATGGCAGGTCGTATGGGTTCTGATAGAACAACCGTATTTGGATTAGCAGTTGTAGAAACCACCGATGATGAATTATGGGTAAAAGGATTAGTTCCAGGCCCTAAAGGAACATTATTGGAAATTGTTACACTTGACGCCAAACACGAAGCTCCTATTGTTGAAGAAGTAATTGAAGAGCAAGTCGAAGTTGCTGAGCCAGTTGCAGAAGTGGCTCCAGAAGCTCCTGCTGAAGAAGTAACAAGTGCAGAACCATCAGAAGTTATATCTGAAGAAAAAGCATAATTATGGTAGAAAAAAAGACCGTATCCACTAAAGCAGTAAAATCAACCTCGAAGGTTGTCAAAAGCGTTTCAAAAGACGTTTCAGCTCCTTTGTATGATCTTGATGGAAAATCAGCCGGAACCGTTTCGCTTCCTGGTGAACTTTTCAATATTACCAACTCTCCACAATTACTTGCTCAATATGTACGAGTATATCTTGCAAATCAACGACAAGGAACCGCTTCAACCAAAACTCGAAGCGAAGTTACTGGTTCAACTCGAAAAATTTACAAGCAAAAAGGAACGGGTCGAGCACGACATGGTGCAGACAAAGCTCCTATTTTTGTAGGCGGAGGAGTTGCTTTTGGTCCTCGACCACAAGATCACACCCTTTCACTTACCAAAAAACAACGAACCAAAGCACTTCTTATGACGCTCTCCGCTCATGTCGAAAATAAGTCGCTCTCAGTTGTTACTATGGCCAAAGCCACCGGAAAAACTAAACAAATGAATTCATTATTCACTGCACTCAAAGCCCCCAAAGGCACCATGTTTGTATATTCATCAACTGTTTCAAATGCAGCGGCCGGAGCATCTAATTTGCCAACAGTGCGAAGTGTTGATGCATCTATCCTGAATGCATACGATGTCATTCGAGCAAAGCATGTTGTTTTTGCGCAAGAAGCATTAAGCCATTTCTTAGAAGTTCGACAAAAAAACAATGAGAATTAACGATATTATCATCCAGCCTCACTTAACCGAAAAAGCAGTCGGTAAATCAAAATTGACCGTATATTCCTTTGAAGTTGCACTTTTGGCTTCTAAAGACAATATTCGCAATGCAGTTGAAGAGCTTTTCTCAGTAAAAGTCGATCGTGTTCGAACGGTTGTTCGCAAAGGCAAATTCAAACGAACCGGTCGTAAGATGATTACCAAACAACGACCAGATCGAAAAATTGCATATGTTACCGTAAAAGAAGGAACAATTAGTGTATTCCCACAAGCATAATATGAAAACAAAAACAAAAGTTATTAGCAAAGTCAGTAAGAAAGTCGCTCGAACCAAGCGATTAACCGAAATTCTAAAAAAGCATTCCGGTAGAAATTTCACTGGTACCGTGAGCGTTCGTCATCAGGGCGGTCGTCAAAAACGCATGTATCGACATGTCGATTTTAAACGTGCCGGCGATCTTAAAGGTACCGTATTGAGTATTGAATACGATCCAAATCGAACATCACATATTGCATTAGTTGATTTCGGTGATAAAGATCTGCGATACATCTTAGCTCCTCACGGACTTGAAGCAGGAGCAACTGTAGAATCCGGGGCAAATGTAGAACTTGTTGTTGGAAACACACTTCCATTATCATCAATCCCACTTGGAGCAGAAGTTCATAATGTAGAACTGTATCCAGGTCAAGGAGGACAACTTGCCAAAAGCGCTGGAACACTTGCAATTGTTGTTGCTAAAGATGGTTTATACGCCGACATTAAGCTTCCATCCAAAGAAATTCGAAAAGTATTATTAACATGCTTGGCAACAATCGGACGTATTTCAAATATTGAACGCAAACACGAAGTTATTGGAAAAGCCGGACGCGCGCGACTTATGGGTATTCGTCCAACCATTCGAGGAGTTGCTCAAAATCCACGCTCACATCCACACGGTGGAGGAGAAGGTAAGACCGGAGAAGCAATGCATCCAAAAACACGTCAGGGTAAGTCAGCACGAGGTACTCGAACACGTGATAAGAAGAAATGGAGTTCTAAATTAATCGTCAAACGACGAAAACCATAAACATATGGAATCATTAACATACATTAAATACAACCGAATTTCGCCAAAAAAATTGCGATTTATTCTTGACGATGTCAAGAAATTCACGCCTGAACAGGCCATTGTACGGCTTGAATACAGTCCACTTCGAACAAGTAAGTTACTTGCTAAAGCTCTTAGTAGTGCGCTATCTAATGCATCTGCAGCTTTAAAAATAGATAAAAATTTGTTACAATTCAAGACACTGCTTGTGGAAGAAGGCCCACAATTAAAAAGAATGCGTCCAGGATCTCGCGGAATGGGCAGAATGTTTAAACGCAGAAGTAGTCACATCAAGATTGTATTAGTGGGTAAGGAGAGCGCAAGTGTGTCAACCTCACAGGTTACCAGTGCGCAGACAAGCCCGGAGGTTGCCGAAAAAGCAGAAGTTATAAAACCAAAAGTTACAAATAAACCCGCCGGGCAGAGCCCTCTGGGCGGCGCCAAAAAATAATATGGGTCAAAAAGTTCATCCAAAAGGTTTACGGCTCGGAATCACCCAACCATGGGATTCCCGATGGATGTTTGGAAGCAAACGAATGTTCCGTGAAACTTTACTCGATGACATTAAAATTCGAGCTGGTCTTATGGAAGCATTTAAATTCGCACATGTAACACGTGTTGAAATTGAACGTGCTATTAACAAAATCGTAATCACGTTACATGCTGTTAAACCAGGAATGCTTATTGGCCGAGGTGGAAAAGGCTTGGAAGATGTAAAGAAATTTGTTACCGATATTGTCGGACAAGCTCGAATTGAAAAAGAAAAAATTAAAATTGATCTTAAAATTGAACCGGTCAAAAAGCCATACTTGAATGCATATTATGTTGCAACCGACATTGCCGGAAAAATTGTCCGAGGATTGCCACACCGAATTGTCATTCATCATACACTTGACCGTGTTATGGAATCAGGTGCCAAAGGAGTCAAGATTCAATTGGGTGGACGTATTAATGGAGCATCAATTTCACGACGAGAAAAATATTATCAAGGAACCGTGCCAGTTTCTACCATCCGTGAAGATGTAGATTTCGCATTGTTCCCAGCATTAACAAAATCAGGATATGTAGGAGTTAAAGTATGGATTTCTCGAAAAGAGGAAGAATAAAAGTATGTTATCACCAAAACGTCAAAAACATCGTAAAACATTTCGGGGAACATGGCGACGAATTGCCGTAAAAGGTGAAGAAGTTAATTTTGGTAGTTTTGGTATAAAGTCAGCCGATCAAGGGTGGATTACTGATCGACAAATCGAAGCGTGCCGAGTTATTTTGGCCCGATCAACACGAAAAGTAGGAAAATTTTGGATTCGTATTTTTCCTGACAAACCATATACTAAAAAACCACCAGAAGTAACGATGGGATCAGGTAAAGGAGAAGTATCGCACTTTGTTGCATCAGTCGTTCCGGGTCGCGTAATTTTTGAAGTCGACGGTCTTGATGAAGCATTAGTAAAAAAAATGCATAAAAATATTTCATCAAAGTTGCCTATTAAAACCATGATGGTTGCCAAATAATATGAAAAAAAACGATATTAAAAAATTACATGATGAAACAGCTGTTTCATTACTCAAAAAAGCGCAAACGCTTAAAAGCGAACTTGCAACGTTGCGAGTAAATGCACGGAATAATCCTCCAAAGGATACAAATACCGTAAGTAAAAAAAAGAAAGAATTAGCAATTTTATTAACCGTAGCACACTTAAAAGCTACAACAAACTAATATGGCACAAACAGTAGTCGGAAAAGTTGTTTCAACCAAAATGCAAAACACCGTCGTTGTGTCAGTTGAGCGTTCATTTAAAATGCCAATTTACAAGAAGATCATCCGACGTCATAAAAAATATAAAGCACATAATGAAGACCTTTCAATTAACGAAGGTGATACCGTAGAAATTGTTCGATCACGACCAATTTCAAAAGATAAGCATTTCAAAGTATTAAAAGTTATCGAAAAAGCCCAATAACACATGTTGCAATTACGATCAGTCATGACCGTTGCCGATAATACCGGCGCCCGCTTGGCCTATATGATAGGTATTCCAGGTCGTGGAAATAAAAAAATTGCAAGTATTGGCGATGTTATTATGGTTGTCGTTAAGGAAGCCGATCCTCATGCACAAGTTAAGCGAGGAGACAAATTCCCGGCAGTAATTGTTCGCACTGCCAAAGAAGTGGGTAGAAAAGACGGTAGCTATATTCGATTTGATGAAAATGCATGTGTTATTTTGAATGCAAAAGATGAGAAAGATCCAAAGGGAACTCGTGTATTTGGACCAGTCGCTCGAGAAGTAAAAGAAGCAGGATTTAACAAAATTGCCAGTTTAGCACCAGAAATTTACTAAAAATATATGAAATTACGAAAAGGCGATAACGTTATTGTTACCGCAGGAAAAGACAAAGGGAAAAAGGGAAGTATTGATCGCGTATATCCTAAGCAACACAAAGTGTTGGTTAAAGATGTAAATATGTACAAAAAACATATTAAAAAAACCGATCAAAACCCAGCAGGTGGCCTTGTAAGCTTACCTCGTCCTTTAGCTGATGCAAAAGTAGCATTAGTATGCCCAAAATGCAAAAAAGCAACCAGAGTTGGATATGAAATTGATGGAAAAGCCAAATTCCGTCGTTGTAAAAAATGTGGACAACGAATTTAACTATGAAATACAAAGATTATTATTTGCAAGAAATTGTGCCAGCACTTAAAAAAGATCTCAAAATTGAGAATATCTTTCAAGTGCCAAAAATGAAAAAAGTCGTCGTTAACGTTGGAGCAGGTGAAGCGGCAACCGACAAAAAAGTGTTGGATCGTGTAACCGCCGACTTAACTGCAATTACCGGTCAAAAGCCAGTAATTACAAAAGCGCGAAAATCAATTTCAGCATTCAAGATTCGAAAAGGATTAGCTATCGGAGCAAAAGTCACCTTGCGCGGCGATAAAATGTATGACTTTGTCGAGAAGTTATTCAAAATCGTATTGCCACGTATTCGCGATTTCCGAGGCGTCAGCATGACTGGTGTCGACGATCGTGGAACCTTTAATTTGGGCATGACCGATCAAACCCTGTTTCCTGAGATCGAATATGATAAAATAGACAAGATTCGAGGATTACAAATAACAATTGTCACTACTGCTCAATCTAAAGATGATTTGGTTGCTTTCTTGAAATTGTTAGGATTACCATTTGAGGTCAAAGTTTAATATGGCTAAAAAATCAAGCGTTTTAAAATTTCAACACGAACAAAAATTTGCAACACGCAATGTGAATCGTTGCCCACTTTGTGGACGTGCACGAGGATACATTCGCCGATTTGGGTTATGTCGCATTTGTTTCCGAACAAAAGCATTACAAGGAGAAATTCCTGGAGTTACAAAAGTTTCTTGGTAAATTATGTCACGATCATCTAAAAAAGGACCATACGTCGACGAAAAATTATTGAAAAAAGTACTTTCTCAAAAAGATGGTGCTTCTCGAACTGCTATTAAAACATGGCGTCGAGAAAGTCAGATTCCACCTGAATTTGTGGGAGTAACATTTGCAGTACATAATGGCAAGAAATTTATCGATGTATTAGTTTCTGAATCAATGGTCGGACATCGTCTTGGTGAATTTTCACCATCACGAACATTTAAGGGACACGGAAAAGTTACCAAGCGAGTACTTGACAAGACATAATATTATGAAAAACCAAGCATCAGATTTACCAATCAGAATTAAAAACGGGTATTTAGCTCAAAAGCCATCAATCGTTGTTGATGACACTAAAATGAATCGTGTCATTCTTGACCTTCTTAAATCAGAAGGATACATTGGTGCTTTTGCCCAAAAAGGTGAAGGAGTCAAATCATATATCGAAGTCGACTTGTTATATAAAAATAGAATGCCTGCTTTGTCAGGAGTCAAGATTATTTCAAAACCAGGTCGCCGAGTATACGAATCTGTCAGAACTATTAAACCAGTTTTGGGTGGATTGGGTGTTGCTATTATTTCAACACCAGCCGGTATGATTACCGACAAAATGGCTCGTGAAAAGAAAGTCGGCGGTGAAGTGTTATTTTACATGTGGTAAAACTATGTCTAAAGTAGGAAATAAATTAATTACAATTCCAAGTGGCGTAACCGTTACGATTACTCCCACAGAAGTCACGGTAGCCGGATCACACGGTCAGCTTAGTGTGCCCGTTCCAAGTGTTATTACCGTTACCCAAGATGGGGAAAATTTGACCGTAACTCGTTCAAATGAAACGGCTCATACCAAGGCATTGCATGGATTAACACGAACACTTATTAATAACGCAGTTATTGGCGTTGAAAAAGAATGGGAAAAAAATTTGGAAGTTGTTGGAACCGGATATCGTGTAAAACAAGCCGGTGAAAATTTAACATTCGAAGTCGGATATTCCCACAATATTGAATTTAAAAAAGTAGATGGAGTTACATTTGTAGTTGGCGGAAACAACAAAGTAAAAATTGTTGGAATCGACAAACAACTAGTAGGCGAAGTCGCATTTAAAATTAAGGCATTAAAGAAACCAGATCCATACAAAGGAAAAGGGATCCGATATGAAGGTGAAGTTATTCGTTTGAAAGCAGGAAAGAAAGCTAAAACAGCATAACCTATGAAAATTACCGCAGCAAATCGTAGAAAAAAAAGAGTTCGATCAAAAATCGTTGGAGTAAGTGTATATCCACGATTAAGTATTTTCCGATCGAACAAGCATATTTCAGCTCAGCTTATTGCCGATGACAAAGGTCATACATTAGCTGCAGAAAGTGATTTGACAACCAAAACAGAAAAAGCAACCAAAACAGAAAAAGCAAAAGCAGTTGGTCTTGCACTTGGAAAAAAAATTATGGATTTGAAAATTAAGCAAGTCGTATTCGATCGTGGTTCATATAAATACGATGGTCGTGTTAAAGCAGTTGCAGAAGGTGTACGTGAAGCAGGAGTTATAATCTAAACTAAATTATGGCATACGAAAAAAAACGAGAATCAAAAGACGGCATCGAAGAAAAAGTATTGTTGATTCGCCGAGTTTCTAAAAAAACAACCGGAGGAAACCAAATTAACTTTTCAGCGCTCGTCGTTGTCGGCGATCATGCCGGAAAAGTCGGAGTAGGATTGGGTCGTGGTTTGGAAGTCCCACAAGCAATCAAGAAAGCTATTGCTTATGCTCGAAAACACATGATTATTGTTCCTATGCGAAATGGAACTATTCCTCATGAAGTCAGAACAAAACATCATGCTGCTGTTCTTATTCTTAAACCAGCCCCAGTCGGAGTCGGTTTGAAAGTGGGAAGTGTCGTTCGATCAATCTTAAGTTTGGCCGGTGTTACTAATGCATCAGCAAAAATTCTCGGATCCCGAAATCATATTGCTAATGCATATGTCACCATCAAAGCGCTTGCAAGTCTAAAAAGTCACAAAATTTCTGAAACCAAAAAAGGTGCAAAGAAAGAAACTGTAGTAACTACAGCTAAATAATACCTATGAATACACTACATACATTACCAAAATTAGTTACTAAATCCGCCGATATCATCGGACGAGGATACGGTTCACGCCGAGGTGCCAAATCAGGACGTGGAACTACCCGACACCAAGCTGCTCGAGAAAAAATTAAAGAAGATTATGAAGGTGGACAAAACAAACTAACAAAAAAATTCCCACTTTTACGAGGAAAGGCTCGTAATAAATCAATCCAGCCAATGCGTGTAACGGTTTCATTAACTGAACTTTCAAAAATGCCAGCAAAAAGTACCGTTACTCTTGAATCACTCGTGCAAGCGGGGATAATTAGCAAGCAAGATGCCCCTCGCGGTGTTAAAATAGTTAATATCGGAGAAATTACTAAACAGTTGGACATTCAAGTCCCTATTAGTAAGACAGCGGCTAAAAAAATTGCTAATATATGATTAAAGCGCTTCAAAAAAAACTACGAGCAGTGTGGGCTGATAAAGCCATTAAACGAAAGATAATTTTTACGTTTTTTATCATTGCATTATTTCGAGTTTTTACCTATCTTCCAGTTCCAGCAGTCGATCTTGCTCGTTTAAAAGAACTATTTAGTCAAAGTCAGTTTTTGTCATTACTCGACATTTTTTCAGGTGGAACACTTGTTAATTTCTCAGTTATGGCCTTAGGACTTGGCCCCTACATTAATGCTTCAATTATTATTCAACTCCTTACAATTGTATTTCCAAAGCTCGAAGAAATTTCCAAAGAAGGTGAATCGGGTCGAGCAAAACTCAATCAGTATACTCGTTTTTTAACGATTCCTATCACACTTATCCAATCGGTTGGAATGTACGTTTTGCTTCAAAATCAGCAAGTTATTGCGCCACTTAATTTCTTAGAATTCGTTTCATTTATTACCACGCTAACTGCAGGTACTTTTATCCTTATGTGGTTTGGAGAACTTATTTCAGAGTACGGGTTGGGTAATGGAATTTCACTCCTTATTTTTAGTGGAATTATTGCCCGCGTCGCAGTACAACTGACAACGCAATCTTTTACCGTTGATCAACAAAATATATTTGGACTCATCGCAATACTGCTCGTTTCCATCGGAGTTGTGTATGCCGTCGTCTTTATTAACGAAGCCGTTCGTCGCATTCCTATTTTTTATGCAAAGCGCGTACGAGGAAACAAAATGTATCAAGGAGCAACGAATTATTTACCTCTCAAATTAAATCAGGCGGGGGTTATTCCAATTATTTTCGCAGTTTCTTTTGTATTATTCCCACAAATGATCGGAAACTTTTTACTGAACGTAAAAAATCCAGCACTTGCACAATTTGGTACATTTTTAGCTACAACATTTAATCCAAATGGCGTTGTCTATAATGTCATGTATTTCTTACTCATCGTTGCATTTACATTTTTCTATACTATTATCGTTTTCAGTCCACAAAAGATTTCCGATGATATTCAAAAAAATGGAGGATTTATTCCTGGTATACGTCCTGGTTCCAATACCAAGCAATATTTAGAAAAAATCCTATATCGCATTACTTCAGTCGGAGCAGTCTTTTTAGGTCTAATTGCAATCATGCCATCGATTCTTTCTCAGATGACCGGTGTGCAAAGTATCGCAGTAGGTGGAACAGGAATTCTTATCGTTGTCTCAGTTGTTCTTGAAACATTCAAAACAATTGAAGCGCAACTCGTTACAAGAAGTTACGACAAATTTATCAATTAATAATTAACTATGGCAAAAAAAAGTTCACGAATCAAAGTAGGACTTGAATGCACTGTTTGCAAAAGCCACAATTACGTGACCGACCGAAATAAGGTCAACACAACTGAGAGCTTAAAACTTCTCAAATTTTGCAGCAGGTGTAATAAACGAACCGAGCACAAGGAAAAGAAGAAATTACATTAATCAATGAAACTCGTTCTTATTGGTATTCAAGGCGCCGGAAAATCTACCCAAGGTAATCTATTATCGAGCCAATTGGGAATTCCATATTTGTCTACCGGTCATATTTTCCGGGATATCGCAAAAGAAAAGTCTGATCTAGGGCGCTATATTAAAGAAACCATTAATGCTGGCACGCTTATTCCCGACGATAAAACACTCGAAATTGTTACTAACTACCTTAATAAGCCCGAATATAAGAAAGGCTTTATTATTGACGGTTTTCCTCGTACACTTGCACAAGCTCATAAATACGGAGAACATATCGATAAAGTCGTCTACATAAATCTTCCCGATCAAGATGCTCTTTGGCGCATTGCTCATCGCGATGATTCCGATCGTGATGATGAAACATTGCCCGCTATTAAACATCGCATCGAGCTTTTCCACAAGCACACAGCCCCAGTAGTTGGTTATTTTGAAGAAAAAAACAAACTCATCGAAGTTGATGGTTCTCAAACGGTAGAGCAGGTAAACGAAGCGATCCTCAACGGGCTTGGTAAAGAGATCGTTCATAATCATGTACAAGAATGGAAGCAAAAACAAGACATTATCATTGGGCTGGTCAGTTTGCCAGGGGCAGGCAAGAGCGAGGCGGTTTCATACTTTAAGTCGCGCGATATTCCCACAGTGTATTTTGGCCAAGTTCCTGAGGAAGTTACAAAGCGAGGTCTTCCTTCTACAGAAGAAAGTGAAAAAGCCATTCGTACTGAATTACGTGAAAAACATGGTATGGAAGCATTGGTAAAGCTTAACGAACAGGCAATTATTGAAGCTCTTGAGAAGAAAAAAATCGTGGTACTTGAAAATATGCGCTCATTTCAAGAATTTATCTATCTAAAAAAGAAATTTCCACATGCAAAGGTGGTTATTGTATCAATTTTCGCTTCTAAGGCTACTCGATATGCTCGAATTACGCAGCGTCCAAATCGTTCACAGGTTTCGGGTGAATCACGTGATTTAAGTGAGCTTGTCGATGCGAATATGGGCCCAACGTTTGCTTTTGCAGATTACATGGTCATGAATGAAGGTACAAAGCACGAACTGTACTCACAGCTTGAATCTATTTATCGGGAAATTTACTTCTCCTAAAATTCTTTTTTATCTATGATACATCTTAAAACCCCATCACAAATTGAAGACATGCGTGTTGGCGGTGGTATGCTTGCTACTGCACTACAAGACACCGCAGCATATGTGCGACCTGAAATGACGACTAAAGAAATAGATGACTTTGCAACTAACCGTATTAAGGAGTTAGGAGGAGATCTTTCATTTAATAAAGTTCCGGGGTATTCGTGGGCAACGTGCCTGTGTGTAAATGAGCAAATTGTGCACACGCCACCGAGTGGTCAAAAGGTCAAAGCCGGCGATATTCTTACTATCGATATGGGTGTTTATTACAAAGGTCTGCATACTGACTCTGCAACAACTATACTAGTAGGAGGAGTAAAAGACCCGATCAAAGAGAAATTTTTGGAATCTGGTAAAATGGTTCTTGATGAAGCGCTAAAACAGGTCAAGCCAGGTAATCGAATTGGTCATATTACTGCTGTCGTCGATAGACTAGCCAAACAAGAAAATATCTATATTATTCGCGATCTAACAGGTCATGGAGTTGGAGCGGATTTACATGAAGATCCCCTTGTTCCCGGATATATCGAGCGGCCAATCGACAAAACCCCGCTTATAAAGCCCGGAATGGTCTTAGCAATCGAAATTATTTATAGTCCATCAAAAGCACATTATGTGCCTGAAACTGGCTCAGATTGGAGTTTAATTACGAATAATCGTACCTATACAGCATGTTTTGAAGACTCAATAGCCGTCTTGCAAAATACAGCTTCCATTTTGACCAGAAAGTATGGTAAAATATAGGGTTTATGAAGGAAGAGACGCTCGTAGTGACCGGAGAAGTAACGGAAAATTTACCCAATACTTTGTTCCGAGTCAAGCTCGATAGGGAATTTAATGAGCGAATCATTTTGTGCTATCTATCTGGCAAAATGAGAAAGAATTACATTAAAATTCTTCCTGGCGATCGAGTACGGATAGAAATGTCCAGTTACGATCTTGATAAAGGTAGAATTACGTATAGATTATGAAAGTACGATCATCAGTTAAACCAATGTGCGATAGTTGCGTAGTCGTTAAGCGACGCGGTATGTTATATATAACATGTGCTAAAGATCCAAAGCACAAACAACGACAAGGATAATATGACACGATTAATTGGAATTAATTTACCCGAAGATAAACGCATTGAATATGCGCTAACCTTAATATATGGAATTGGTCCAAATCGTGCAAAGATTATTTTGAAAGAATGTGGAGTCGATCTTGCAACTCGTGTAAAAGATATGAATGACGACGATATTAAGAAACTGCAAGATTACATCGAAAAAACATTCAAAGTAGAAGGAGACTTAAAAGAAGAAATTAATGCTAATATTAAGCGATACCGAGAAATCGGTTCATACCGAGGAATTCGTCATTCCCGAGGATTACCGGTAAACGGACAACGAACCAAATCAAATGCTCGTACCAAACGAGGTAAACGAAAGACAGTTGGAGCACTTAAGAAAGAAGATGCAGCAAAAGCAGCAGCTAAGTAAAAATTAATACTATGGTAAAAAAAACAAAAGAAAAACAAGTAGTACGTGAAGGTCGCATTTACGTATCATCAACATTCAATAACACCGTTTGTACTATTACCGATCTAACCGGTAAACCACTTGCGGTTGGTTCATGCGGAATGTTTGGCTTTTCAGGAACTCGAAAATCAACTCCTTATGCAGCTAGTACCACCGTTGCTGCAACCCTTAAAAAAGTCGTCGATAATCATCAATTAGCCGCTGTTACCGTATTCATTAAAGGAATCGGACCAGGCCGCGAAGCGTCACTTAAAGCTATTCGAGCAAGTGGTGTTGATGTAGACAAAATTTTAGATATTACGCCTATTCCACACAATGGAGTACGTCCTCCTAAAGAACGCCGAGGATAAATCATATGCGATACACAGGATCAAAAAACAAATTAGCACGACGAGAAGGAATTGACTTAGGTCTTAAAACACCGGGTTCAAAGGCACAAGCTTCCTTATTGCGTCGCTTAAACATTACTCCAGGTCAACACGGTGCTTCACGCAAGAAAAAAGTAACTGATTACGGATCACAGCTTCGTGAAAAACAAAAACTCAAAAGAATGTATGGAATTTCAGAGTCTCAAATGCAAAACTACTACAACAAAGCTAATCGTATGGAAGGTAACACTGCCGAACTTTTGGTTCAATTCTTGGAACGCCGACTTGATAATGTAATTTACAAACTCAAACTTGCTCCAACACGAGCAAGCGCACGACAATTAGTTAATCATGGTCACGTAACCGTAAATGGTAAAAAAGCATCAATCGCATCATTCCAAATTAATGTTGGTGATGTTGTAGCTTTTAGAAACAGTAAAACAGAAAAAATCCCAGCAGTTGCGGAAATTATTGCAAAAAAAGACGATGCGCCTGTCATGTGGATCAAGCGAAAAGGAACAAGTGGAAAAATTGAATCCATTCCTCCTTTAAGCGAATTCTCAGAAGATGTTGTGTTACAGTCAGTTATTGAATTCTATTCTCGATAATTTGTTTTATAAATTTCCACTAAAAGTGGATTAAAATCCTCCAAAAGAGGAACAAAAATATGATCACACCAAAATTTGTGACAGAAAAAGCAGACATATCTGCAGGGTACGGAAAGTTTTTTATCAGTCCGCTTCCAGAAGGCTATGGCCAAACGGTCGGAAACTCGTTGCGACGAGTCCTTCTTTCTTCAATTGAAGGAGTTGGTATTACGTACATCAAAATCGATGGCGTTAATCATCCATTCTCAACATTGGAAGGTGTTAAAGAATCAGTTCTTGAAATCATGTTGAATCTTAAATTACTTCGTTTCACCGTTGCGGGTGAAGGTCCTTTCACCGTTTCATACAGTGGAAAAGGTGTTGGAAAAGTTACCGGCGCCGATTTTAAAGGTGGCGACGTAACCGTTGTAAATGATTCTCAATATATTGCAGAAGTAACATCAGCTAAAACCAAATTAAACATCGAACTCACACTTGAAAAAGGTATGGGCTACTCGATTGCCGAAGATAAAGAAAAACGAGAACTCGGTGTTATGGCAACCGATTCCATTTTTTCACCAGTTTCAAAAGTTAACTATAAAGTCGATGGTGTTCGTGTTGGACGAACCAGTAAATTTGAAAAAGTTACACTTGAAATCTGGACTGATGGAACTATAAAACCAATCGACGCTCTTGAACAGGCTTCAACAACGCTTCAAGGTTTCTTTGGTCATGTGTTATCCGATGCACAAGATGCACAAACACAAAGCGATAATGACGCAGCACGAGTTGTGCCAGCTAAAGAAGTCGATAAAAAAGTATATCAAACCATTATCGATGAACTCGATCTTCCAACACGAGTAATCAATGCATTACTTCGAGAAAAGATTGAAACTGTTGAAGATTTGTTAGCCCGTGGTAAAGAAGACTTAGTAGGTCTTAAAGGTGTCGGACGCAAATCTGTCGACTTAATCGAGAAAGAGCTTGAAAAGTTAGGTATTCCATTTGTCTAAACCATGTTAAACGGAGTAAAAAAAATAAAATTCAAAGATGGAGCAAACGCTAATCGAAGCTTGGTACGTAAGTGGGTAAATGATTTTATTCGCTATGGTAAGCTTGAAGTTAGTGTAGCCCGTGCAAAAGTCGTCAAAGGCACCATCGATCGACTTGTGCATAAAGCACAAGAAAACAAAAATTCCGATAATAACATGATGTTGCGAGCTATTAGCGATAAAAAACTTATTGCAATTCTCGTTAATGACATTGCGCCTAAGTTCAAAGATCGTCAATCAGGATTTGTAACCATGAAACGACTAGGACGACGATTGGGCGATGGAGCAGAAATGGCTCGTCTAGAATGGGTAGGCGCTATTGGCGCTGCCAAGAGCGAAGTTGCAGCAGAAGATAGTAAAGATGAAGCTAAAGAGAGTAAAGATCTTAAAAAAGTCACCCCTCGACAAGCTCGGGGTAAAAAAGTGGACGCAGCTCCAAAACTAGCCAAAACACCTGTTGTTGCAAAAAGCTCAACTGTTAAAAAGCGAGGAGATCGATAATATGACACACTTAACACACTCAACCACATCAATCAAAGCAGAAGATATTATCTGCGCATGGCACGTCGTTGATGCCAAAGGAAAAGTATTAGGACGACTTGCTACCGAAATCGCATCGTTACTTACAGGTAAAAACAAAGTAACGTATGTAGATTATCTCGATTGCGGCGATGAAGTCGTTGTAATTAACGCATCAGAAATCGTCGTTACCGGTAAGAAAGCAACGACCAAAACATACGACAGTTTCTCAGGGTACCCAGGAGGCTTGCGAAAAATTTCATATAGCCAAATGATGGAAAAAAAGCCAGGAGAAGTTATTCGACATGCAGTTTCAGGAATGTTACCAAAAAATAAATTGCGCGATAAGCGATTAGCTCGATTACATGTTTTTGCTGGAAGCGAACATACATTTACTCATAAATTTACCAAATAATATGGCAACTGAAAAAAAAGAACCAAAAGTAGCGGCTCCTAAGAAAGCAAAGGAATTAAAATATTATGAAGCAGTCGGTCGACGAAAAACTGCAGTTGCACGTGTACGATTACACATTGCCGCAAGTGCTACCCTTAAAAAAGGAGATGTTACCGTAAACGACAAACCATTTACTACATATTTTGCAGCCCAAGGTCAGCAAAATGTATTATTACAACCTCTTCAACTTGCCGATTCTGCCGACCGATTTGGCATTTCTATTAAAGTTGCTGGTGGAGGCTCACAAGGACAACTAGAAGCAGTTGTATTGGGAATCGCCCGTGCACTTGAAAAAGTAGATAAAGGTCATCGTGCAGTACTTAAAGAACATGGACTTCTTACTCGTGATGCTCGTCAACGAGAACGCCGAAAAGTAGGAACCGGTGGACGTGCCCGACGACAAAAGCAATCACCAAAGCGATAAGCTCTCATATACAATATACAACCTAAGAGGTTGAACGTGCCTAGCAAATCCCGGAGGTTGCCAAACTGCGTGGTATAAGGGACATTTTACTCTGTCCTATAACTCCAAACCCTCATTTATGGGACTTATAGACCGTTGATGCTTCTTCCATAGTCTGTTATTATTTTCTACCGCTTGACATAATGATTTATTTGTCATAAAATGTATGGAAGTAACATATCACCCAAAAGTAGAAGAAGAGATTAAAAACCTGCCTGTCAAAGATAGTTCAAAGATTGTTATCGACATCGAATTTTTTAAAGAAATAGAGTTCCAGTTGACAGCGGAATATATTAAGAAAATTTCGCCAAAAATCTGGGAATTAAGATCGGGAAGATATCGATTACTGTTTGGCATGATAAGAGGAATTTGTGTATTTACGAATATTTTCTACAAAAAGACCCAGAAAACACCGAAGCGAGAATTACAATTGGCAATAAATAGATTAAAACAATATATATGAAAAATAAAGTCAAAAAAAAATGGATCACGCATGAAGAACTTCATAATGACATGATGAAGGATCCAGAATATGCTAAAGAATACAATAAGCTCAAGACTGAGTTTCAGATTGCACAGATAATGTTTGATATTAGAAAAAAGAATAATATTACTCAAGAAGAATTCGCTCAAAAAATAAATACCGGTCAGGCTGCAATATCTCGTCTTGAATCAGGAAATACGAATACATCTATCGCATTGCTTCAAAGAGTTGCTCGGGCATTTGACACAAAATTCACGATAACTATCCAATAACTAATCCCCAGTTCCAACTAAGAATATTGCCTGCCATGGGCGGTAGTTTGAATAAAAATTCGTATCTTGAATTACGGTATCTCCTTTAGTTACTTTGTAATGAAACGTCGACTTTGTTCCTGGCGCGGCCCAATCAACCTGCTTTTGTGTTCCACGTTTCATGGTTGGGTCTTCTTGAAATTTGGCTTCAGGCGCAGATACAATATCCCACAGAGTCGCATCCGTAAGGAGTACTTTTCGATCGTCTTTCTTGCCGTATAAGGCAAATGTCACAATTTGATTTATCTTATCTACCGATGTTTGTACTAATATCGCAGCACCAGTGTCATTTTTTATTTTCAAATCAATCGACGGAGAAAAAATGGTCGCATCAAATCCAGGCTTTCGGTCATTTTCATAGTAATGAACTCTGTAGGCATGTGCATGGCGTTCTACGATTGGTAATCCCGTATTCAAGGCGGCTCTAAAAAGTGTTGTAGAAATTTGACAAATTCCTCCACCATCGCCTAAAATGGTTTTTCCATCTTTAATAATGTAAGCAGGGGCGTAGCCGGTAGCCGCAGAAATATCTCCAACAGTTCGTACGAACGAAAAGACTTCTCCTTTTGGAATAATTATCCCATTAAATTTAGAAGCTCCTAAAATAACGTTATGAATTCTTCCTGGAATTGAACCTGAATAATTCGACGTTGCTTCTCCAATTTTTTCCTCAATGCCAAATGAATTTGCAGAAGCTAGGGTGATTTTTGGCTTTGTAATCGTATCGGTTACTTCAACTCGAATTACCCGCGTGCTGTCCGGATCTTTTACAGCATTCGTAATCTTTTTATTAATTTCTTCAAGTGCTTTTTCACCATTAATACGTATGCCGTTTTTTTCAAATCGGAATGCGTTCACCCGTCCGTTTTCCATCGTAAATAATGCATTTTCAGGATCTCTGTTGTACGATTCCTGCAAAATCTCCATATGTTGTTCTAAAGCCGTTCTGTCAACGCGCAAAGGTGTTTCAAATTCAAATTTACCCAGTCCCAAAACTGCGCGTACCTGCTCATATCCCTGGTTTTTCTTGTTTGGATTTCTTCCTATGTTATAGGCAGAACGAATACTCGAATCGGTGTCTAAAGCGATTTTTAGTGTTTTTGCAGAAAACGTAGCTTCTTTATCATCGTATTTCACATGTACCAAAATTTTGTCTAATGCAATTTCTTTTTGTTCAAGTTGTACTTTTACTTGCGACGGAGTTTTGTAAGCCACAGATTCTCCATCGATAAATACCGTCGGGTACATACGATCTCCTACGTCGCGAGCACTTTTTGCAATGTAAAGAGCTATCAGGGATATGAAAACAATCGAGAAGAGTGTTGCAAAAAACAGAGATTTGCCAGTGAAATATATGGCTTTTTTTGCGTGATGTAACATGTTTGAAATATACGTACCAATCAACTAATATTATACTATGGATCCAAAGAAATCAGGCGATGTCGTCTTTGAAACTATTCCCGAGCCACCAGTACCTCCAGCGCCGGGCATATCGTCAGTACCAGAAGAAATTGACCTTTCGGCCGTCGATGAAACACCTCCTACGCCCCCCGCATCTCCTAATCCTGTCATTACAGAAGCAGCGGCGCCTCCATCACCTACAGAACCACTACCCAATCCCATTGACATGAATTTCGATCTAGAAGATCCACGCGAAGGAGGTAATAAGGCTAAAATCTTTATTATTATTGGAGCAATTGTATTCTTTCTGATCCTTTTCTTCGTAATTTTTAAAGTATTTACTTCTTTTTTTGGGAGCAAGAGCAGCTCTTCATCTTCAAAAGACATTACACTTACATACTGGGGTTTATGGGAAGACAAAGCAGTCATTGACCCATTAATAGTAGAGTATAAGAAAAAAAATCCAAAAGTTACGATTAAGTACGAAAAAAAAGATCCGCAAAGTTATCGTGATAAACTACTTGCACGCTCAAAAGACGGTAATGGTCCCGATATATTCCGGTTTCACAACACGTGGCTTCCAACTATAAAAGATGTTGTAGCGCCTCTTCCCACCGATATTATGACTGTTGCAGAATACGAGACAACGTTTTACCCGATTACAAAAAACGATCTGAAGGTAGGCGAACAGTATTTTGGAATCCCGCTTGGAATTGATGGTCTTGTATTGCTATATAATACTGATCTTTTCAAGCAGGCAGGAATTTCAGTTGGTCCAAAAGGGTGGGATGATATTACCACGTATTCTTCAAAATTAACGGTTGTTGGGCCTTCTGGAATTGTAACATCAGGTATAGCTTTGGGAACTGCAGAAAACATTGAACATTTTTCAGAAATCCTGGGGCTTATGTTGCTTCAAAATGGCGCCTCAATTAACGATTTAACATCCAAAGAAGCTATTGATATGCTTTCTGTATATCGACGTATTGCTCAGCAGCCCGAAGCTCGTTGGGATGAAAACATGCCCAATTCAATCTCAGCCTTCATTCAAGGTAAAGTGGCTATGATTTTTGCACCTTCCTGGCAAATTCATACAATCAAAAAAGCAGCTCCTGACTTAAATTTCAAAGTCACCACGTTTCCTGTGGTTCCTGGTCAAAAGCAAATCACCCTTGCAAATTACTGGGTTGAAGGCGTCAGTAAATATAAGCCTGCAGCAAATCAAACCGAAGCGTGGAAATTCCTAAAATTCCTAAGTCAAAAAGAAAGCCTCACTAAAATGTATGAAAATGCGTCCAAAACACGACTTTTTGGACAACCATACCCTCGTGTAGACATGCGTCCGCTTCTTGAGCAAGACCCATATGCTGGGCCTGTAATCCAACAGGCTGCCTTTATGCAAAGTATGCCGGTGGTTTCTCGAACATATGATAATGGCATTAATGACAATATTGTGCAATACTTAAAGAATGCAGTAAACGACACAAGTAAAGGTGTTGCCGACGAAGCGGCATTAAGTACTGCTAATCAGGGAGTTCAAGAAGTTCTAAGGCGTTTTGATTTAAAATAATATGTTCGATTTTCTAAAAAAGACCAAGAAAGACCCTAATCGAGAAGCGTACATGGGTTTAATTCTAAAAGAGAACGAGGGTGAAGTTATTCTGCTCGAAGCAAACAGTGAAACGCGCATTATTCATCCACTTGATCAGAAAAAATTTACATTCACCGATGCTTGGGAACACCTGGACGCTGATGTGGATCAAACACTTTTTGAGCTTGAAAAGAGAAGCAATATTGAAATTGAAAAAACCGTCCTTTTTGTATATTCGCATTTTGTTGATCAAGAAAAAAAGACGATCCGTAACCCGTATAAAGGAAAAATTAAGGCGCTTGCCGAAGAGCTGGGACTAACGCTCATGGGGTTTGTGGAATTTCATGAAGCATTAGGAATTTATTTTCATTCCGTCGAACAAACGCCACTTTCAGCGATAGTAATAGAGCTCGATGGCCCTGCCGTGAGTATTTTTGTATATAAAGGAGGGAAAGTTGACCATGCCGAAACTATCGCTCACACAAGTGATCTGGTAGGAGATCTTGAGAGGGTTTTTACGCAACTTAAAGACTCTTCGTATTTGCCTGCTCGTATCATTTTGTATGATTCTACCGATCTGCAGGAAACGTCAAGTAAGCTCATGGCGCATGCGTGGGACGAAAAACTTTTTATCCAAATTCCCAAAGTAGAAGTTGTTGCAGCAGAAAAATTGCAAAGTGCTTTATATAGCTGTTTTGCCAAGCAAGTTTTTGAAGAAGCGGTATCGGTAAATACGGTTGGGGCAACTGGATTAGCTGGAGCAGCAGGAACTGCGGTCGTCGTTGGAAGAGGAATCGGAGAAGATGATGAAGAGGAAGTGGCAGTCTCGGAGCCACCTACTATCTTGAGCTCCGCCGCGGGCGAAAGCGAAGGATCTCAGAGCATAGATGATTCCACTAAATCAACAGAAGAAATTTCTGAATCTAATACTGAAGTCGACGCTCCCCCAGAGAGCCAAAAGAGCGACTTGGATGATCCGGTGTATGACGAGGATGTCAAAGAGGTCTCCTCTAAGAGCGCCGTAAGTGAAGCGGCCGGGTTTGTTATAGGTAAAGATATCGCTCGTGAAGACCAAGAGCCGGAGTCCACTCCTGTGTCTCCTGCTGTATACGCCGTCAATCACACTAATATGGAAGCTGAAGTTCCAACGGTGGCAAAAAAACCTTTTAAACTGCCTTCATTTTCATTACCAAAAATTTCGATGAATGGGTTAAACTTCTCGTTTATGAAGTCGAAAGGATTAATTGTTGCTGCAATCGCCCTTCTCCTTTTAGTTGTAGTCGGTGGAGTGTTCGCTTCCGCATATTCTCAGCACAAAGCAACCGTAACACTTCTTTACAAAACGCCAAAAATAACGAAAGAGATTGTTATGAACGATGTTCGAACGAAAGATCAATCAAAGACAGTTGAGGTCTCCGATAAAGTGGCGGCAACGGGTAAAAAAACAGTGGGCGAAAAAGCAAAAGGAAGTATCCAGATTTTTAATGTCGAGAAAGCTGAAAGAAGTTTGAAAAAAGGGGCAGAAGTGAAAACAGATAGCGGTATAGTATTCGTGCTCGATACAGATGTAAAAGTCGCTTCTGCTTCATCGTCAACCACGAGTGGTGGAGATGTAACTATTACAACCGGAAAGCAAAAAGTTGCGGTAACTGCAGCCACGCTTGGTACAGAAGGCAATATTGGCAAAGATACCAAACTTACGTTTGCAGGAATTTCAAGCGAAAGCCTTAAAGCTACCGCCGATGGTGCATTTTCCGGAGGTACAAAACGTGATATTACGACCGTTTCTCGAGAAGACATTGACAAGCTCGATAAAAAGGTCAAAGATGATGCCCGAAACCAAGTAAAAACTGAATCAAGTATAACGCAGCTTGCAGTCATAACACTATCCGATGAGGATTATTCGCACGAAGTGGGTCAAGAAGGCAGCGAAGTTTCTATTAAAGCCAATGCTACGGTTACAATTCCCCAGTCAGATGAAACAGCTATTAAAAGAGAAATTGTCCGCAAATTAGTAAGCGATGTTGAAAGTGGCTATGCGCTGACTAAGGAATCTATCAAATACGTAGTTACTAAGGCCAGTGATAAAGGTGGAAAAGTGAATGTTACTCTCAAGGTAAATGCAACTCCGCAATATATACTTAATAGAGAACGATTTTTGACTGATACAAAAGGAAAAACGATTCAAGAAGTATCTGATATTGCAAAATCTAATTACCAAGCCGCAGATAGTGCCATTGAAGTTACTACATGGATTCCATTCCTTAAATCCCGCCTACCATTTTTTAATAAGAACATTCAGACAGAAGTCAGAAGCATGTAAGACGTCAACCTAAGAGGTTGACCGTGCCTAACTTTTCCCGCAGGTTGTCATAGGTAAATGAAAGCTCGCTTACATTTCCTGTATAATTAATCTATGGCCCTGTATAGTTACAAAAAAGTATATTATTCGCGTAAAAAAGCCATCCTAAGTGCAATTTCGTATGTTTCTCTTACCATAGGTTCGCTTTTTCTGTTTTGGTCATTTTATCCAGTTATTTCTTTCGAAGTCTACAATCGAATTTTTGAAAATCAGAAATTCTTTTCTGCTGTATCAAACAGTAACACAACGGCTCTTGCTAATGCAAATTCAACACGGGGTAATAATAATATTTTTTCCACCAATCTTTCCGATTACACAAAGGCTGGAATTTGGTTTCCCACGCTAAAACAAAACCCCGATGAGCCAGTTGCGGTAGCTAAAGATATAAAACAATACTTCCTCTCCATACCACGCCTCAATATTACCGATGCTAAAGTTGTTGTCGGCGGGGAAGATCTTAAAAAGGGTCTCGTACACTATATTCCTCGTTCAACGCCCGGTGAAGTCGGCAATATTTCAATTTTTGGTCATTCTTCATTGCCTCAAATGTATAACGTAAAAGACTATTCCACGATTTTCACCTATTTACCTTCACTTAAGCGTGGAGATAAGGTATATATCGCATACGATGATGCTACGTATGAATATGACATTTCTGAGTCATTTATTGTCACTCCCGAAGAAGTCTCGATTCTTGATCAAAAATACGATGATTCGTATTTAACGCTCGTCACCTGTGTTCCCCCCGGCACTGCATGGAGTCGTTATGTAGTACGTGCAAAACTTGCAAAAATATGATGCCAGCTCGGCTTGTTTTATCCTATAAAATATGGTACAATTCACGCCTGAATCATGGGTATCAAGCAAAAAATCTATCGGCTTATTTCTAATCCTCTAAAACCTTTCGTACAAGGTCTTTTTTACGGTATGTTGTTCCTCATTTTCATAGGTGATTTTGTCATTGATTCATGTCTATGGGTAGGAAGAATGATTCTCAAGGCCACAAAACTTATTGCACTTCCTCATAAATTAGTTCCCGCTAAGTTCATTTACTTTTTTTACGGAATTTTAGCAACGCTACTTCTAGTAGTGCTGTTGCAAAGCTATCGGTTTATTGCCGCGCTTCCTCGACCTTCACAAATTGGCACCATAAATTACCCTGTTTCTACGAAAATAACCGATCGAAACGACAATTTGCTCTTTGAAATTTATCGTGATCAAAATCGAACTCCTGTTGCAATAAAAGACCTTCCAAAATATGTAACACAAGCAACAATTGCCGTAGAAGATAAGGATTTTTACACACATCAGGGAATCTCACCAATTGGAGGTGTTTTGCGAGCTATTAAAGAGACTGTCGTTGAAAAGAAACTACAAGGAGGTTCAACCATTACGCAACAGCTTGTTAAGACTGCACTATTGACTCCTGAGCGTACTATTGAACGAAAAATAAAAGAAGCAATTTTGGCGTTATGGACAGAGCAAACATATTCCAAGGAAAAGATCTTAGAAATGTATTTGAATCAAGTCGCGTACGGTGGATCATCATATGGAATTCAAGAAGCAAGTCGAACGTATTTTGGGAAAGATGCAAAAAACCTTTCAATAGCTCAAGCTGCTTTTTTGGCTGGTCTTCCACAAGCTCCATCAATATATTCTCCATATGTAAATCCTGATCTTGCCCTTCGTCGTCGAAATGAAGTTCTCAAGCGAATGTTTGATCAAAAATTCATCAATAAGGAATCATATGACCAAGCTCGGAAATCTACTGTCGACGTGCAGCCAAATTCAAGTTTTATTCGTGCCCCACATTTCGTTTTTTACGTAAAATCACTTCTTGAAAAAGAATATGGTATTCGGATGGTTGAAGAAGGAGGGTTGACGGTTAAAACAACGCTCGATTTGGCTACGCAAGAAAAAACCGAGAAAATTTTAGCGAGCGAAGTCGCAAATATTGCATACTTGAACGTTTCAAATGGGGCCGCGCTCGTAACCGTACCTACAAACGGAGATGTTCTTGCAATGGTAGGATCGGTTGATTATTACAAAGAACCGTTTGGAGCATTTAATGTAACTACTGCACTTCGTCAACCTGGCTCATCCATAAAGCCACTCATGTATGCGTTAGCACTCGAGCGAGATTTTACTGCCGCATCACTCCTTGATGATTCGCCAGCGTCATTTGCCCAGCCTGGAGCCGCTCCGTATGTGCCGGTAAACTACGATGGCCGTTTCCATGGAAAAGTTCCGTTACGACTGGCTTTAGCGAATTCATATAATTTAACAGCAGTCAAAACGCTTAACGCGCTTGGAGTACAAAATTTCATCGATCATGCTCAAGATATGGGAATTTCAACCTGGACCGATCGATCACGTTTTGGTTTGTCTCTTACCCTGGGCGGTGGGGAAGTTACTATGACTGATATGGCGACGGCATTTGGTGTATTTGCAAATGGTGGAAAGCGAGTCGATCTTGATCCGGTTCTTTCGATTCATGATTACACTGGCAAGAAGATTTATGAAAAAGATTCGCAGCGTTCTGTTTTCCAGGCAATTCCTGAAGCAGTTGCATACATTATTTCCGATATTCTTTCCGATAATATTGCTCGTCAAGCTGCATTTGGAATTCGTTCGAGTCTTGAAATTCCGGGTAAAAAAGTTGCCGTAAAAACCGGAACTACTAACGATAAGCGCGACAACTGGACAGTCGGTTACAATCCACAATATGCAACTACCGTGTGGGTAGGGAACAATAATAATGCTCCTATGAATCCACTTTTAACCTCAGGAATTACGGGTGCAGCACCTATATTCAATAAAGTCATGAATATGATCATATCCGACAATCCGCTTAAGTTCCCAGCCCAAACACTGAATTTTACGCAACCTTCAAACATTGTCCGTCGCGACTGTTACTACAAAAAAGGGGAGGTATTCATTTCGGGCACAGAAGGTAAAGTGAACTGCATGAGACCAGGCTTAAGCGTAACACCAACTCCACGCGTTAATTAATTACTGAAGTATTCTTGAGGGATAACCAAAAGCGAAACGGCTGAAACAGTATCTTCTTCATCGGTGCTTGTTACCACGTAGTGAATCGAATCACCGGCCTTGATTTTAGCTAGTGTTGTTTTCTCAATTTCGAGCGTTTTGCTATCCATAATCTTTGGTCGAATTTTTTTACTAATATCAATCGTTAATTCTGCTTTATCCGTAGAAACAATATCAATACTAACCGCATCGGTGTCGACAGCGGTAATTTGTCCTGATCCGACAGTATATGGAGTGTCTTTATAAATACCATTTGCTGTAACAGTGCTTTCGACTAACGGTCCTGAAACAAAAATGTAATCACCTTTCTCTAAGTCAGAAAGTTCAATTTCGACTTTTGAAGACCCCTTGATTTCGGTAAAACTTGTTACCGTGTCATCAATGGCAATTTTATAGATTTTATTTGCTTCCCCTGTAATTTCGATTGTGTCTTTCCCAATACTATTAATTGTTCCCGCAATAATACTTCCGCCCTTTTTCAATTCAGAAACTTGATTGGCGATCTTTTCTTTTAAATTTTGGACTTCCTTGTCAATCGGACTGGCCTTGGTAGGAGTTTTTTCTGGTTCGGTAGGAGTTTGCGCAAAAGCTTGTAACGAGAGTATCGTTCCGGCAAGAACAAACATAAGGCTGGTTATTACAATTCTTTTTTTATTCACTGCCGAGTTGGTAAATTTTTAATGTTTTACTAGTCGAATCTTTTCCATTGTATGCGGTAACTCGAATTACGTTTTCACCCAATACTAACGGAAATTTTACATCAAATGTATCTTCTTCAATTTTTTCAGTATGATCACCGGCCGATGATGCAATGACGATTAGTGAGCCTTTTGGCGCGGATCCTTTAATATCGATTTCATCATTCTCGTTACTACTATTATTCTCAGGGGTAGAGATTTTTAAGGTAAATGCTTCTTGTTGTAGAATAGCGACCGTAGGACTAACGGCCGGAGTAATGACTTTTTTGTCCGAATTTCCCGATGATTTTGAATTGCTAATGAGTAAAATGGCGATAGTGACTCCTGCACCAATTCCCAATACCATCGCAATGAGGGATTCCTTTTTCATAAAGCTCAACTATATTACTCCAATCGTGGCTTATTGTCAAATCGGGCCAGAAGACAATATATTTTCAAAATCTACTAAATCCTGTGCGACATCGGGAAAGAAGCGAAGCGCGTAATTACGTTTCCATTTAAGTCCCTTTCTTTCGGCGGGATGCTGAAAATGCTTTTGCAAAAGACTTTGGAGATGATCGACCGGGAAATCTTTTTGAGCAATATCTGGATGATGGGTTACAAAAAGTGAATGAGCCGCTTCTTCAACTCCTATGAGTTCAAAGAGTTGAAGGATATTTAATTTACGATCGTGATTTACCTCGATAGGTGTAATAGGAGCAGTCCCTTGATTATCTATTGCGTATCGCATAGCAATATCCAGTACATCGACGTATGCATAAAAGCCATTTTCGACATGATATGTAAATGTATCAGTATTGAATGGATGTTTCGCCCTTTGTAAATTCATTTGTGCTTCTAAAAGAGCAAGTGCCTCAGGATCCGTGTATCCAACTTTTCGATATACTTGCCATACTCCTAACTCAAATGCCCCAAGTGCAACGCTTAAATTTGCAATGGACTCATCACTAATTCTTGCATTAAGCATCCTTTGCGTACTTGGATCAGATAATTTTTCGACCCAATGATTATATCTATTTGTAATAAATTGTGGTCGAAAAGCATCAAGCTCCTGTTTACTTCGTAATGACCATTCACCCAATCTATGCACGCGTGGTCGTGTTTCAATCATAGCATATACTATATATGCTATAGGATTCTATAGATGTATTGGGTGGTATAATATATACATGACTCATCAAGAACTTCGACAATTGTGGGCGCAGTTTTGGGAATCTCGTGGTCATAAGCTTGTACCACCTGCTCCTTTAGTACTACAAAACGATCCAACAACGCTTTTTACGAGCTCTGGCATGCAACCACTCGTTCCTTTCTTGCTGGGAGAGACACATGCGCTTGGCAATCGTCTATACAACATTCAGCCTAGTTTTCGTGCGCAAGATATTGAAGAAGTTGGCGATAATCGACATACTACTTTTTTTGAAATGATGGGGAATTGGTCGCTTGGCGACTACTTTAAAAAAGAACAAATTCCATGGATTTGGGAATTTTTTACCGAAGTGTTAAAGATTCCAAAAGAGAAACTGTATGTAACTGTGTACGAAGGGGGAAGTGGAGTAGCTAAAGATGAAGAAGCAAAAGCATTGTGGCAAAAATTGGGACTCTCAGACGATCATATTCATGAATACGATGCCAAAAAAAACTGGTGGTCACGTTCGGGTCCTCCTGATAATATGCCCGTTGGAGAGATCGGTGGTCCTGACAGCGAAATATTTTATGACTTTGGAACTGCCCACGACAAAAATTTTGGTGAAGAATGTCATCCGAACTGTGACTGTGGACGGTTTATGGAAATCGGCAATTCAGTCTTTATTCAGTATAAAAAGGCAGAAAATGGAGAGTTACAAGAGCTTTCTCAACAAAATGTTGATTATGGAGGAGGATTTGAACGGATTTTGGCAGCCGTTGCAAACGATCCCGATATTTTTAAAACAGATGTATTTAGTGAGGTAATTGCTCAGCTAGAAGAAATTAGCGGGAAAAAGTATGAAGATAACGCAACCGAAATGCGCGTGGTTGCCGATCATATTCGAGCGGCAGTTATGATTATTATTTCAGGAGTCGTTCCTTCTAATAAAGAGCAAGGGTATATGTTGCGACGGTTGTTGCGACGGGCTGGAGTTAAACTTCGACAGTTGGCAGGGGAGCTGCGAGCCAGCGACGTTTCTTCTATGGCGGTACGTATCTTGAATACCTACGACTCATATGCGGGGGTAAGTAAGATCGAACATACGCAATTGGTTACAAAAGTGATTACTGATGAAATTGCTAAATTTGCCAAGAGCCTCGATACTGGACTTAAATATTTTAAGAAAGTTTCTAAAGTTGATGAAAAGATTGCCTTTGACTTATTTCAAAATTACGGGTTTCCGTTTGAAATTACTCAGGAGCTCGTAGCGCAACAAGGCTATTCTCTCGATGCAACGGTCTATGGAGAGTTATTTGCGGCTCATCAAAATCAATCGCGCACTGCTTCTGCCGGAACATTTAAAGGGGGGCTTGCAGATAGTTCTGAGCAAGTGCTTAAATACCACACCGCCACTCATCTCCTTCATCAAGCCTTGCGAGACATACTCGGTCCAACTGTTCGCCAAGAAGGCTCAAACATTACCGGTGAGCGTTTGCGCTTCGATTTCTTTGTAGAAGAAAAGCCTACCGACGAAATGTTGACAAAAGTTGAACAGATTGTAAATGAAAAAATTGCCCAAAAATTGCCGGTGAGCTTCGCTATTCTTCCTAAGAAAGAAGCGGAAAAGATCGGTGCCATGTTCTTTTTTAAGGAAAAATATGGAGATGAAGTAAAAGTGTACTTTGTAGGAGGAGGCGCAGACCATCCTGCTGACTCATATTCTAAAGAATTCTGTGGTGGACCACATGTGCAAAATACGTCAGAAATTGGTAGTATTAAACTGACCAAAGTAAAAAAAATTGGATCAAATTTAATGCGCATTTATGCTGAGTAATATCAAAAAAATAAAGAAACGTTTTTTAACTCGCTACCCAAAGTTTAAAAAAAGATCCTACGTAATCTCTGTCATTGCTGCTACGATTGGGTTACTAGCCGCGGTCCTTTTCTATATTTTCATTTTGCACGGTCTTCCAAATCCAAAAGGGCTCAAAAACTACAAAGTTATTCCTGTTTCAACGCAAATTATGGATCGCAAAGGTCGGTTATTGTATGAAATTTTCCGTGAACAGAATCGCACCACTATTAAGATTAAAGATCTTCCCGATCATGTAAAAAAGGCAACGATTGCGATTGAAGATAAAGATTTTTATAAGCACGGCGGTATTTCCATTATTGGAGGTATGTTTCGCGCATTCAAAGATAGCGTTATTCTCAATCGAGGTGTTCAAGGAGGATCTACCATTACTCAGCAGCTGGTAAAATCTGCGCTTCTTACACCTGAGCGCACCATACAACGAAAAGTACGCGAAATTGTATTAGCAGTTTGGACAGAAGAAATTTTAACTAAAGAAGAAATTCTTGAACTATATTTAAATCAGGTTCCCTATGGAGGAGTTTCGTATGGTATCGAGGAAGCTTCACGAACTTATTTTGGTAAGCACGCCAAAGAACTCGATATCGCTCAAGCAGCCTTTTTGGCTGGTTTACCCCAGGCTCCAAGTTTATATTCTCCCTATACAAATCCCAATGCAGCAAAACGCCGACAGGCAGAAGTGCTTAAAGTTATGGCAAGTGAAGGGTACATAACGCAACAGCAACGACAAAAAGCATTATCGCAGAACCTAGAAATCCTTCCCCCAAAAAAAACCATTCATGCACCACATTTCGTGTTTTATGTAAAAGATATTCTTGATAAAGAGTACGGAGTAACAACAATTGAAGAAGGTGGACTTCAAGTGTACACATCGCTTGACTTAGATGTGCAAAAAACTGCCGAACAGGCGGTTAATGAAGAAGTTGCAAAAATTAAATATTTACGCGCGGGAAATGGCGCCGCGCTCGTAACCCGTCCTTCAACCGGAGAAATATTGGCGATGGTCGGTTCAACTGATTTTTTTGCTACTGCTTCAGGGTCGTATAATGTAACGACCGCACTTCGCCAGCCAGGGTCATCTATTAAACCGCTCAATTTCGCTGTTGGAATCGATCGAAAGCTTGTAAGTCCTGCTACACTTTTTCTTGACTCAAAAACCTGTTTTCCATCACCCGAAAAGCCGTATTGTCCGGTTAATTATGATGGAAAATATCACGGACTGGTAACACTAAGAAATTCGCTTGGTAATTCTTTCAATATTCCTGCGGTTAAAATGCTTGGAATTAACGGAACCGATGAATTTATCGCCTCAGCATCAGCATTTACAATTTCTACATTCACCGATCCGAGTCGGTATGGTTTGTCGCTCACGCTCGGGGGTGGGGAAGTGCGTATGACCGAAATGGCGAGTGCTTTTTCTGCATTTGCTAACGAAGGAATTCCAAAAAAATTATCACCAATATTGAAGATTACCGATAAGAATAATAAAACCTTATATAAAAATGAAGATCCAAATATTGTGTCCGATGTTACTAAGCCATTGCAATATCCTGACTTTTTATCAATAAACGGGAATAGGGCAATAAGTAAAGAAACGGCATTTTTAATTTCACATATTCTTGCCGACAATGGAGCGCGATCTCAGTCGTTTGGCTCATCGAGCTTATTGGTAGTTCCAAAACATTCTGTATCAGTCAAAACTGGTACAACCAACGATATTCGCGATAACTGGACCATTGGATATACACCTAATTTTTTAGTTGCTGTGTGGGTAGGGAATAATGATAATACTCCCCTGTCGCCAGGACTTACATCAGGAGTAACGGGTGCAGCGCCAATTTGGAATCGAATAATGCGAAACATTTTAGCAAAGCAACCGAGTCTGCCTGCTCGAAAACCCGATGGCGTATATGGAAGGAATGTATGCTCTACGTATGTTGGTTCTACCGATACTGCAAATCCGGAATGTCGACCGTACTTTGAGTATTTTATAAAAGGTACCGAGGCGCTAAAACCGCTTTTTACTATTGGAAAAGATCAAGTACGCGTTTCTAAAGACACTGATATGGAAACAACGGAACAAGATCCTGCCGGAGAAATGCGTGAAAAAACGGTCATTAAAGACGCATTCTCTAAATATTGTCTTGACTGTGCGCATCCGGAACTTGCTTCGCCTACACCGACACCGAATCCGTAGGCTTGGAGTGAATTAAGGCTTCTATACCGGGTAATGTACCCTTTTCAATAAATTCCATCATAGCACCACCACCAGTTGATATATGAGTAATTTTGTCAGCATACTCTAATTTTGAAATAGCGGCAATGGTGTCACCCCCGCCGACCAGTGAGATTACATCTTTATTTTGCGCAATTGCATAATATACATATTCTGTCCCGCGGGCAAATCGTGCATCTTCCACTTTTCCTACTGGTCCATTCCAGAGTATGGTTTTGGCTCCCATAAGATATTCTCCAAAAGCCGCTTCTGTTTGAGGGCCAATATCTACTATCGAATCATATTCACCAACCTCGGTAATTGAAACCACTCTATCGACGCCATTTTCACCAATAACCACAGCATCGAGGGGAATTATGATTTTCTTGTTTTTTTCTTGGGCATAGGCAAGGATGCTCCGCACTTGATCAGGTGCAGGCTCATATAAGCTCAAACCTACCTGATTCTCACTAGCAGCTAAAAATGTATTCGCCAGTCCCCCTCCAATAAGTAGCGTATCGACTTTATCAAGCAAAGAGCGCAGGAATGCAATTTTCGTAGAAATTTTACTGCCGCCAACCAGCGCTACAAACGGAGATTTTGGATGATTTACTACATGATTAATAGTATTTATTTCATGAGCCATTAAAAGTCCTGCCAGCGAAGGAAGGAGCGTGGGAAGCTGCACAACAGAAGCATGTTCTCGGTGACTTACTCCAAACGCGTCATTTACGAAATAGTCTGCGACTTGTGCAAGTGACTGTGCGAATTCTACATCATTCTCTTTTTCCCCGTTATTAAAGCGTAAATTTTCAAACATCACAATTTCTCCTGCTGCCTGTTGTTCCAAAAATATTTTGCTTTTTACACTCGTAAAATCTTCTAAAAGATTAATTATCACCCCGGGTAAGTGCGCGCGTAGGTTTGCAATAATGGGTACCAAAGAGAGCGTTTCGTCATGTCCTTTTGGATCGCCTAAATGCGTAATTAAAATGACTCGATTATTTTGCTTCAAAAGTTTTTTAATTGTTGGAATGCTTTGTTTTATGCGCATGTCGTTGGCAATTTTGTGTTGCGCATTCATGGTTACGTTATAATCGACCCGTACCAAAACACGGCTATTTTCAATTACAACATCCTCAAGTGTTTGAATATTAAATTTATCTATCATATTTTCTTTGTCAACCTCTTAGGTTGACAGTGCGGCGGCAACCTCTTAGGTTGACATTTTTTTGGCAAATTCTAAAAACGCTCCTTGTCCAGTTTGTACATTCTCTTCTTTTCCTCTCCATGCTGCAAGCATTGGTTCTTCAAATACCCTTTCGAATGAAAAGGTAACGGGGAATTCCAAACGTCCTGCTAAAGAGTGAATCGCAGCCAAATTTTCATTTGCCTGCTGCCCACTTTGCCCTCCCGATAAAAATACCACACCTCCGATTGTTTTTGGAACTATTTCTTGTAATAAATCTACGGTAGCTCTCCCTATCTCTTCAGGAGAGCTGGAAGTGTGACTCGAGCCGGGCATAATCATATTCGTTTTCAAAATAATTTTCCCTACATCAATCCCCTGTTCTTCCAACTTTTCAAATAGGGAAGTGAACACTTTTTTTGTTGCCTGTGCACAATCCTCCATCGAATGACTTCCTTCCATTAACACTTCCGGTTCAACAATAGGCACAATATCGTGGCTAAGAGAGATTCGAGCGTATTCTACTAATAATCGCACGTTTTCATCAATCGCCTCATCACTCGGGGTGTCCGCAGAGATAGGAAACGCTGCTCGCCATTTTACAAAACTCGTCCCCATGCTCTTATGTGCAGCTAATCGGGAATCCAACGTATCAATTCCCTTTGTTGTAAACTCGCCATTAGTTTCAAAAGGCAATAAGCCTTCATCAACTTTCACACCAATTTCTATACCGGCTGTAGAGAGTAGAGAAGCCAATGCAATTCCTTCTTCATTTAGAATAACACCGCTAATATATTCACGAGCCCCCGGAGCGCTGTAAAATATTCTCCTAAACTCGTTTCTATTCTCTTCACTAGCCTCAATTCCATACTTCTCAAATCGCTTTGTTAACGTTGCCACACTTGCATCATTAGCAAAAATGCCTTTCTTATGAGTAAAAAGTTTACGTAGTGTTTCCTTGCAATCCATGGGCTCATTATATAGATTCGAAAGAGATTTCTCAAATGCATGAAATAGTCACTTGGCTATCTATTATAGGCTACATATGATATAATTTAAACCCATATGCATGAAAATATGGGCTCTGTTTATGCTATTCCAACAGGTAAATCAGACCAAAATCCTACAATACGTGGTGATTATGATGGCGCCTTAGTAATGACTACAGGTAGTTATATTGATGGTAGTGTGCATAGGTGTCATGATCCCCTCGACATCGCCTTAACAACTGCATTTACTTCTTTGAGAGACTATCTCAATTTTCCAGTTCAACCAACCAAAGAGATTGCTGTGTTCGGAAAAGAAGTTAGAAATCGTCCAAGAAAACCAATAGCCATACTTCGATCTTCGGGTGAAGCTACATTAAATTCTCGCAGCTTTTATAGAAATGCCGATCCAATTTCCTTCGCGCCAGAAAGTCCTATAAAATTTGGAAGTGGCATACGACTTGAAGCTATCGTTGATTCGTTGGCTCCACAAGTTGCGGCACTAGAAATGACAGATATGCAGCGAGAACTTCTTCCAGGACACGCAATTATTTTTGCTGAACAGACTCGTTTAAGTCCAAGTTCTCATCAGATTAAACAAGTCCGTCGTGTAAGTGCTGATGGATTATCTGTTCGAACACAAAAATATATAGCAGAGCACGAAATAAGCGATGATGAACTTAACGGACTTGCAGCTAGCCTGCTTCATGACGGCGCGATTTCATTAATCATTAATGGATCAAGTCAAAGATATAATCTTGACAATGTGTATTCGCTCATTAAAGGAAGTTCGAAAAAGAAGCGAGACTCGTTCCCGCAGCTTCATTTCTTTCATGCTCTTTACACCAAGTTTCTTGATATTGTCGCGGCACGTGTTACGCAGGAACCCACATCAGCGCAAGACATTATTCTTCGTTTGCATGAACAACCTGAACTTGGAATAGAAATTCCGCGCGAACCATATGATGCGCTTGCTCAAGAAACGTTGGTGGATCATCTCGGGACAACCTTACCTATCGAGGTAATGGCTCGTAAGTTAAAGAATGTTCCGCCTGCTATTATCGCAATGTCACCCACACTTCAATTATATGAAGTCCTTGTTGCTTCAGCCGGATACACACTTTTTTCACATGAAGAATCTCCCATAGCTGTTCAGGGTCATGAAGGTGAATTGGCAGGGGATTATATCGCAACAGCTTCAGCTTGGCCTGATTTAGTTGTAGGAGCAGTTAATAAAAGTAGCGAAACGTGGAGCACGATGATGACATTGGAGCGCGAGTTTTTATTACGAAGAAATCCGCATGTTCAAGACTCACAGGTTGCCGATCATTTAGAGAAAAGGCTAAAAAAACTTTTTAGTGGTCATTTGTTAAATTTCCGAGCGATGAAGAATATTGACGCGCACGTATTGCATGCGTTTTTGTCGGGCCTTGCTACTGAAACGCCTGAATCACAATTAATTTTATATGAGCGAAAAGCAAAATTGATGGTCGATGAGCAGAATAGTGCTCTTGCTCCTTTTGAGCTTTTTGATGAAAAAACGTCTGGAATAATTCCATCAGTAGAGAGAAAATTTAAAGATGGCGCTTCAATTGATATAAAAAATAATGTTCAGCCAGGTATCCGAGACAGTGTTTTTGCAGTAACTCAAATTATTCAGCTTTATCATAATTTACGCCAACTTTCATCGTTGAGTACTCAACCGCATCCACGACTTAACTGGAGAAAAGCAATAGCATTGCGTGGTTCAATTATTCATATTCCTCTTTTTGAGCAGGCGTCAAAAAATGCTTTTAGGTATGTCCCAGGGAATAAATACGGTATTGAAATGGTCGATTACGCTTCAGGTATTACAGATCATGACTTAAGACATGTGAGAGCGCTAGTGGGACAGACAATTGCAGAAAGAACTCAAACACAAGTAAAAGCAATAAGAAAATCTGCTCGTGTGCGAAGAAATGCGACACCATTGCGAAAAGTAGCATAAGGATCTTCGTGAGCTGGTATAATACTCCTACCATGCTCACACTCAAAAACCTGTCTGTTTCCATTGAATCAAAAAAGATTCTCAAAAACATAAACTACACGTTTGAACCGGGGAAAGTGTATGCAATTATGGGTCCTAATGGATCGGGGAAATCTACATTGGCTTCTTCGGTTATGGGGCATCCTATTTATTCTGTTGGCAAGAGCTCGAAAATAGTTTTTGAAGGAGAAAATATTACTGAAATGGAGCCGAATGATCGTTCAAATAAGGGAATATTTCTCTCATTTCAAACGCCTATGGCTCTTACCGGGGTGACTATCTATCAATTTATGCGCTATGCGCTAACGGGTAAAATGGATGCGCTAAAAATTCGACAGGGTGTGCAAAAGTTTGCAAAAAAATTACATATTTCAGAAGACCTCTTATCGCGTTCCTTAAACGATGGCTTTTCAGGAGGAGAAAAGAAAAAAATGGAAGTTTTGCAAGCCGCTCTTTTGGATCCTAAATTAGCATTTTTTGATGAAATTGATACAGGAGTAGACGTAGACGCGTTGCGATCGATTGCGAAATTTATTCAAGCTATGCGCACCCCTCAAAAAACTTTTGTAATAATTACTCACTACAATAGAATTCTCAAATATTTAAAACCCGATAAAATTATTGTTCTCAAAAACGGACAAATTGTAAAAGAAGGCACGGCAAAACTTGCTCAAGAGATTGAAAAAAAAGGCTACGATGCTTTTTAATTGTCGCGCAGACTATACACTGTCATCCTGAGAGAGCACTGTCATTCTGAGCGCAGCGAAGAATCTAGGTGTGAATAGATCGGAGATTCTTCATCCCACTTTGCGGGATTCAGAATGACAAAAGACGATCAAAATGACATTCATATATGAAAAAAACCACCCAAAAAGACGACATCGATTTCGACTACAAATATGGCTTTTCAATGCCCGACACGTCTGTTTTTCAAACAAAACGAGGCATTTCCCCCGAGGTTGTTTTTCAAATTTCTAAAATAAAAAATGAACCTGATTGGATGGCAAAAAAACGCTTAAAAGCCTACGAAATTTTTCTTGAAAAAAAAATGCCGCCGTGGGGTGCCGATCTTTCCAAAATAGATTTTGATGATATTGTCTATTTTATTCGAGCTACCGATAAACAAAAAACTTCATGGGAAGATCTGCCTGCCGAAATTAAAGACACCTATGATCGTATTGGAGTTCCTGAAGCGGAAAAAAAGTTTTTAGCTGGCGTTTCTGCGCAGTACGAGTCGGAGGTAGTATATGAGAGTGTTAATAAGGAGCTTACTAAACAAGGCGTACTTTTCTGCGACATGGATACTGCTGTTGTAAAGTATCCTGAAATTGTTAAAGAGTATTTTGGAACATTAATTCCTGCTCGTGATAATAAATTTTCCGCACTCAATACTGCCGTGTGGTCCGGAGGATCATTTGTATATGTTCCAAAAGGTGTTCATGTAAAATTACCACTTCAAGCTTATTTTCGAATTAATGCAGAACGTTTTGGTCAATTTGAACGAACGCTTATTATCGCGGATGAAGGTTCAAGCGTTCATTACATCGAAGGTTGTACTGCTCCTATTTACACAACCGACTCCCTTCATTCAGCGGTCGTAGAAATTTTCGTTAAAAAAAATGCACGAGTTCGCTACACTACCGTTCAAAATTGGAGCAACAATGTTTACAACTTGGTTACCAAACGAGCGTCGGCTGATGAAAATGCAATTATGGAATGGATTGATTGTAATATTGGATCAAAAGTTACCATGAAATATCCGTCGGTGTATTTAAAAGGGGAAGGCGCGCGTGGAGAAGTTCTTTCAATTGCCTATGCAGGAGCCGGCCAACATCAAGATGCGGGGGCCAAAATGTTTCATTTTGCACCAAACACATCAAGTCGAATTGTTTCAAAATCAATTTCAAAAAATGGAGGACGAACTTCATATCGAGGTTTAGTTCAAATACAACCAAATGCTACGAATTCATCAGTTTACGTTTCGTGTGATGCGTTACTGCTCGATGAAGATTCCCGTTCCGATACCTATCCTACGATGAGAATTATGGAAAATGATGTCCAAGTTCAACACGAAGCAACCGTTGAAAAATTAGGTGAAGAAAAATTATTTTACTTAACCAGTCGGGGTATTACTAAAAATGATGCAGAAGGAATTTTAGTTAATGGATTTATTGAACCCGTAACCCGCGAAATTCCATTGGAATATTCAATTGAATTAAATCGACTAATGCAGTTAGAAATGAGTGGAAGTGTAGGATAACTATGAAATTCACATACATCACTGAAGGAGAAAAAGGCAAATACTCTGTTACCCAACCAGGGGAGTCGATTTTTTTTATTTATAATTATTCTGGAGCAGTTGAAATTTCTATTAAATCTCCGAATGCGAAAGTTTACATTTACGGCGTGTATATTGGTAAAAAGAACGACAATTTTACCCTTAATACTATTCAACATCACAAAGTTGGCGAGAGTGTTTCGGATTTACTTATTAAGGGAATTTTTTTCGATGAATCTAAATTTCATTATGAAGGGTTAATTCGAATCGACAAAAAAGCACAAAAGTCGAATGCGTATCAAAAAAATCAGAACTTAGTAATGTCGAAAGAAGTCTTTGTCGATTCTCGACCTTACTTGGAGATTTTGGCAAATGATGTTCGGTGCACTCACGGTTCCACAACAGGACAGTTGGACAAAGAGCAATTGTATTTTGCAAAAACTCGGGGATTATCAGAAAAGGAGGCTCAAAAAATGCTTCTTGAAGGATTCATTGGCGACATATTCAATAAAATGGAAGAAGTAGGGTTAGAAAAGTCCGTCATCCTGAGCGTAGCGAAGGATCTAGGTGTGGAGAATTGATATGTTCAATACACAACAAACAAAAAAGGATTTCCCAATTTTCACTAAAAACCCTGATCTGGTCTATTTAGATTCTACTGCAACTTCACTTAAACCCCGAGTGGTTCTTGATAAACTGAATGAGTACTACACGCAATACTCTTCCAATATTCATCGTGGAATTTACGACATTGCCGAAAAAGCCACGGCAGAATATGAATTGGCCCGGCAAAAAGTTGCAGGTTTTATTCACGCTTCACCAGAAGAAGTGATTTTTACATCCGGAACTACTGATTCCATCAATCTTCTTGCGTCGAGTTTGGGAGAGGAAGTCGGGGCCGGTGATGAAATTTGTGTAACGATTGCTGATCATCATTCAAATTTTGTTCCGTGGCAACAACTGGCGCTTAAAAAAGGAGCAACGTTTAAAGCTCTGCCTGTCGAAGACGTCATTCTGAGCGTAGCGAAGAATCTAGGTGTTAGGACCAAAATTCTGGCCCTTCCCCTCATTTCCAACACCCTCGGTACCATTTTCCCAATTAAAGAAATTGCTCTTCAAGCTCGAAAAATAAATCCTGACATATGTGTAATTGTAGACGCTGCGCAAAGCGTTCCTCATAGAGCAATCAACGTTCAGAGTCTGGGAGCTGACTTTGTTGCTTTTTCAGGGCATAAAATGGTAGGTCCAACAGGTATTGGAGTATTGTGGGGTCGACGGGATATTTTGGATCGTATGCCACCCTATAAATTCGGTGGGGAAATGATCGAATCTGTTTCGGTAGAAAAAACAACTTTTAACTCGCTTCCTCATAAGTTTGAAGCAGGGACTCCACCGATAGCTCAGGCCATAGGACTCGGGGCAGCGGTCGACTATTTGCAGAGTGTAGGGATGGAGAAAATTGAGAAACATGAAAAAGCTCTCACTTCATTTGCTCGACAGGAGCTGGAGAGAGAGTTTGGCGAGAAAATTACCATCTACGGTCCAAGTGCAGGCGAAGACAGAGGGGGATTGCTTTCATTTACATTCGGAAATTATCATGCACATGATGTTGCTCAAATTCTTTCTGAGGATAATGTCGCTGTTCGAGCGGGTAACCATTGTACTATGCCATTACATACGGCTCTTGGTGTTGTAGCAACAGTCCGTGCAAGTTTTTATATGTATAATGACGAATCCGACGTTAAAAAACTTGTTACCAGTTTACATAAAGTTACCAACCTCTTAGGTTGACAGTGCCTGTTCAACCTCTTAGGTTGCCACCTTTGTCATTCTGAGCGGTACCTTTGTCATTCTGAGCGGAGCGAAGAATCTCCGTATAACAAAAAATATGTCATCAATTTACCAAGAAATCATTCTCGATCACTACAAATCCCCGCATAATTACGGTGATCTTCCCGACGCTTCGTGTGCAATTCACATCGATAACCCTAGTTGTGGTGATAAAATTCACTTAAGCGGCACCATAAAAAACGGCACGCTTACCGATGTTGCATTTACTGGACAAGGCTGTGCAATTTCAATCGCCTCTTCATCTTTGCTCACCGATTACATAAAAGGTAAAAAAGTTTCCGATTTGAAAAAACTTGATACATCAATTATCTTAGAGTTGTTGGGAATCGAACTTTCTCCAAATCGTCTTAAATGTGCGCTGCTTCCCCTTGAAGCACTCTCAAAATTGATCAAGTAGATTATTCACATCTTCTACGTAGCATATAATAATTGCCTCAGTTATAAGTAAGAACAATTTCCTCCTCCTTGATCTCACCTCTCAAAAACAGTACAAATAATACATGTCTCATTTTCTGTGGAAAATTGGGGGTCAGGCAGGGTTTGGTGTCATGACGACTGGATTGTCATTTTCCAAAATTGCCACAAAAGTTGGCTACCATATTTTCGATTGTTTTGAATATCCTTCGCTCATTCGAGGCGGGCATAATACGTATGATGTCATTCTCTCGCCGGAACCTGTGCACGCAATACAGCACGACATTAATGTTCTTGTTTGTTTGAATAAAGAAACTTTTGAGCTCCACAAACACCGTCTCACTAAGGATTCAATTGTCATTTACGACGAGAATAGCTTCACGCCTTCCGAGAGTGGCTATAAGATAATTCATCTTCCTTTTAAAACAATGCTATTTGAAAATAAGGCATCTATGGTTATGGAAAATAATATTGCACTTGGATGCTCTTTAGCAGTCCTAGACTGGCCGTATCAGATCCTCGATGATATGATCGAGCAAACATTCGCCGATAAAGGAGCTTCGGTTGTTTCTTTAAATAAAAAAATCTCTAAACTCGCATATGATTACGTCATAAAAAATCACGGCGATTTCATTATCCACGACTTTCCTGTTCTTAAAAAAACTGAACCAAAAATTGTCCTTACTGGAAATGACGCATTTGCATATGGCGCTATTGCTGCCGATTGTCGACTATACGCTGCCTACCCCATGACTCCTTCCTCAACCGTTCTTACCACGCTTGCAGCGCATGCTCAAAAAACGGGCATGGTTGTGCGTCATGCTGAAGATGAAATATCAGTTATTAATACTGCGCTAGGAGCGAGTACTGCCGGTGTTCGCGCGGCTTGTGGAACATCGGGCGGAGGATTTGCGCTTATGGTTGAATCAATTTCATTTGCAGGAATTGCAGAAATCCCACTGGTTATTTTTATGAGTCAGCGTCCGGGACCAGCTACCGGACTGCCCAGTTGGACAGAACAAGGGGATTTGCTGTTTACCGTTCATGCAGGGCACGGGGAATTTCCAAAAATTGTACTAGCTCCCGGGGACCCATACGAAATGTACGCATTAACATTAAAAGCATTTGATTTAGCCGACTATTATCAAACGCCAGTTATTGTGCTGTCAGATAAACATCTTTCAGAAAGTAATATGAGTATTAATCACCTCGACCTTAAGCTCCTTAACAGAGCATATTCGCCTGATTCTGGAAAGCTCATTTGGAAAGCTAATCACTATCAACGCTATGCCGATGTTCCCGATGGAATTTCCCCCCGCCTGGTTCCTGGATACCCCGGACAGTTTTATCAAGTGAATTCGTATGAGCATACAGCAGATAGCCATACTACTGAAGATGCTCAAGAGAGAGTTATCCAAGTTAACAAGAGAAACAGAAAAACACAAACATATTTAGCAAAACATTTTGCTATGCCCGAAATTTTTGGTGATATAAATAAATCTGAAATTGTTTTTGTTTCATGGGGCAGTAATAAGGGGGCGATTTTGGAAGCACAGCGCATTTTAGCGGGCAAAGGAGAGAAAACTGCGTTTATTCATTTCACCCACGTGTTTCCACTTGATGAGAGCAGGGTTGCCGCGCTCTTTATATTAAAGAAGAGATTCATTTTGATTGAAAATAATAGTCAGGGTCAGTTCGCCAAGCTCCTACGTGAGCAAACGGGTGTACATCTGAAAGAAAAAATTCTCAAGTACAACGGCCGCCAAATCCATGTTGAAGAAATTGTTGATTACATTATTCCGGACTCCTCTGTCACTCTGAGCAGAGCGAAGAGTCTAGGTGTTAAACCATGAAAACCATTCCATCAAAATACGAACAATTCACGGGGTATTCACCCACCTGGTGCCCGGGGTGTGGAAACTGGGCCATTGGCGCCGTCATAAAGAGAGCATTGACTGATATTGGACTAAATCCTTCCAGTATTTTCGTTTCATTCGGAATCGGTTGTTCAGGAAATATGAATGATTTTTTGAATGCCTATGCAATCCACGGACTTCATGGTCGCGCAATTCCTACGGCGATTGGTTTTAAACTTGCCAATCACAAAATGCCCGTTTTGGTAATTGCTGGGGACGGCGACTGTTTTGGTGAAGGAGGCAATCATTTTCTGCATGCAGCTCGGGGAAATCATGATATCACTATCATTACGCACGATAATAGTGTGTATGGGCTCACTACGGGCCAAGCTGCTCCAACTGCTAATAAAGGGTATGTTTCCAAGTCGACACCTTTTGGGCTTATTGAAACACCCTTAAATCCGCTTGCACTGGCAATTAGTCAGGGAGCTACATTTGCAGCACAGGGATACGCGTCAAAAGTTTCCGAGCTCCGGGGGCTCGTAAAGAAAGCCATGCAGCACAAAGGTTTTTCCATCGTCAATATTCTGCAACCGTGCGTTACTTTTAATCATTACAACACCTATGATTATTACGATTCTAAAACGTACCTTTTAAGCAAAAAACACGATCCAAAAAACCAAACTTTGGCTCTCAAACGAGCAATGGAAGCCACTATGATTGAACGTTTTCCGTTGGGAATTTTGTACAACGTAAAACGCCCAGCATTTCATGAACAGCTTCCACAATTGGCTCAAGAAACGCTGTTGAAAAGGGAGAGATTTACTGGAATCGACGAAATACTCTTTTCCTCTTGACTTTTAGCAAACCCATTGCTATACTGCTAACTACCTATGAAAATTCCTGGTATTTCTGGCGAAAAAATGTACCCCATTGTGCCTGTTCGTGATGGAATTGTGTTTCCGGGTGCCGAACAAGTTCTCCTGTTTGGACGATCAAAAAGTATCCTTGCAATCGATGAAGCGTTAAAGCGTGATAAGAAAATTATCTTGTTAATGCAAAAGAACCCCGATGTTAACGATCCGAAACCAGAAGATCTGCATCAAATCGGTGTTTTGGCTACTATTGAAAAAATGCTCAAAGGCGAACGTGGTGAAGTCAGTGCATTGGTTCGTGGAGAAACGCGAATTAAAGTTGAAACGTTTCATGTACACGGCGACTTGTTCGAGGCTGAGCTCAAATACTTACCTGAAGCAATTCTTGAACCCGCAACGACCAGTCAAGTTGAGGCACTCGTTAAACACATTACCAGTGAACTTAAAAAAGCTGTTAATTTAGGAAAAGGTATTGAGTTCGTCTTCTTAATGAACATCATGAGTGGCGTATCGCCGCAAGAATTTTCAAATCATGTAGCGATGATTTTAGATATCAAGACTCCGGCTCGACAAAGACTCCTTGAAGAAGAAGACTTGTTAGTAAGACTTCAAAAAGAAGCAGAACTTATTACGAATGAAGTTAAAGTATTAGAAATTGAACATAGTATTTCCGTAAAAACCCAAAAGAAATTTGAAAAGGGAATGAAGGATGCAGTGCTTCGCGAGAAACTCAAGACAATCGAACAAGAACTTGGTGATGAAACTCCAGAAAACCGCGATATAAATGAGCTTCGAGCGAAACTCAAAAAAGCAAAAATGAACAAAGATGCCGAAGAAAAGGCATTCAAAGAGCTTGAACGACTTGCGCAAATGTCCCCATTTAACCCAGAGGCTTCATATATCCGTACCTATCTAGAGGTTATTGCCGATCTTCCATGGAGCGAAGCATCAAAAGGTGACGTTGATATTAAGAAAGCTGAAAAAGTACTTAATGCCGATCACTATGGTTTGAAAAAAGTAAAAGAACGTATCTTGGAATATCTCGCGGTCATGAAGTTGAAAGAAATGTCTGAAAAATCCAAAGATTCAGCTGCAAAACAGCCTACGATTTTATGTTTTGTTGGACCTCCCGGCGTAGGTAAAACCTCTCTTGGACGTTCAATTGCCAAAGCGTTAGGTCGCAAATTTGTAAAAATGTCACTTGGAGGAATTCGTGATGAAGCAGAAATTCGTGGTCATCGCCGAACATATGTTGGTGCCATGCCCGGACGCATGATTCAGGGAATTCGACAAGCAAAAGTAAATAATCCAGTATTCATGCTCGATGAAATCGACAAAATCGGTGGTGATTATCGTGGCGATCCATCTGCCGCTCTTTTAGAAGCACTTGATCCTGAACAAAATTTTGCATTTTCCGATCATTACCTAGAAGTTCCATTCGACCTTTCCGATGTAATGTTTATTACTACTGCAAATATGCTTGATACCATTCCAGGACCGCTTCGCGATCGATTGGAAATCATTAATTTCTCAGGATATACTGCTGATGAAAAGTTCCATATTGCAAAAAATTACTTAACTAAAAAACAAACAGAAGCTCATGGACTTATCGATCATAAAGTTTCCATTGTTGATACCGCGCTTAAATCTATTGCAAACGACTATACCCGCGAAGCCGGGGTTCGTGAACTTGAACGTCAAATTGCTACTATTATGCGAAAAGTAGCTCGCGACGTTCTTGAAAAAGGCAAAAAAACATATTCAATTAAACCCGCAGATCTTCATGGTTATTTGGGTCCTAAAAAATATTCTTCACAAGTTATTGAAGAAAAGGATGCGATTGGAATTGTTAATGGTCTTGCGTGGACTCCCGTTGGGGGAGAGATCTTATTGATTGAAATCGCAATCATGCCAGGCAAAGGAAACTTGATTCTTACCGGTCACTTAGGTGATGTTATGAAAGAATCTGCCCAAGCCGCATTAAGTTATATTCGTTCACGATTTGAAGTATTTGGTCTAAATGGTGATTTTTATAATTCTATCGATATTCATATTCACGTTCCCGAAGGAGCTGTTCCAAAAGATGGACCTTCGGCTGGTGTTGCAATTACAACCGCTATGATTTCAGCGCTTACAAAACTTCCGGTAAATCGTCAGGTTGCTATGACGGGCGAAATTACACTACGTGGACGAGTTCTGGAAATTGGAGGAGTAAAAGAGAAGGTTATTGCAGCTCATCGAGCGGGAATTAAAACGGTCTTGCTTCCTGCTGATAATAAAAAGGATCTTGAAGATTTACCAACGTTCGTAAAAGATGATGTAGCGTTTATATTTGTTTCTCATCTTGATGATGCGCTTAAAAAAGCCCTCATTTTCCCCGGTGGTAAATTTAATTTTAGAAAACTTGAAAAAGTAGCAGTTTCAGCAGAAACTCCCGTTCTTAATTAATTAGCCTAAGAGGTTGGATGTGCCTAGCCAAGCCCGCAGGTTGTCAAAATAACTGGGTTTGATACCCTTTTTACCATTGACTTCTTTATGCCTATTGTCTAAAATGAACGTATTATGGCACAAAAAAATGTAACGATTCCGCTTAACCAGAACACTATTCTCGTCGTCGCGTTAATCATTATGGCTTTCTTCGCAGGATACCTATTCAATAAGAATAAGGCATTAGAAGAGAAAGCAAAAGTAGCAGTTGCTCCTGAAGCTCAAGAACAAAAGGCCGCTCCAATTTCAGCAGAAAAAGTAAATAAACTATTTGAAAAGGGATTTATTACTTTAGGAGATAAGAATGCAAAGATAAAATTTGTAGAAGTTTCTGATCCAAGCTGTCCTTACTGCCACGTAGCAGCTGGAAAAAATCCAGAACTTGCAGGTTCGGTTGGGCCACAATTTAAGTATGAATCTGAAGGTGGCACATACGTTCCTCCAGTTACCGAAATGCGAAAACTTGTAGAAGAAGGTAAAGCAGCATTTACCACCATTTATGCAAATGGACATGGAGCGGGAGAATTAGCAATGCAGGCGCTATATTGTGCTCATGATGATGGAAATTTTTGGGAAGCACATGACATGCTTATGACAAACGCTGGTTACGAACTTATCAACAATGTCGTCAAAAACGATGTTGCAAATACAGGTAAGTTAGTCGAATTCCTCGGTAACAAAATTAATGCTGCAAATGTAACCAAGTGTTTAACCGATAAAAAATATGTAGCACGTCTTACAACAGAACAACAACTTGCCATGGACTTGGGTTTCCAAGGAACCCCATATTTCATCGTAAACACAACACCATTTGCGGGTGCATATAGCTACACCGACATCAAACCTACGGTTGATGGATTGTTGAAGTGACCCTGAGCTTGTCGAAGGGTCATCCTGAGCGACCCAGAGCATACGCGAGGGGAGTCGAAGGATCCCCGCTATCTGTCATTCTGAGCGCTTTGCCTGCCGCAGGTAGGTAGCGAAGAATCCCAATTGTGTCGTCGTACTTACGGCGCGAGATATCTGATCCGCCAGCTGGCGGAGAGACCATTTGACCTGCCTGCCGGCAGGCAGGGACTGCTACGCGGGCTCACTATGGTTGAGAATCACGATATCGAGCGGAGTATAAATCTTGAGGAGCTTATAATGACACTTTCTCAACCTTCATATCTACCATCGTTCTCTTCAATACATTTCCTTTTATTAGTGCCCAGAACAACCATACGGTAAACACCGATTCAACGAATCCAAAGAGAATAAATACTGGTTGAATAAATAGTACAACTAGGAACGCAACTAACACCGGCACGATATAACTATATTGCTCAAGAAGTATTAATAGTTGCGTTTGAATCTGCGGATGCATTGCAGCAATAATGGGTTCAATATCTACATCGCCATTATCGTACACATACACATTTTCATACGGAATTGTGTTTGGATCGATTCCATACAGCTTTCCCGTTTGCTGATTTACCATATTTTTTCCAACTTCGCGTAATATACCACCAGCGGCTTCTTTTTTTTGCTGATATCCGAGTCCATCATATTGTGGGCCTAATTTTCGAATAACTTGGGAATTAATTTGTTTATTAATTATTGGAAGTAACGGCTTGCTTGCAAACATAATAAGTGTATCGTTTACCAGAGTATTTGAGGCGATTCGATCACGCGTTTGCACAAAACTAATAAGCGAGAAAAAAATCATCAAATATACAAACGATGTTCGCAATGCCGGCATAAAAATTTCTGACGGAATAAATTTTACAAATAGCGCAGCTCGTGAAGTACTTGAAGTATACATATACTGCTGCATCCACCAGAAAACGAGGGAGCTTAGCACCGATCCAACAATCGAATGACTAACTGCAAAGAAAGTAAATCCAAATGTAAGCGTCGATACAAAATACAACTTGCCCATTCTATTATCATGAGCTAATCCGAACAAAAATAGACATAGGGAATCTAAATAAACAAGAAATATTGAAACGAAGAATAGAATAATATTCACCCGCACCGCCCCACTGATTAATGCATACAAATTAATGCCACCTAAGGTAAATCCAAGAGCGATAGAAAGTAGTACAAGAAACCCAGCAAGAATGTTTTTAGTTGAAGGCATATGCTATTTATAGCATGCTTTGATTCCTTAATCAATTGTGTAAGGGAGTTTTTTTGCTTATGCCAGAAGTATGTTTAACTTTCATCAAATCTCCATCAACTTCCAGTACAAAATACCCGGCATTCTCAACTGATCCATAGGGAAGTTCATTGTATTGACCCCACTCGATTAGAACAAGAAATTTTCTCATGATAGATGCATGTGCAACAATCACAACGGTTTGCCCTTGGTGTTTTTTTGCAAGTTCAAGGACAACGTTCTTTACTCGAGTTGCCGATTCCATTGCACTTTCACCATCATCTGAGAATCGATGATTCAATTTGCTCATGTCATCTTCGAATTCTCGTACAGCAGCGCGAAGTGCTTTTCTTTCAGCTTTCGGAAGTGAAAAATACGTTGTTCCATAGAAATGTTCGTGTAATTCTTTTCGTTCTGAAACAGGTAATGTGTGTTTTTTTGCAATAATCTTTGCTGTTTGTTTGGAGCGCGTTAATGCTGAAGAGTATATGGCGTCAAATGGCTTATCTTTAAGAAGTTCTGCGATCTTTTGTGCTTGTTTTACTCCTTCAGTTGATAATCGACTACCCCATTTCATCAAATGTTTTTGAGGTTTGCTTTTACGTTTGCTAACATTCGCATGAGACTGACCATGACGAATAATATAAAAAGTAGTTTTCATAGTGGTAATTCATGAGAAAAGCTTAGTATGGTTTGTATTATACTACATATATGAAAATCTACTTTGTTCGCCATGGGGAATCACAGCAAACCGATCGTGTTTTTCAGTTGCCCAGTACTCCGCTTAGTGATAAAGGAGTTTTGCATTCGCAGGCGGTAGTTAAATCGCTTTCTGCTACTTCATTTGATTTACTTGTTTCAAGCCCCTACGAAAGAGCGCTGCAAACAGCTCAAATTATCGAGAAATCTATTCACATTCCTGTCATACAAAATCCTCTATTTACTGAACGCAAAATGCCCACTTCTTTTGAGGGAAAGCCCGTGAATCAGGAAGCTATTTCACTAACCCATCAGCAAATACGACAGAATTTTTTTAATAAAGACTGGCATCATGAAGATGAGGAAAATTTCTTTGATTTACAAACGCGGGTTCGAGCCGCTCGTGATTGGCTAATTTCGCAAAATAAGCAAACTGTGCTAGTTACGACTCACGGATATTTTTTAACCATCATGGTCTTTGACATACTTTTTGGAAATACCGATAGTCACCATCTATTCAAATCATTCAAAACGCATACAGAATTTTCAAATGGGGGAATAACTGCCATAGAGTTTCAAAGTGGTATGTGGAGAATAATCTCAATGAATATGATCCCGTAAGGCTTAAGTGACGCTACGGGGAATCGAACCCCGATTATCAGGATGAGAACCTGACGTCCTAACCGTTAGACGATAGCGCCGTTAGTGATTGACTTTTTACTTTTTGTGTAGTATATTCTATCAAACCTGACCTCAAAATATATTAGAACTTGACGGGAGGGTGTTTTTTTATGGCTGATTCAAATGTAATATCACAAAAAGGATACAATAAAGTACTTGCGGAAATTGATGAGCTTAAGAAAAAGAAGCGTCCAATTGCTGTTGCACGGCTTAAAAAAGCACGTGAAATGGGTGACTTGTCGGAAAATAGCGAATATGTAGCTGCTAAAGAAGATTTATCATTCTTAGATGGCCGCGTTCAAGAATTGGAATATTTACTTCGACAAGCAAAAGTCATTCCCGATTCATCAGATAATTCTGTTGTTGAAGTAGGAAGCGTCATTGACGTTCTGGTAAATGGCAACAAAGATACAATCTCCATCGTCGGTGAGCTAGAAGCTAATATTGCTGAAAAGAAATTATCTAACAATTCTCCAATTGGCAGCGCGCTGTTGGGGAAGAAAAAAGGCGATGTAGTTAGGGTAACTGTTCCTGCTGGTGAAATTGAGTATACGATCGTAGCCATCAAATAACCTTTTTCTTGCGGTATAATACTCCTATGTTCTGGGCTGATCAATTAATACAAAACCTTGATAAAAAGTCTCATCATCGTGTTGATGACATGAAAACTCCTTCAGGGCATGCTCATGCTGGGTCGTTACGCGCCATTGCAACACATGGCATTGTGTATGAAGCTATGAAAAAAGCAGGCTATGACGTTGATTTTACGTATGTAGTAAACGACATGGATCCAATGGATGGACTTCCCGTATATTTAGCTGAAGAAGAATACTCTCAACATATGGGAAAACCGCTTTTTACCATTCCTGCTCCCGATAAAAAATCTGAAAGTTTTGCTCATCAGTTTGCACACGAATATATAGGCGCATTTAATCACATTGGATTTACGCCAGAAATCTTGTGGTCTCACGAGTTGTATCAAAGTGGAGTCATGGATACGTATATTCGTCAGGCGCTTGATGGTGTTAAAAAAATCCGAGAAATTTATAAAAAAGTTGCTGATCAAAATAAACCAGAAGGTTGGTATCCGTTCCAGGTAATTTGTCCGCAATGCGGCAAAGTTGGGTCAAGTTTGGTAACTGATTGGGATGGAACCCTGGTAACATACGAGTGCAAACCTAATTTGGTAAAGTGGGCAATTGGTTGCGGTGCTGCTGGAACTATTTCTCCGTTTGGAGGAACCGGTAAACTCATGTGGAAAGTAGACTGGGCTGCGCATTGGGCTCACATTGGTGTAACTGTCGAAGGCGCAGGAAAAGATCATTTTAGCGCAGGAGGAAGTCGATATGTTTCGGCTGCAGTGATGCAAGAGGTATTTGAAAAGGAACCTCCTTTTGGTTTTTTGCATGAATTTTTATTAATAGGCGGAGCTAAAATGTCATCTTCAAAAGGAAATGCAGTAACAGCTGCGGAATTGGTAACACTGCTCCCACCAGCCATCGGGAAATTCTTATTTGTTCGTACAGCGTATCAGCGGGCAATAAATTTCGACCCAACGCTTTCCTCAACAATCCCTGATTTGTTCGATGAATATGATCGCTGTGCAAAAGCATTTTTTGAATCCGGAACAGAAACTGATATGGGAAGAATGTATGAAGCTGCTCAAATCGGGGAGCCCCCGTCCGCCAGCGGGCGGATCGGAAAAATGCACCTTCCTCGCTTCCGACAAATTGCCACGCTCATTCAAATGCCTTCGGTTGATGTAATTAAGTTCTTTGAAGCGGAAAAGGGGAGTGCACTTACTCAATCTGAACAGGATTTATTGCAAGAACGAACTCACTTTGCAAGAATTTGGTTGGAAAAGTATGCCGATGAAAAAGATACGTTTGCAATTTCTAAAACGCTTCCTTCGCGCGCGTCTGAATTAGACACCGATCAAAAGCAGTTCCTTAGCAGAGTGGCGACTGATCTGCTAAGCGAGCACTATTCCGACGGCGAAGCCTTGCAACAAGCAATATTTGAGCTTTCAAAGACTGTTGGACTGCCCCCAAAAAAGGCATTTCAGGCAATCTATTTGGTTCTCATAAACAAAGATCACGGACCAAAAGCTGGATGGCTATTATACGACGAAATGCAGAGCAATAAAGACTTCTTAATAGAACGATTTACGAGTGATATCGCCTAAGAGGTGGTGTATAATTACCTCATGCTTTCTATTGATTTTATCCGCGCCAACAAACAGAAAGTCGAACTTTGTTCGAAGAATAAAAACCGCCCGGTTGATGTAGATGCATTACTAGCTCTTGATGACACCCGCCGAGAACTTATTGGGAAAGTTCAAAAACTCCGTGAAGAAAGAAATTCCCTTGCAAGTGCAGGGTCCGACGAGAGCGCACGGGAGCGCGGTCGAGTAATTAAGGATGAACTTAAGGTATTTGAAACAAAGCTTACCGATGTCGAAACAAAACTTAATGACCTCCTCTTAACCGTTCCAAATATATACCTTGATGAGGTTCCGGTAGGTACCGACGAATCGGGAAACCAAGAAATTTCAAAATGGGGAACTATTCCAGAATTTGACTTTACTCCCCTGTCGCATATTGAACTAGGAGAGAAGTTGGATCTAATTGATCTTAAACGAGGAACGAAAGTATCGGGTTTTCGTGGCTATTTTCTAAAAAACCAAGCTGCTCAATTGCAAATGGCGCTCACGTTGTATGTTCTGAACAAACTCGTTAACAAAGGATATACCCCGCTTCTTGCCCCCGCAGTTGTAAAAAGCTTTACAATGTTTGGAAATGGACAATTTCCGTGGGGAAAAGATGAAGTGTATGCGTTAAATGATGACGATGCGTATTTGGCTGGTACTGCAGAAGTTCCAGTAACTGCGTATTTTGCTAATGAAACATTTTCGGAAAGTGACTTGCCCAAGAAGTTCGTCGCATTTTCATCGTGCTTTCGCAGGGAAGCTGGCTCATATGGAAAAGATACAAAAGGCTTATACCGAGTTCATGAATTTTTCAAAATTGAACAGGTCATTATTGCAAAAGCGGATATAGAAGAAGCTAAAAAAATGCATGAAGAACTCCAACGAAATTGTGAAGAAATTCTACAAGAATTAAACCTCCCTTACCATATTTTACTTATGTGCACCGGCGACATGGGAGAACCTCAAATGAAAAAGTATGATACTGAAGTCTGGATGCCATCTCGAAACGGGTACGGTGAAACAATGTCAAATTCCATAATGGGCGATTTCCAAACACGACGTCTCAATATTAAATATAAAGATGCCCAAGGCAATATGCATTTCACCTATTCTCTAAACAATACTGCAATTGCATTTCCACGAATTCTGATTCCATTATTAGAAAATAACCAACAAAAAGACGGTTCAATTAAAGTTCCAGAAGTCCTTGTAAAATATACCGGCTTTGAAGTTATATCTCCCCGTCATGCTGAGCGAAGCGAAGCATCTCAGTAATATTATGTTTAATCCATTCAAATCATTTTTCGACTTTAACAAAAAAGAAATTGATCGACTTGCAAAGCGAGTCGACGAGATTAATAAACTCGAAGATTCAGTGCGATCTTTAAAAGACGCTGATTTTGCAAAGGAAACAGTAAGGCTTCAAGAACAAATCAAATCAGGAACATCACTTGATGAGATTTTGCCATACTCTTTTGCACTCGTTCGCGAAGCCGCCAGAAGAGTGCTGGGAACACGCCACTATGATGTGCAACTTATGGCTGGAATTGCTCTTCATGAAGGTACCGTTGCCGAGCAAAAAACAGGAGAGGGAAAAACGTTATCTGCTACTTCGCCGCTCTATTTAAATGCTTTAACTGGAAAAGGAGTTCATTTGGTTACTGTAAACGATTATTTGGCACGGCGTGATGCCGGATGGATGGGGCAGTTGTTTAGTTTCTTAGGTCTTTCTGTTTCTGCAATTATTTCTGAGCAGTCATTTTTATATGATTCTTCTTTTATCGATTCCCAAGCAACCGATCATCGACTAATTCATTTGCGACCCGTTTCGCGAAAAGAAGCATATGATGCTGACATAACCTACGGTATTAATTCAGAATTTGGATTCGACTATTTGCGCGACAACATGGCAAACGAAATGACAGGATTGGTACAACGAGGATTTCATTACGCAATTATCGACGAGGTTGATTCTGTTTTAATTGACGAAGCTCGAACACCGCATATTATTTCCGCAGCGTATGATAAAGATGTTTCAAAGTATTATGATTACGCAACCATTGTTTCCAAATTAAAACCGAGCGATTTTACCATCGATGAAAAACAGCGAACCGCTCATTTAACAGAAGCAGGAATTGCGACCATCGAAGGAATTTTGAAAGTCGAAAATGTGTACGAGAAAGATTTTGACACAGTATTTCATGTAGAAGCAGCACTTAAAGCCCGAACACTATTTACGAAAGATAAAGATTACATCGTAAAAGATGGCGAAGTTATTATAGTCGATGAATTTACTGGTCGACTTTTGTATGGTCGCCGATTTTCTGAAGGATTACATCAGGCAATTGAAGCAAAGGAGCGGGTAGATATTAAACAAGAATCTCGAACGCTTGCCACCGTTTCATTACAAAACTATTTTAGAATGTATGAAAAACTCGGGGGCATGACTGGAACTGCAGCAACAGAAGCAGAAGAATTTTCAAAGATTTATAAACTTAATGTTATTATTTTCCCAACACATAATAAGGCGCAAAGAATAGATCATGCAGATTTGATTTATAAAACCGAACTTGGAAAATTTAACGCAGTTGTTGCGGATGTTGCCGCGCAACACAAAACAGGTCGCCCAGTTTTAATTGGAACCACTTCAATCCAAAAGAATGAGCTACTTTCTCAATTACTTAAAAAGAATGGTGTTCCACATACTCTATTGAATGCTAAAAACCATTTAAAAGAAGCGCAAATTATCTCATCCGCAGGTGAGCGAGGAGCAGTAACTGTTGCAACCAACATGGCTGGTCGAGGAGTCGATATTGTTCTGGGTGGAGAAGCTCCGAATAAGTATGAACGTCCAGTTGATAACGACGGTGTCATCCTGAGCTCCGCCGCGGGCGGAAGTGAGGGATCCTCGTCATCAAAAAAACAAGTTAAAGAATCCGAAAAATACGAAAAGAAGATGAATGAATGGAGAAAGAAACATGATGAAGTTCTTGCACTTGGAGGTTTGTATGTTATCGGAACCGAACGACACGAATCTCGACGTATCGATAACCAGCTCCGAGGACGATCAGGTCGACAAGGTGACGCCGGAGAAACGCGTTTCTTTGTTTCACTCGAAGACGATTTGATGAGAATATTTGGTGGTGAGCAAGTTGCAAAACTCATGAACTTTTTCAATATTCCTGAAGATCAACCATTAGAACATAAAATGGTATCACGAGCGCTCGAACAATCGCAGGTAAAAGTAGAAGGATTTAACTTTGACATGCGAAAACACTTGGTTGAATACGATGATGTCCTGAATAAACAACGAGAAGTTATTTATAGACTCCGTAATCAAATCTTACGATCTGAAAATAAAGAAATTGACAATATCGCGACAAGTCTCTTTGAAGAAGAGATTCAAACGCTGACTAATATGTATGTCTTCCTCGAGGAAGATGTGATTGAATTTGAAAAACTAGCGCTTGAATTTTCACAAATAATTGGTGGCGATCCAAAGAAATTACAGAGCGAACTTGAGAAATTAGATAAACCAGAAATTGCGCAGTTGCTTTCCAAGAAATTGCAAACAAGTTATAAAAAAAAGGAAAAAGACTTGGGAACCGACGTATGGAAGCAGGCAGTTCAAATTGTGTACCTGTCAACTATTGATAAATATTGGACTGAACATCTAACAGCAATCGACGACTTGCGCGATGGTATTCGTTTCCGCGGATACGCGCAACTTGATCCGTTAGTAGAGTATAAGAATGAAGCGTACACCATGTTTGAAAAATTACTTTCTGATATTAATTACGATGTATCTCGTCGATTACTTCATATTGAAGTAACGCAAAATATTCCACAGGTCCAAACACTTGATGAAAGCAAAATAAAATTGTCATCGGCTTCAGCAATCGATCCATTCGCAGCTCAAACCGATCCTCATGCCGGACATAATCATGACGATCATGATCATGTCCACGATCATTCAGGTCATGATCATAGCCATGCAGGTCATACCCATACACATACCGTGAGTGCTTCTGCGCAATCTACCAAAATCGGTCGTAATGATCCTTGCCCATGTGGAAGTGGATTGAAATACAAGAAGTGCGGCCTCATTAATGCTCCAGAACACAAGAACTAATTATTCACACTCGAATACGATCGTAGCGCATATTGCCAAAACTTACGAGCGGCATAGTAAAGTACTATGGTAAATACAGTAAACCATGCTATTGCAGCAACGGATGCTTTTCCAATAAATGCTTGAGTTGGTATAGCAATTGCAAATAGTAGCGGCGTAATTAAAAATACAAATGAGCTCCCGAATTGATTCATAATCTCAGGAGGATATCGCATTATTCCCGCTGTTGTATATAGGAGCCCTACTACATTATCCAATCGCGGTTGCCACATAACTATCGTTGAAACCATAAACCAAAATGAATAAGATGAAATAATTGCGAGTATCATTAATGCGATATATAGCATTGTGCTCGTGATTGTGACAGAAATATTATAAGTAACTACAGTGTAGATAACAAATGCTATTCCCATAATAACTCTCGCAAGTTCATCATAAGAAACTTGCCAAATACTCATAAGAAATTGGGAATCAATTGGTTTAAGCAATAATGTATCTAAGCGGCCGCTTAGAATAGTACGAGAAAACTCATGAAAATTTTTTACAAATAAAAAGCGAAACATTCCCCACATTATTCCAAATGTTCCTGTAAGTAAAAATAAATCTGGCTTTGACCACCCAAATACGGATTGAATTCTATATGTTAAGATAAAAATTGAAAAGTAATGAAAAATTCCCCAAACAAAGGAGCCGACTAAATGACTCAAAAAGCCAGCCCTATACGCCATAATATTTGAGAGACCAATTAAGGAAAATTGTCTATATATGTGTAAATAACGTTTCATACTATTGTCCTACGCCGCTAAATTTTTTAATTCCAAAATGCCAAAAAATTTTATATATCAAACTAAAAATCACAATCCACATAATTTGCATTACAATTATCCATATTTGGGTATCAACGTTTGTGTTCCCAAGTATTGTAATAACAGGGAAATAAATATAATATGCAAAAGGCAAAACAAACGCTACCGAACTCAGCCAGTCAGGCAAAAAAGTAAGGGGTATTAACATGCCGGACAATATCATGCGCATTACTTCCCAAATATTCAATATACCATTTAAATCAATAATCCAGAAAGCAATGAGGGAAATTGCGGCCTGAATTATAAAACATAATACATATGCTAAAACTACAATGATTATTGAATTGAATGAAAGTGCAACCGGAGGAATGGAAATAAAATACGATAAAAATATATATGCAATACCTCCATATATTCCTTGTATTATCCGATGGGGTAACTCTTCAAAGAAACTCATTAGTAAGTATGAAAATGGACGTGTTAGATATCGTACCAAGCCTCCTTCTCGGATATCATTTTTTGCAATTTTTTCTTCAATATGAGAAATAACAGTGGTATTAATAATTAAAAGTAACATGTAGTATAAATTCATCAGTGAATGATTATATCCTGCAATATGTGTTTGTTTAGCAAATGCGCCTTGCCAAAACAAAATAAGCATTAATGGATTTATTATATTCAATATAAAATATATCAGGGCTCGAGATCGAACTTGTAACACGTCTTCAAAATGAAGTATAAGGATTCTAATAAATCTCATAATTATGCAGAAGTAGTAAAGAATTCACGAACAACATCTTCAATGCTGGGTTCTTCAACAGTAAATTCATCCACATCAAATTTGTCAAGAATATGCGCGCTTACATGATTTGTTTTTTCACGAGCAACAGTTAATACAATTTTTGAATTTCCAATTTTTTTTACATCGCCAAATTTTGTAAAGAGTTCTTCTTGTACGGGAGTATTAAACGTGAACGTTAGTATTTTATGTGGGGAATATTTTTGCACTAAGGTTGCAAGTTTTCCGTCGTACATTATTTTTCCTTGATCAATAAATATAATTCTTTTGCATAGTTTTTTTACATCTTCCATATAGTGGCTGGTGAGTAGAATGGTGGATTCGAATTTTGTATTATAATCTTTAATAAAGTCTCTTAAATTTTGTTGCATAACAACGTCAAGGCCAATTGTTGGTTCGTCTAAAAATAATATTTCTGGCGAGTGAATGAGCTGGTTAATTAACTCACATTTCATACGTTGTCCGAGTGATAATTTACGAACTTGCACATGTAAAATATCTGACACATCTAAAAGTTCGGTGAGCTCTTTTATAATTACATCAAATTGCGGAGTTTCGACTTCGTATATTTCTTTATTGAGTAAAAAAGATTCGTATGCAGGTAAGTCCATCCATAGTTGATTTTTTTGACCCATCACCAGTGATATCTTCTTCAAGAATTCATTTTTTCTGTCAAATGGCTTGTAACCAGCAACCGATACTTTTCCAGAAGTTGGATATACAAGACCCGACAAGCATTTAAGCGTTGTTGTTTTTCCTGCTCCGTTTGGACCAATAAATCCAATTAATTCTCCCTTTTCTATTGAAAATGAAACATCGTTTACAGCGTATTTTGTTGTGTACTCCCGATTAAAAAGCGATTTAAAAGATCCGGCAATTCCTGGAGCTTTTTTATATGAAGAAAATGTTTTAGTTAAGTGTTCTACTGATATAAGTGACATGTTCTGATTGTATCACAAAACGCGGCTACTGCTCCATTTGCTCAATCTCAATCAGTCTATTATATTTTGCAAGTCTCTCTGATCGACTCATACTTCCGGCTTTTAAATAGTCTGCATCACATGCGTAAGATAGATCCGCTATAAATGAGTCTTCGGTTTCGCCTGAACGATGAGAAATTACCACTTTCATATCCGCTCTTTTTGCAAGCATTATTGCATCAACGGTTTCTTTCAGCGTGCCGATTTGGTTAGGTTTTATAAGAACGGCATTCGTTGCTTTCTGGGCGATTCCTTTTTGAATACGCTGCGGATCAGTAGTATATAAATCATCTCCCACAATAAGTCCAGTATCTCCGAAATTTTTTGTAAACGTGGAAAAGTTACTCCAATCATCTTCTGCAAAAGGATCTTCAAATGAATAGATGCCATATTTGGTTTGAAGTGAGTGGTAGTAGGCAGAAAGTTCTGTGGCAGATAAACTTTTATTTTGCTTTTTGAAAAAATACGTTCCGTCTTTAAATAATTCAGAAGCAGCAACATCGACTGCATATTTTATTTCATGCTCGTGGTTAGAAAGTTTGACGGCTTTTTGAATAATTTCAAATACTTCTTCATTTGACGAAAGGTCGGGCGAGTAACCCCCCTCATCTCCTTTCAGCGTTGTAAAGTTTTCCTTTTTAAGCAGTTCTCCTAATGTCTGAAAAACTTCTTGTGCAATCTTTGTGGCTTTACTTGGTGAATCGGTCTGCGGGATAATCATGAACTCTTGTATATCAAAATTCCAATTTGCATGAGCGCCGCCATTTACAATATTCACCATTAATTTCAAAAATTGAGGTTTTGTTTTTGGGAAGTAATACTCATTAAGTGTTTTCCAAAGAGGTTCTTTTTTGTAGTTTGCAAGAGCTCGGGCTGCGGCAAGTGAGACCGCTAATGTAGCATTGGCTCCTAATCGAGATTTATTATCGGTCCCATCAAGGTGAATCATTTTCTCATCGATCTCTCGCAGGGAGTTGATGTCGTGTCCTTTTAAGAGAGTGTTAATTTCAGAATTTATATTTTTATCTGCTTTCCGTACGCCTTTTCCTGCAAATGCATCTGTATCGCCGTCTCGGAGTTCTACTTTTTCATGAGAACCAGTGGATGCTCCACTGGGAACTGATGCTTTTCCAACAATGCCATTGTGCAATTCTACGTAAGCTTCTACAGTCGGGTTACCTCGCGAGTCGAGAATTTGAATAGCGTGTATTGAGTGGATTTTCATATTATTGTCATTCTGAGAGAGCGTAGCGATCGAAGAATCTCGGTGTGGATAACACCTAGATCCTTCATCCCGCTTTGCGGGATTCAGGATGACTCTTGGTTTAAAACAAATCTAACTGATCAGTCTTCTCTTTCTCTTCTATTTTTTCAACTTTCTCAAGTCTTGCAGTTGGCTGCTTACTATCAAAGCATCTTCTTAACAAAGTATTAAATTCCAACTTCTCAAAAAATACTCTTAGACTTTGATTGTACGGTGTTCGTATGCACTTATCAATCGAAAAGTCCAATTCAAGATCGCGCAAAATAGTAGCAAGTCGTTGTGACATAAGCGCACTTTCTTTTCCTTTTTCCAATAGCTCACGAGTCTTGGGCGAAACAACTTCACTTAAGTGATCATATATTCTTTCGACTGTATTAAATTGAGTAATGAGCGTTGCGGCTGTTTTAGGTCCAATCCCAGCTACTCCTTTGTAATTGTCCGACGGATCTCCCATAAGTCCTTTTAGTTCCGGAATTAAGTGTGGAGGAATACCAAATTTTTCTAATGCACTTTCTTCGGTATACAGCATAATATCTGAAATTCCTTTTTTTGGGGCAATCACAAACGTAGTTTTATCAACCAGCTGAACAATGTCTTTGTCTCCCGTAAGAATATATGTCTTATATCCTTCTTCCCCTGCAATTCTTGAAATTGTTCCAATAACATCATCCGCTTCAAATCCCGCCTTTTCAATGTGAACAATACCAGCACTTTCTAAAAACTCTTTTACATATGGAAATTGAGCCGAAAGCTCATTCTCCATTTCAGGGCGGTGACTCTGGTATTCTGCATATAATTCCTTACGAAAAGTCTTAACCGGAGTATCAAAACACACGCAAACATGGGTAGGAGCAAAATCATCAATTGTCTTAAGGAGCATTGAAGCAAAACCATATACCGCATTAGTAAGAACTCCATTGTGCGTTTTAAACCCGGGAAGTGCGTGGTACGCTCGGTGAATGAGCGCATTTCCATCAATTACTAGGAAGATTTTATTCATTTTTTTCCTACCAAACGAAGGAACTCTTCATCATCGAGGCTCTCTTTTTTTACCAGTTCTTCTGCTACTTTGTCAAGTACCTTGCGATTTTTTTTCAATATATCACATGCTTTTTTGTAGCAATCTTCTAATATACTCTTTACTTCTGCGTCTATTTGTCCCATCACATTTTCAGATATGCTATTTTGTTCCCATGATTGACGTCCCCATTGAGTAACATCAAAGCTTGGTCCATAATTTACTGGACCCAATTTGCTCATGCCGTATTCAATTACCATCGCTCGAGCAATCTTTGTTGCCTGGTCAAAATCATTTGAAGCTCCGGTGGTGATTTCGCCAAATACTGTCTCTTCTGCTGCCCGTCCACCCATCATAGAAACAATCATTTGAAGTAAATGGGTTTTGGTTTCATGTAATCGATCTGCTTTTGGTGGAATAAGGGTAAACCCAAGCGCCATTCCTCGGGAAACAATTGAAATTCGATGAATTGGATCGGTATTAGGTTGGAAATACGTAACAATCGCATGTCCGGCCTCATGGTAAGCGGTAATATTGCGATCTGCATCAGTTTGTAATCGTTTTTTTTCAGGGCCTAGTTTTACTTTTGTTGCTGCTTCTTCTAGGTCGGCCATGAAAATACTTGTATGATCTTGCCGTGCAGCAGCAATTGCGGCCTCATTCAACATGTTTTCAATATCTGCACCTGAAAATCCAACAGTTCGTTTTGCAATTTTGTCCCATGAAACTGCCTTGTCGAATGGCTTTCCTTTTGCGTGAATTTTCAAAATAGCTTCTCGTCCTTCAACGTCAGGATAGTCCAAGATAATACGTCGATCAAATCGACCCGGTCGAAGTAGGGCAGGGTCAAGTAAGTCTCCTCGGTTTGTAGCTGCAATAACAATCACCTTGTCATTTGGACTAAATCCATCCATTTCTACCAATATTTGGTTTAGTGTTTGTTCACGTTCATCGTGAGCTGGCATTGCGCCTTGGGACCGTGTTCGGCCAATAGCGTCAACCTCATCAATAAAAATAATTGCAGGTCCATCTTTTTTTGCCGTTGCAAACAAATCTCGTACACGAGCAGCGCCAATTCCAACAAGCATTTCCATAAATTCAGAGCCGGCAATTGAGAAGAATGGAACATTGCTTTCTCCGGCAACTGCTTTTGCTAAAAGCGTTTTACCCGTTCCTGCAGGACCGAAAAGTAATACTCCTTTTGGAGAACGAGCCCCGAGTTTTTGATATTTTTTTGGGTTTTTCAAAAAGTCGACAATTTCTTCAAGTTCTTTCTTTGCCTCATTGACCCCAGCAACGTCTGCAAAAGTTATTCGAGACATTTCTTTGGAGTATTTTTTGCTCTTTGCCTGACCGAATGAGAATACTGAATCTTGCGCTCCGCGGGCCTGGCGGAATATAAAAATAAAAAAGGCGATCATCAGTAAGGTAGGGAGTAGATTTGTAAGAAAGCCGGTCATTGCCGAATTGGATTCTGAGTCTTTTACTGAAATATTCACCGCCGAAGCATCAATATTTGCCTCTTGGAGGAGTGTTAGGAAACTGCTGTTTGTTTCTTTGTTTGACTGTACTGTAGAACCGTTTTTATATGTCGTCGTAATTTTATTGGAATCTATAACGATATCTTTAACTTTCTTTTCTTTAATATCCTGCATTATTTGAGTAACTGGTTTTTCTGGATATTTATTTCCCGATGACAAAAAAGACGAGAAAAGCGTTACCATGAAAAAAAAAGCTAGCAGCACTAAGAAGAGTGTTTTAATGTTCAATTTGAACTGGAATTGGGTTACTTTTTGTTTTGATTTTTTAGTAGTTTCGGGCATTGTGTGGCTATTTTAGCAGGTTTTTGGTAAAATTGCTACCAGTATATTCCAAACTTTTGTCATTCTGAGTGAAGTCGAGGAGTCATTCTGAGCGGAGCGAAGAATCTCAATTACTTATGAAAATAATTTCAAAAAAAGATGGATCGCAAAAGGAGTTGATCGAAGAAATAAAAGCGGTCATTCTGGCCGGTGGACTTGTCGTATTACCATCGGATACCGTGTATGGTTTATGCGTTGATGCGCGATCAAAATCTGCGGTAGAAAAGCTAATCTCATTTAAACGACGACCTGCCGGAAAGCCGATTTCAGTATTTGTCGGGAGCGTAGATCGAGCTCATAAGTATATTGCTCTCAATAAGAGTCAAAACGCTCTCTTAGATCAACTGGCTCCCGGACCATATACATTCGTTTTACCCTCAAAAGGAGCGTTGCGCCCGGAACTTGAATCTGAACAAGGAAACTTAGGTATTCGTATTCCTGATAATGCATTTATTAATGAGCTCATTGATTCTCTCGATTTTCCCATAACCGCAACATCTGCAAACCTTGCCGGTGCGCATCCTCATTACTCTGTCGAGTCACTTTTGCAGAGTCTTTCAGATAAAAAGAAGCAAGAAATTGACCTCATTGTCGATGCAGGTAAACTTCCATATAACAAGCCCTCTACTGTTCTTGACCTAAGTCAAGAAACCGTTGCGGTTTTACGTGCTGGTGATGATCAAATAACAGAGACACACACCTCTACATCCGCTACACAGACTGCTGCAATTGGGAAAAATATTCTCACTCAATTAAAGGAAAAAGCTTTCGACAAGCCTGCCATTATTATTCTCCAAGGAGAGCTTGGGGCAGGTAAAACGACACTCATTAAGGCAATCGGAGAAGAACTCGGAATAACCAACATTGTCTCTCCTACCTATGTCGTGTGTTACGAGTATCCTACGACTGATGAGCATTTCAAGCTCTTTCATCACTGTGATTTTTACAATATAAAAGAAGGCGATGAGCTTAATTTTCTAGGAATTGACCAAATGCTCAAACCCAACACGCTCGTTGCAATAGAATGGGGCGAAAAAAGCGGACCAATTTTTGACATGCTAACACAAAAAGCACAAGTCGTTGTTGTCTCGATGAGTTATGTAACGCAAGATTGCCGAAAAATCGACATTAATTACCTATAATGTCATTCTGAACGAAGTGAAGAATCTGGGTGCTAGGTTCTAGTATCGAGATCCTTCGTTTCACTCAGGATGACCAAAAATATGAAAATCCTATCAATCGATACTTCCTGCGACGAAACTTCTGTAGCCGTAACAGAAGGCCAGAAGATTCTCGCAAATAAGATTTATTCGCAAGTTTTAATACATAAGAAATGGGGAGGAGTGGTCCCAGATCTGGCCAAACGCGCACATGAGGAGCATATCGATATTGTCGTAAATGAAGTGTTCAAAAAAGTTGAACAATCCAAAATTGATGCATTTGCCGTCACATATGGACCGGGTCTTGCTATAGCGCTTGAGGTAGGAATTTTGAAAGCAAAAGAACTATCTACACTATATAAGAAGCCACTTATTGCAGTTAATCATATGGAGGGGCATATTTATTCATGTTTTGCTCAAAATAGTGCAGGCAATCCTAAAAGCGAGTTTAAATTCCCATATATTGCGTTACTTATCTCGGGCGGGCACACCGAACTTGTTTTGTTTAAAGATCATGGTATCTATGAAATCCTTGGTCAAACGGTCGATGATGCTGCGGGGGAAGCATTAGATAAAGCCGCAAAGCTTATTGGCTTAGGATATCCTGGCGGTGCGGTAATTGAAACGCTTGCTTTAAAAGGTAATAAAACATTCTTAAAATTTCCACGTCCTATGAAAGGATCAAAAGATCTTAACTTTTCATTTTCAGGACTTAAGACATCGTTTTATTACTACTATCGAGAATTGTCTGATAAAGACAAAACCTCGCAGCTGTATGATTTAGCCGCATCATACCAAGAAGCAGTTTTCGACAGTATCCTTCATAAACTTCAAAAAGCAATTGTTCAAACAGGAGTATCATCACTTGTTGTCGGTGGGGGAGTTGGAGCTAATAAATATCTGCGTGATCGAATTCGGGAACTTGCTAAAAAACATTCAGGAAGTGTGCGGTTTCCTGCGTATAAATATCTGTATGGCGATAATGCGGCCATGATTGGTATAGCTGCTCACTTTAAAGCTCTAAAAGGAGATTATGTGAATGATTTGACGAGTCTTCATAGAGTGCCCCGACTATCGTTGTCTTAGACCCTGAGCGCAGTCGAAGGGTCATCCTGAGGGAGAGATCCGCCCGCTGGTGGAGACCGAAGGATCTAGGTGTTACGAATCATTTACTTCGCTGCAAGTTCCGCATCAATCAATTTACTAAACGCGTCGAGCGAGCCTGGATTGCTTAATTTAACTCCATTCAAAAAGAAGGTTGGAGTTGAATTTACTCCTAAGGCGACACCACTCAGTCTATCTGCCTCAATTTTCTTATCATGCATATCGGTATTATCTTTTTTGAATTGCTCCATGTTCAATTTCAATTTTGAAGCATATGATTCAAACTTCTTTTGCGGATCCTTCTCTTTTTCCCATTCTTTTTGATTGGTAAAAAGCAAGTCTCCCATTTCAAAGAATTTTCCTTGTTTGCCAGCGGCTTCTGCTGCTCGAGCTGCTACGATTGCATTTTCATGTTGCTGTAATGGAAAGTGACGCATAACAAGTCCAATTTGATCTTTGTATTTTTCAAGCACTTGTTTTATAAGTGGATGATATTGTCCGCAGGCGGGGCATTGATAATCGCTGTATTCAACAAGCATGACTTTCGCCTTCTTATTTCCAGCGATATAGTCATTTTCACGAACTGGAATATCTTGCTTTACAACTGTCTGAGGTTTGGAGGTCATATACCAAGCTCCAAATAAAATTCCGAGTGTTAATAAGCTTCCCGCAACGACGAGAGCGATTTTTTTAGGGGTAATATCTTCCATAGTTAGGTATTATATCACACTGGTGGCTGAGGAGAGAATTGAACTCTCGACCTAACGCTTATGAAACGTGTGCTCTACCACTGAGCTACTCAGCCAAACGTGTATATATTATACAATAGAGCAGTCAAAAGCGTCATCTGAACTAACGTTCAGGAATAACTCTTCTTCTTATTAGCAACAGCATTACAAATCCCCAGTTGGAAAATATAAGTGTTGCCGGATAAACGGTGGTTGTAATTGAGTATGTATTGAGGGCAAGGATTGCAAAAACAAATTTTAGACCACTAAGTGCATAGCTGATAAGCGTTTCCTGATAGGGTTTGGAGTATGATTTTCGTATAGTTGGAATAAGAGCTAACACATCTGAAATACTAATTAAAATAGCTGACCAAACGGGAGTTTTTGTTAAATACCATAACAAAAGAGCCAGAAGTGCGCCAGTGAGTGCAATCCAATCTGCCAAAACGATTTCCCTCGTACCTTTTTTAATAGAAAGTAAAAAAATTCCCAAGCACGCAATCGAAGTAAATCCGGTAACCCATGCACCAGCTCCTGCGCCTCCTACTATTTGACCAAAGAAGCCAATCGCTGTCATTAAAAACCATACAAACCATGAAAACATGTGGGGCTTTGTTTTTCCTGCGAAGATGTCTCTGTAATAGGGTACGTACCCAATGAAAGCAATAAGCGTTGCAATACTTCCGAGTATAATTTGGGAATTCATGTAGTTTGTCTATATCAAAAAGTCATAGCTTTTCCAAATGTCGGGGTGGGGAGAGTCGAACTCCCGCCTCACGGTCCCAAACCGCGAATTCTACCGCTATACTACACCCCGTATGTTTCAATTATACTTGATCTTTTCCCATATTTCCTGGTATTGTTATACAATAGGCATATGAATATATTCTCTGGGGAAACGTATAAGAACACGCTAAAGCGATTTGTTGACGTGATAGGAGCACTCGTGCTGATCGTATTTTTTTCCCCGGTATGCCTGCTAGCCGCAATTTTAATTAAATTAGGTTCAAAAGGACCTATTCTGGCTGATGTTCCACAACGAGTAGGGTTAAACGGGAAACTTTTCACCATGCATAAATTTCGTTCCATGATCCTTAATGCGCATAACATGTTGCGTAATGATGTAGAGTTCAAACAGCTGTATGAAGAATATAAGCAAAGTAGTTTTAAGCTAAAAAAAGATCCGCGAATTACTACGGTAGGAAAATTTTTACGTAAACATTCGATTGATGAAATTCCACAATTTATAAATGTATTGTCGGGCGATATGAGTTTGGTCGGTCCCCGTGCATATTATCAAGATGAGCTTGAAGATCAACAAGCAAAGTACCCACACACGCGACCGCTCGTTGCTAAAGTGCTTTCAGTTCGGCCGGGAATTACAGGGTTATGGCAAGTCTCTGGTCGCTCCGAAATTAATTTCGATAAACGCATCGCTATTGACGCAGACTATGTCGATAATGTATCATTAATGACAGATTTAAAGATTATGCTCAAAACCCCGCTTGAAATGATTCAGGGGAAAGGCGCCGTATGATTTTACGTAAAAAGAAATTTCATCATTCCGGAAAAAAACGCACACGTGCACGAATTTTTTGGTCATTGGTTCTTTTGGCTATCTTCCTAACGTTCTTTGCAGTACTACCACTAAAAAATATTAACACTAAAGGTCGAGCAGTTGTGGCAAGTGCTCGTGTTATGAAAGATTCACTAAAAGGCGATGACATGGCTAAAGTTCAGGCAGATATGAAAGATGTGCAAACAAAATTCGAATCATTCCAAAAAGACGCCCGAAAAATATATTGGATGCGATATATTCCCGTTGCCGGATGGTACGTTTCCGACTTTAAGCATGGCGTAGAAGCAGGCGAGAGTCTTATTAACGCTGGTCAAAAGGGTATTACTGCCATAGCGCCGTATGCCGATTTAATTGGATTTAAAAAAGGAGGAGCAGGTTTTGCCGATCGATCAGCCGATGATCGTATTCAAACAGCGGTATTGACACTCGATAAAATTGTTCCACAAGTCGATGCCATTGCGGTCGATATTGATGCTGCCCAAAAAGAAATAGATAAAATTGATCCTAGTAAATACCCTGGAAAATACTCAGGTAAAATAGCCAGCTATCAAGAACAATTTGATAGCGTCGCTTCTTTATTTGTTGATGCTAAGCCATTCATAAAGAAAGTTCCCAATCTTCTAGGTGCTCACGGCGAACGAACATATATTGTCGTTTTCCAAAATGATAAAGAGCTTCGACCAACCGGAGGATTTTTAACTGCATATGCTATTTTCAAAATGAAGAATGGAAAAATGTCTGCACAACGTTCGGAAGACATTTATAATCTCGATGCTTCTATTTCAAGCCATCCAAAAGCACCCGCACCAATCTTGGCCTATCATAAAGGCGTGTTTCAATTAAACATTCGAGACAGTAATTTGAGTCCAGATTATTATGTATCTATGCAGGAATTTGAAAAACTGTACGCAAAGAGTAGTCAGAAAGTCGCATACGATGGAATCATTGCAGTCGACACAAAGGTGTTGGTCGACATGTTGCGGGTTTTGGGCGATACAGAAGCCGGGGGTCACACGTTCTCAGCTAAACAAGATGATCGATGTGATTGCCCACAAGTAATTTACGAATTATTGAATGACATTGATCGTCCGGTGAATTACATTAAAAACGATCGAAAAGGAATTCTTGGGCAACTACTCTATGCAATCATGCAAAAAGCACTCGGGTCATCGCCTTCACAGTACTGGGGTCAGCTTACTCAAGATGGAATTGCGAATCTTGAAGAAAAACATATTCTTATGTATCTTAAAGATGAAGAAGAGCAAAAAGCCGTTGAAGCAATTAATTTTGCCGGTCGCATGCAACAGGCAAAAGGAGACTTTTTACACATAAATGACACCAACTTTGCTGGTGCAAAATCTAATTTATTCGTAAAGCACAACGTTACCTCCGACACTACTATCGATTCCAATGGAACCGTTACTCGAAAGCTTACAATACGTTATAAAAACCCACATCGTGCATCAGATTGTAATCTGGAACGTGGTGGACTCTGCTTGAACGCGCCGCTACGAAATTGGCTTCGTATTTACGTTCCACAGGGGAGTAAGTTGGTTAACTTTAAAGGATCTCAGACAAAAACACAGACATATGATGAGCTTGGAAAAACTGTTTTTGAAGGCTTTATGACAGTTAATCCAATGGGATCCGCTCTTGTAACACTTGAGTATGAGCTTCCCAATAAAGTGAAAAATCAAAAAGAATACACGCTATATATTCAAAAACAGCCCGGTACCGTTGGGCATGAATACACCGTTAATGTAAACAATAAACTGCGTTCTAACACTCCTCTTGTCAAAGACTTCGAACTTACGTTACAATAATTGCATGCGATATAGTAGTGACTTTGGAATTATTCTAAAAAAGAACCAATTGTTAGGTGACAATATCCTTGTTACTCTTTTTTCGTTAAGTAAGGGCAAAATTGTCCTAAAGGCTTACGGAGTCAAAAAGCTTAATAGTAAGCGTATGGCACATTTGGAAACAGGGAACTACATTTCGTTTTTAAGCTATCAAAAAGGAACTCATACGACTCTTACTGAAACGGAGCTGGTATATGGCTATTCTAAGATACGTAAATCCAGCGACAAGCTGGCGTATCTTTTTACCTACCTATTTGTGCTTAATAGAGTGTTGCCTGAAGAACAGCCCGATACAATATTATTTCAAAATGTAAAGAATTTCTTGAAGGAACTTAATAATAGCCCAGAATTTACCACCAAAGATCTTGCACGTCACTTTGATCAGCTTTTGCTTACTGCTGGATTTTTGTCGCCCGAAAAACAATCATCGCAAGGCTACGATACCATGCTTTTTATCGAAGAAGTAATCGGAAGAAAAGTGAACGTGATGTTTTAAGTGAGTTTTTCGTATTCGGTATCTTTGAGTGATTTTACGAGTGCAGAAAGCTTGGGTACCGATGATTTCTTGGTTACCAGAAGAACGTCCTCCGTGTTAACAATTACAAAGTCTTCCAAATCCATAGTAACAATAAGCTTATTCGCGTCATAATTATAGATTATTGAATTCACAGTATCTTTTGGAAGAACCTGACCATGTGTTACATTTGCTTCTGGAGACTCTTCTAGCGCCTCTTTAAGAGCTTCCCAAGCTCCAATATCGGACCATCCAACATCAAGAGTCAAAACGTACGATTCATTTCCATCGAGTTTTTCATAAATTGCATTATCTACATGCACGGTTGGAATTTGTGGATACTCAGTGTCAAGAACATCTTGGAACGATGGGGTGCCATACGCTTGGGCAATTGCATGAGTATGGACATATACGTCTGGTGCATGCATTTGGAATAAATGATTCATAAATGCGGGGGTCGTCATAAAATATCCAAGATTCCATGCATGGTGGCCGCTTGCAAAGAATCGTGCAGCAGTTTCACTATCAGGCTTATACTTAAAGCTTTTAAAGCGATGAATACTCGCATTAACGCTAAGATCTATCTTATCGCCATATTCGATCCAGCCTAAATTTTCACTTGCGAATCGAGGCACATGGCCGATGAAGATAATTTTTTTTGGATCACGGGCAATAATTTCCTGACTCGACATAATTGCTTCCATGAACTCTACCGGTTTCTTAATGAAATGATCACTCCACATAATTAACACGGGTTCATCGGGGAATTTTGTGGCCAGAATGCCGAATATAAAAGCAACTGCAGCACCCACATCGCGACGACATGGTTCGCCAATAATATTGTCAGCAGGAACTTGAGGAAGTTGTTTACGAATAATATTCACATATTCGGACCCAGTGGAAATGTAAATGTCTTCCGGAGCGTATTTTTGACTTATTACATCAACTTGAAGTTGTATAGTGGACTTTCCGTTTACTAATGGTTCAAACTGCTTTGGGCTGTTTTTGCGCGACAGAGGCCACATTCGTGTGCCAGCTCCTCCTGCAAAAATGACTGCTTTCATGATAAATTGCTTTCGATGTACTGTGTAAACTTTTTAATAAATTTGTCTTTACTAAACTTCATTGCCTGTTTTGAACCTTCCAATTTTGTTGAACTAGCTAGAGTGTAGTACATTGATTCAAACTTTTCAAGCGCTTCTGTAAGCGACGTTTCTGTTTGTTCAAGGAATAAAATACCCGTAATGTTGGGAATAATTGTCTCAACTACTCCGCTATTGCTATATGAAATTACAGGACAACCAAAAAACTGCGCTTCTATGGCTGTATATCCAAATTCTTCTTTTTGAGGCATAATAAGCGCTTTTGCGTGGGTATAGTACTCTGCAAGTTCTTCGTCGGTAGCTTTTTGAACAAATGTTATATTTTTCCCAGCTAAAGACGTAAGTTTTTGCAGCTGTGTGCCCGAACCAATAACAATGAGGTTTTTTTTGAGCGTATTACATGTTTTTATAACCAGGTCGACTCTCTTGTATTGCTCTAATCGTGACACCACCAAGTAATACTCTCCACGCGATCTCAGGGTGCTTGGAGTAGAAGTTTTGAATTCTTTCCAGTAATTTACATCAAAAGGGGGGTATATAACCTTGTTGTCTCTTTGATAATACTTTTTAATATTTGCTGAAACTATATTGGAAATTCCAATAATCTTGTCTGGTCGTTGAGCAGCGATACGATCCCAGTATTTAAGATATTTAACGTAGAACGTAGGTCTTGTGAAGCGTTCCAATGACGTCCTATATGCTTCTGGCTGATCCCATAAAAATCGTGTAGGTGAGAGCATGTAGCTTACGTGTAGTGTATCTGGACGAGTTACAATGCTCTTGGCAAACGACGAAGTAACCGATATGACGATATCGTATGAAGAAAGGTTCAGGCTTTCAAATGCAAATGGGTATAAAGGAACACAAAACGTGCGGTTCGCTCTTACGAGCTCCGGGAGCTCGGAAATGAATGTTGTTCGAAAATGCATGTCTTTTGCCCATGGAGCTTTTTGTGCATCATAATATGAAGTATAAAAGTCGGCTTTAGGATACATTTGTGCAAACGTTAAAAGTACTCGTTCAGCCCCTCCCCATTTGTCTACCCAATCGTATACAATCGCAATTTTTTGAGTTTTCATAGTATTGTCATTCTGAGCGCCCTGCCTGCCGGCAGGCAGGTAGCGAAGAATCTCGGTGTGATTAACACCCAGATTCTTCAGTCGCTTTGCTCCTTAAGAGTGACATTATGTAAGTAAATCTGCTGTGTTTTTTTTGTCATATTTTCAAATGAAAATCTCTGGGTATCCAACTTAGGTCTGGTAAGTTTTTCACGAGCGGCTTGTGTAAGCGTTTTCTGAATAGATTCCTGACTGTATGGATCAAATCGAAGAGTACGTTCATGTAAAATCTCATCGAACACAGAAATTTTTGAAGCAACTACCGGACATCCAAAATATTGTGATTCTACAATGGGTAAGCCAAAGCCTTCGGTAAGCGAAGGTTGCACTAATGCATGCGCATTTTTAAAGAGTGCAATTTTTTTCTGCTGAGAAATATTGAATAGTTGCAAAACCCTTTCAGTAAGATTAAGTTGCTCTATAAGTTTGGTAATCGAATTCGAGAAAAAGTCTTTAGGACCGACTAAAATCAATTTCATAGAAATATCGGTCTTTGCAAAAGCTCGAAGTAGTTTTTCTACGTTTTTATGAGGGTATGAATTACCGATATATAAGAAATATGGAGATTTGTTCAAAAACTTATGTATCGTTGTCAGTATTGAGTCATCGGACTTCATTTTTTGAAGTTCAAAGTCTATGCCTTCGTTAGTGACAATGACTTTATCTTTATATTGTTTCCCGAAATAGTGCAATATCGAACTCCGAACTGCCTCAGATGGAACAATTACTTGTTTGCTTTTTTTTATACCTCGCTCTAAAACATGCTGATACACCGTGTGCTTTACATGAAATAATGGTGTTGGAAGTGTCGTTGCTTGACCTGTCTTGAAAAGTAATGGTGTAAGATCGTGAATGGTAATAACAAATGGTCTTAAATATAAGTAAGGAAAACTAAAATAGGTAAAATGCATTAAGTCTAGTTTGTCGGCATATAGTACTCGTAAAAAATGGGTCTGTTCAGATGCTGAGTGCCATCTAAAAGGCGCAGGTCGTTTAACCAAATGAGCCTTGTTCGGGATTCTATCAAAATCTTGCGGATATGCATAAACAATATACTCAATATCATTCGATGCTGTATCCAAATAATGCAACAAGTTACGAATATATACTCCAACCCCTGTTTGATTAATAAGACGCGCATCTATTCCTATTCTTTTCATCGTGGTAGTTTTGATTTTAAATTAATGAGCTTATGAACTATTTTGTTTTGGAGTGGAGAGTTTTTTTTGGCAAAGTGCTTGTTATAAAAAATTCCCATTGCTTCAAAAAAATGATTGCCAGTTTTCTTTTGAATGCGTATTTTGTCTGTCTGTAAACCACTGCGATGTTTTAAATGTATGACGGTAAATAACGGATAATAGACAATCGAATATCCCAATTCCTTAATGCGAAAAGATAGATCTATATCCTCACCGTACATGAAATAATCTTCATCAAAACCGTGTATTTTTTTTAATATGTCTAACCGCGACAAATAAAAAGCACCAGTTGGGGAATCAATTTCATGAATGTTCTTAAGGTCTAAATGTGTTAAATGATAGCCTCCAAAAAATCTATTTAATATAGGAATAGGAGTAAAGAATTTTTCTAATTTTGAAAAATAAGTAAAGGCGTTCCATAAACTTGGAAAGCCTCGGTGGCTTGCAGGGTCAATATTTCCATCTGGAAGTTCAACACGCACGGTCAATACTCCAATCTTTTCGTGCTCATCCATGTAGTGAATAAGATCAGCAAAATTCACATCCTGTACGTACACATCGGAGTTTAAATAGAGCACATACTTTCCGGCGGCATGTTCAAGACCCCTGTTATTCCCTTTTGAAAATCCTACGTTTTCATGTAAAAATAGATACTTAACGTCGATGTTTTTATTTTCCGATCGACATTCTTTGATCATTTCTACAGATCCATCAGTAGAGTTGTTATCGACCAAAATGATTTCTGTCGAAATCGATGGAGATTGTTGTAACGAATTTTCTAGATACACAAAACACTGGCGTGTTACATCGAGGGTATTATACGAGACTATAATGATTGACAAATCTTTCATAACATTTATCGAAACCACGCGGCACGGCCTAGTTTGTAGTGGAGATTTTTTTCTTCTCGTTGTCCAATTTCTTTTGCAGGAACTCCTCCAACAATTGCATATGGAGGCACATCTTTCGTAACTACAGCACCTGCTCCTACAATTGCTCCAGTTCCAATGGTAACTCCAGGGAGGATAATTGCACGGGGCCCAATAAATACGTAGTCTTGGATTGTCACGGGTGCAAGCACTATTCCTTCAGCTGCAGCAAAATGCTCACTATTAATATTATGTTCGCTGTTGTAAATCATTACTTCGGAAGCAATATCGACATGATCTCCAATGGTTAGTTTCGCTCGACCATCAAGAACTGCGCTTTCACCAATAATCGTATCTTTACCGATTTTGATTTGGGTTGGATCATAAAAGCGGGTATGCATATGAATGCTTGATCCTTTGCCAATTGACACGCCTAGAAAGCGATACACTAAGCGTCTGAAATGATGAAGGGGAACACATCCTGCCATATGTGCAAAAAAGACTATAATTTCCAGCAGAATTGTCCGAACGCGTAATACAGCTTTCATAGCAATTTCATCTGCTGTTAATGTTCGACCTGTTTTATCTTTCATATTTTTGTCAACCTCTTAGGTTGCCAGTGCGTAGTCAACCTCTTAGGTTGCCCACTTCCTTTAAAACGTTCAAGGTCTCATCCGCACATTTTTTCCAGCTGAATTCCTTGACTCTCTGTAATCCTTTGGCCTTCAAGGAAGCACGTAACTCATTGTTTGAGAGTACTTCATCAATTTTCTTTGCCATATCAATTGTATCATTTGGATCAAAATATACACAAGCATCACCGCAAACTTCAGGCAGGCTTGAATTGTTAGAAACAATTGCGGGGCAACCCGCACTCATTGCTTCCAGAGGAGGATTACCGAAGCCTTCGTACAGCGAAGGGAGAACATATGCTTGGGCATGCTTGTACAGCGCGTTTTTTTCACCGTCAGTAACATATCCAGTAAACACTACGTCATCTTGGAGATTTAACTGCGTAACTCGCACATAAATTTCATCATACAACCAGCCTTTTTTCCCAACTAGATAAAGCTTTAGGTCCGCATGTTCCTTTTTAAGGCTACTAAAGGCTTCTATGAGTTTTACCACATTTTTTCGAGGTTGCAGAGTTCCTACGTATAACAGGTATGGAGAGGTTGGCAACTTAACCTCTTCAGGAGTTTCAACTGAGCTTGTTATGTTAAACCCATTATGAATAACTTCAATTTTTTGCTCAGGAGTTTCATAGAATTTAATAATATCCTTTTTCGTGTTTTCAGATACCGCAATAACTTTTGAAGAGCGATTTAGAGCATAACTCGTCCAGTTTTTAAGCTTATACAAATCTTTTTTTAAAAACTCTTCGGGATAATAAAAATAAGCCACGTCATGGATAGTTACAACCGTCTTAACAGAGCTAAATCGAGGTATATAATGCGCAGGGCAAAACAAAACATCGGGTTTTTTATGCGTTGCTAAATATGCCGGAAAAAACACCTGACTCCAGGCAACTGAACCGGGAATTACTATGTATTTAAAATATTCATTTTGACTAGGAAGGTCAGAAAGAGGGGATTTTCGTAGGTAAATTACAAATTGTATTTTCTCACCCGCGCTCTTATAAAACTCTCTTAGCAAATTTAGAGTATACAACGATACTCCCACTCGCTCGTTTACATTTGCTTCATTTCCATCTATTCCAATAATCATTTTGTTATTGAAGTTATAAAGTTTTTAAAATAATTTTGTCTGTTAAACTCTAAAGCTCGTTCTTTTCCAGCCTTGCTTAATTGCTTGCGAGTCGTTTCATCTCTCACGAGTTTGGAAAGCGCCTTTTGAATATCGTCTTCACTGGTAGGATCAAAATGTACCGCTGCATTTTGACTAATTTCATGTAGTGACGATGTATTGGACGTTGCTACCGGGCACCCAAGTACCATAGCTTCAACAACCGGATATCCAAAACCTTCGTATAACGATGGATATACGAAACACAATGCATTCTTATACAGTTTATACAAATCTGCATCTGGAACAAATCCCAAAAATTTTACTTTCTCTGAATGCTGTGCTTTCTGATCGCCCCAACCTGCCGCTCCTACAATAAGTAAATCAACATCTTTTAGATTAGCCTTCTCAAAAGCCTCAATAAGTCGCGGAATATTCTTACGAGGTTCCAACTTACCTACAGATAAAATATACTTTTTTGAAGGAATAACAAAGTCGGATTTAGGCAACGTGCTTGGAATAGTAACTGCCGGATAGAGCACCTCAATCTTACTCTCAGGTATGTGTAAGAGCTTTATAAGATCATCCTTTGTCGCCTGAGAATCGGCAAGAATCATATCTATTTCTTTTTTCACGTATGCAAGTCGTCTTTTTTGAACGGCAAGAATTTTTTTATGCACTGTTTCCGGATATCTCATAAACACTAAATCATGAACCACTGTAACTTTTTTTGCAGCACTTGGGGCTTGAGTCCAATCGGACGAGATAAAGATGTCTTGTTTCCCAATAAATTTCTCAATCGGATACACGTGGGCTTGGTTCCAGAGTAAGTCAAGTGCAGTAGGAGGCAGCTTTGATGTAATAAGAGCGTGTTTTTCTTTTATCCTTGTTTCAAGATCTTTAGATAGAGACCTTCGCAACGACGAAAAGAAAATAGTGTATTCATTTTCCAAATCAAATTCAAGAATCGAATCAATCATGCTCCGCACGTATCGAGCCACCCCTGTACCTTCGTATGCGATTTGTGAAATATCTATACCAATTTTCATGTGTGTTTTATTTGCTGATACACGCGTTCCAGTTTAGCGGCAATTTTTGGATAAGCATATTGTTCCTCAACAAGCTTGCGTGCTTTACTTCGTATCGAAGAAAATAATTCGGGATCTTTCAGTATTTGTTTTGACTTTTGTGCAAATTCAGTCGGGTTCTTGGCTATTAGTACATTCACACCATCTTCCACGTCAAGCCCAGCCACACCGGTCTTAGATGAAATGACTGGCAATCCCGAAGCCATTGCTCCCAGAATTTTCAAACGCGTCCCTCCGGGTCCTTCCAAAGGAGCAATAAAAATAAGTCCTTTTCCGTACGCTTCTTTTACTGCGGCAATACTGGTTTTGGGTAAATCCAAGATCTCTATCCGCTCTCCTTCTAAATGTGAAATTTTTTCTTTAGCATATTGTCCGGCAATTAAGCATTTGGCTTCAGGAATTTCTTCAAGGATTTTTGGAAATACTTTTTTAGCCAAAATGTCGGCGCCTTCAACATTTTGCAACCATGAAAAATTCGCTACATACAAGAAAGTAATATCGGTTTTGTTTATTTTCTTTGAATACAATTCCATTAAATCTTCACCCGCAGCATTAGGAATGATTTCTACTGGAAGCGAGGGAATGAGTTTATGCATCTCGACCTTATCTTCTGCAGAAACCGCACCTACAATTGAAGCTTTTTGCCAATATGTTTTTTCCCAATATTTAAGCTTCATAATATCTATTTTTAGAAGTGTAGGGAGTAACGGAATAGGTAGGTTATCAATATAGTGTTGATATACGCGATATTCAATTGTTTGCTCCACTAAAAGAATGGGAACTTTTGTTTTTGGAATATGGGGCATTACATAAAATGTTTCTGCATGGATCAAATCAATCTGTTCTCTTTTAAGCAGTTTCTCAACAACTACCCGTGCCTCTTCTGAATAATTTCTTACGACCACAAAGGGCAACAGTCCAAAAACGCTTTTGAATATGTTCTTAAAGGTCCAAGGGGTCTTTGAACGTGAACATGCATGTATTTCTTTGCAATATTTTTTTAAGTGAGCAATGTGCTCTTTTTCAGTATCTTGCTTAATGAGTCCAATGAGATATATGTCATGATGCTTGCTTAGTTCCTTAATCAAATTGTATGATCGAATCTGACCACCTGAAGAAGGAGGGTACGGCAAGTACGGTGTTAGCATCAATATTTTCATAGCTTGAAGATCGTGGCTTTATTACTTTCAAACACAACCGAAAAATCAGGTACTTTTTTGACTTCGACAATAACGTCGGGTTTATCGGTTACAAAATAATCAGCTCCTCGTTTGCGCAAGTCATGCAAATCTTCTGTGACTGCCGGATATCCTTTTCTATTTGAAACATATAGCAAAGTAGTGTCGCCTACAGTATCGGTTACAATAACCGCATCCTCTTCTGTTATTAAATTAATCGCCTGAGCGGTACTTACTAAACTATCCGAGATGTTGTAGTAATCTTTAACTCGTTCATATGAAAACATCCAGGATCCAGCAAAAATGATGATAATCGATGCCAGGAGCATCGTTTGATTCGCTACTTTTTTACCCATTTGTACAAAAAGTGCAACTCCCAAGCCTACAAAAATCGCTACGGCCGGTAAAATTACGACTTGGTAATAATCATGTTGCACATTTCCTCCTTGAAAAGTGAATAGATATAGCAGAGCACTTAATCCAATCGAGTAAAACAAAGCGCTTTTGAGTGGTTTCTTAATGATTCCCGCCATAAAGAACACAACGGTATATCCACCCAAGAGGAGTATTAAGATTCTTTCAAAGAAAATCCATCTGAAAAATGCCGGTCTAAAAAATACATTTTGCAATCCTCCTGCGGTGTTAACACCAAAAAATAGCCAATCACTTGCGGGAATTCCTTGTGGAAATTGGGTAATAAATAATCTCCACGCTATAAGTGGCGCAACTGCTCCAAGAAAATATACATACATTGGAATATGTGAAACTACGCTATATCCATATCTCTTAAATAGTATAAACACGATTGGCAACAGGTAAAAAATAACGGTAGGCTTTGTTAATAGTCCGCATATCACGAATAACATCGAGAGCGCAAGGAGGGCGCCTGCGTTTACTTTTGATTTTGTTGTGTGTTTTGCATATTGATATGCAAAAAATATTCCCATGAACATAAATGAAACCGCTGCAGTATCGGGCAGCACAACTCGTGAGTAGTAAACGAAAAAGGGGAATACAGCAAATGTGAATGCTGCAGCAATTGCTGCCACCTGACTTTCTTCGTAATACAGTAAGTAATATAGTATGCTTATGGTGATTAGTGAGAATAGAATTGTCACTAGACGACCATATTGTTCTACGGGCATTATGGGAAGCACCGAGTGCAGAGTAGCAATAATACTCTGGTAAATTGGGAATTCAACATATCGTAACCCCTCTGGATTGTATTGCCCCGTTTGTACATTTGATAAATCATCGTATCGGGGCTTAAGCAAGTCTATTCCATTTCTTGAGTAGTTACGGGCAACGGCAGCGGTGTCAGCTTGTCGCCATGAATGCCAGTCAGCCAAAGGAGATGTAAATTTATATAGTCGCAATACGAGTGCAAGCAGTAGTATCGCTCCTAATATAAGCGTATTTTTTTTTGAAAGAAAGTTCATAATAAATTCAACCTCTTTGTCCGCCAACTGGCGGAGACTGTGCCTACTTAAGCCCGCTGGTTGTCCAGTCGGCCAATAAAGATCCCCATGGTATACCAGAATATATACGCAACTTTGGAAGCTTCAAACACATCGATGTACCCCGCATTAATGAGCAAACCTCCTATCCCAAACAGGAGCGCTTTAAATATATATTGTTCATTTTTTTCAAGTTTAGTAAGGCCAAGACGCACGTAATTTCCCATTGAATAAATAAGGTATAAGAATAATCCAAATCCAAGTAATCCAAATTCACCGAGCCATCGTAGGTAATCGTTATCGGTTGATTCTGTAATCGACGACGGTCCGGTGCCTAATAGTGGGTTTTTAAGTAACGCATTAATTGCTCGAGGCCATTCGACTTGTAGGCGAGTTGCAAAAGATATATCGGTCGCTACTGCAGACACTTCCTTGTAGTTGGCCGAATTAGTTGCACCAGGCACATTTCCAAGTCCACTTTTAGTCGCTTCTTTTATTGCTTCATTTATTGATTGAGCCTTAATCGCAGCAGCGTCAGCCGATTGCTTTGCTTGTGGTTTTATTTGGATATATGATGTTCCAGCAGGTAATTCCTTACTACTAATTCGCTGCGATACAACGACTTGGCCTGTTTGTTCATTAACTAAAATTTGTTTAATCTGAAATGTTTTAAGTAGTCGTTGTGTTAAGTCTTTTTGCGAATATGCGAGTATTAATGAAAGAGTCAGTACAAAAGCAAAATGTCGATATCTTCTTACATACAACAAAAATAATGGGGTTGTAAATAAATAGGCCAAAAAAGATGATCTTGAAGCTGTAAGCATTAAAATAAATACACCAAGCATAAATATGACATAGAGCGAAACGTGCAAATATTTTTTCCCTTTTGTTGCCAAAAAAGTACCAAATATAATTGGGAGCGTAAGGACTAAGTATGCAGCCAAGTCATAGTGTCCGCCGAATGTTGAAGAAATTCGAGCTTCAGGAGTAAGAAATAAAATATGCCCTTTTGCAAATTCAGGGTTCATAGTAGAGACAGCGGGTAAATTAAAAAACCGTTGTCCTATTCCGTAGAAACCAACTAACGCAAAAGAAACAATCAAGCTGCCCAGAAGCCAATTAAAATGCTTTCGTGATCGTATTGCATTTGCAGCAATAAAAAACACGATCATATATTCTACACGTCGCGCAGCGTGTAGAAGGGCCAAATTATGATACGGCAGTGTTTTTGTAATAAAAATTCCACTCGCTACAGCTAAAAATACAGCTCCCCAGAATAATACAATTGGTTTTGTAAATACTGGGTGCAAGCTCGCCTTCTTTCGAAGTAATTGAATTACAAAGACCGCAGCGATAAATGCAACATAAAAATCTTCTAAGCGAATAGCGATGTATGTATACGTTACGAAATGAAAGGGGATTTTTGGGTATAGAGGAATAATAAAGACAAACGCAGTTAAGAGAATCGTGAGAATATTGTCGTCAATTGTTTTTAGTAATGCCGTAAGCTTGCGCATAGGTTTTTGATAGATAGCTACTATTAATTATCTTTCCAATTGTAATACTAACAAGTGCCTTAAATTGTAGCATAATCCGTAACACATGTAATTGCAAGCGGCTATTATGTTTTTTGTAAAAATATAAAAAGCCTTTAAATACCTGAATTATCGGTTCACTGCGCCCATTGCTTGAAGCACTTCCCAAGTGAATTATACGTGAATTTGGATAAAATCCTGTCAGAAGATTATGTTTTTTTGCTCTGTATAGCAAGTCAATTTCTTCCATATACATAAATATGGCCTCATCAAATCCACCCAACATTTCAAAATCACTTTTTGCACACATAAAACAAGCTCCCGAAACCCAATCTACTTGTTTGGTAAACCGTGGTGAAAAGCGGGTAAGACCATAATAATCACCTCGTAAAAATAGGGCAGCAAACACTACGGGTAGTGTATAAAAGTGTCCGGCCGAAGCTTGTGGCGTTTTCCCGTCTTTTTCTAAAAGCTTAGGACCGACGAAAGAGTATATATTTAAGTCGCTGGTAAAAAAGGAATACAAGGAGCTTATACTGTCAACCCCGTCAGTCTCAGCGATACCTTTGTCATTCCGATCCGCCATCTGGCGGAGAGGAATCTCAGCTCTGGCACCCAGGATCTCCGTATCCGAATTCAAAAATAACAAATGTTTCCCCATTGCCTGTTTCACCGCCGCATTATTTCCCTTCCCAAATCCCAAGTTTTCTTTACTTTCTACTATCTTAATTGAGAGTGAAGAGTGCTGTTTTTTAAACTCGTGCAGCATAGCAATCGAATTATCAGTGGAGTCATTATCTAAGACAACAATTTCATATTTAAATGAAGCTTCCTCTAAGCCTAAAACAATCGTTTGCAGGCACTTTTTGGTGATTTGAGCAGTATTGTATGAAACTATGATGATCGATAGATCTACCATTACATTAGTATACCAGGTGAAACATGCCAGTGTCATCTCGAGCGTGACGAAAGATCTCAGCCCCCAATCTCTTTGACAGCTCAAAAAAAAGGTGTATAATCGTGCCATTACTTCGTTACAACAATACAAATATGACAAATAGATCTGAAGCATCACGTGCACATTCATGGGGAAGACATGTTCAAGCAATTCAAGCAACACGGGAGCGCTTGGATGAGCAATTAGCTAATGCAGATAACTTAGATCGGTATGAAGAATTGGCCGTAAGTCTTGATCCATTAGATGCCCGACGTAGAAATGTTGCGAAGCAATTATTTGATAGACTTGCAAGAAGATTTCCGGACAATGATATCGAGGTTTTCAGAAGTATATATGAGCAACCTACGGCTGGACAAAAAGACCAAGTATTTGAGAGTCCTTTTGATGCGTTGTGGAACGAATTTCACGCGCAGGATCCTCAAAAAGCGGCTGCTCTTATGGAGGAACGTATACTTCCATATTATTATGGAATATTACAGCCTGATTCATCGTTTCCCGATAGGGAATAATTTTCTGCTATAATTTCCTCAATGAACACGCAAGCTTCTTTGGACAAAGTTACTTCGCTCGCCAAGCGCCGGGGGTTTATTTATCCGTCTTCCGATATTTATGGTGGCATGGCCAATAGCTGGGATTTTGGCCACTACGGCACACTTCTAAAAAACAACATACGCGACGCATGGTGGAAACACTACGTACTCGACAGATCTGATGTAAAAGGAATTGAAGCAAGTATTTTCTTGAATCCTGCAGTATGGCAAGCTTCCGGACATGTTTCAAACTTTACTGATGCCATGATAGATTGCAAAAATTGCAACAATCGAACTCGCGCAGATCACCTCATTGAAGGAGCACTCAAAGATACTAAGGTCGAAGGACTTCCGGTACAAGAACTTACAGATCTTGTTAGGAAAAATGCTATAAAGTGTCCAAAGTGCGGTCTTTCTGATTGGACCGATGTTCGTCAGTTTAATTTGCTATTTGAAACAAAATTAGGCATTGTAGAAGATGCAAAGTCTCAAGTTTACCTGCGTGGTGAGCTTGCTCAGGGAATTTTTATTAACTTCAAAAACGTGCTCAATTCTATGCGGGTAAAACTTCCTTTTGGTATTGCGCAAGTTGGAAAAGCATTCCGTAATGAAATAACCATGGGTCAGTCAGTTCACCGAACTTTAGAGTTTGATTTAATGGAGTTTGAATATTTTGTAGATCCGAAAAATTGGGAAGACATATATAATATGTGGCACGATGATATGTGGCAGTTTGCACTCTCCTTGGGTTTAAAAGAGGAAAACCTGCGTTGGCGTGAACATGAAGAATTTGAGCGAGCGCATTATTCTAAAAAAACCGCTGATATTGAATACGAATATCCATTTGGATTCAAAGAAATGTTTGGCATTGCGTATCGCACCGATTTTGACTTAAAAAATCACATGGAGAAGTCGGGGGTAGATATGAATTACACCGATAAAGATGGAAATAAATTCGTTCCACATGTGGTTGAGCCTACATTCGGACTCTCTCGATTAGTGGGTATCGTATTAACCGATGCGTATTGTGAAGAAAGCGTGGGCGAGAATACTCGTACCGTACTCAAATTACATCCAACACTCGCTCCAATTAAAGCGGCAATATTTCCTCTTCAAAAAGATGAGAAATTGCAAACTCAAGCAAAGGAGATTTATGAAAAACTTAGTAAACAATTTGTGTGCGAATTTGACGATGCCGGAAATATTGGGAAAATGTACCGTCGTCAAGATGAAATCGGAACACCGCTCTGTATAACTATTGATTATGAAACTGAAGCTGATGGAAAAGTCACCGTGCGCGATCGTGACAGTATGCAGCAAGAAAGAGTTGAAATCGCAAATCTTTCTCAGTATATTGAAAAAAAGTTAACAAATTAACTATGAAAAATAAAAACACTCAGGTTGCAGTTGGGATTTTGGTTGCGCTTTTAGTTATTGGTGGTTTGGTTATGTTTGGCATGAAAAAATCAGGTACTAAAGAGACGACCGACGATTCTAATTTACCCCAAGCTGAGGTTATTCCCATGGTTGACGCTTCTACAAAAGTAATGCTTGAATCTGGAAAAGCCAAAGGGGAAGTTATGCTTTCTATTGAAGGTATGCCTACAGGTACAACCAGTTTTGAGTATGAATTAGCATATAACACCAAAGGCGATGTACAACAAGGAGCTATTGGAACAGTTATGGATGTAGATGGAGAATCTTCATACGAAAAAACAATTTGTTTATGTAGTGAATCTTCCGGCACCCGACGATATCACGAACTAATTGATGACAAAATAACCGTGTCAATTAAATTCGACACTGCTTCTGGACCACGAAAATTCGAGAAAGAATTCGAACTCTAAGCGCTTTAGAATGTGCTATAATGGCCGTCTATGGCAGTTGAAATGAGCGTGTATAAAAAAGGGCGAATGCTTGGCTCGGCGGATATTGGGTCTACTGGCAGAGGGGAATTGTCACTCCCGAAAGGCGATATGACAGTTGGTGTACTGGTAACAAATGGAGATTCACAAGAAATATACGTTGGCTATTATGATCATAAACCTTTGGTGATGGAGCCCAAGGGAACTTATACGCACATTGCTATTCTAACCGGAACAGGTACGAACGTACTACCACTTCCAAAGAAACAATTCGTCGTTATTTCAAATTCATAAGATCAATCACTTCTCACTATCAATCCTTTAGTTTGAGTTATTTCAGAGTTTTTTTAGTTACTTCTTTTTAATTGTAAATTAGGGCTATTTACCCCTTGACATCGCTCTAAATTGCGCCTAAAATGGTTGTAAATGGCATTTTTTGGTGAATATAAAGTATCAATTACGGCTGGGGGAAGAATAGTACTACCGAAAAAGATACGAGAACAGGTAAAAGGAGAAGTTTTTATACTCACCAAGGGATTTGACGTTTGTTTAGGAGGCTACGATAAAGCCGATTGGGACAAGCGATCAGATGCACTTTTACAAGTCTCGCTACTTGACCGTGACGACATAGACCGTCGCCGATACATTTTTTCCGGTGCACAAGAAATTGGGCTTGATGAACAAGGACGATTCGTAATTCCTAAAGCACTTGCCTCATTTGCAGGAGCGCAAGACGGAGAAGCAATTATTATTGGCGTTGGCGACCATTTTGAAATCTGGGAACAAAAGCGATGGATTACTTATTCCAAAGCAACAAAACAATAAATATGCATACACCAGTCTTATTAAACGAAGTTCTTGTAGGATTACGAGTACATCCAGCAGGTCGTTATGTCGATGGCACGTACGGCGAAGGAGGACACGCACAAACAATTGCCGCACAAGGTGGAAATGTTCTAGGGATCGATCTTGATGAGGGCCAAGTTACAAAGAGTAAAAGTGGATCAATCAAGGTTGTTCAAGGAAATTATGCCGATATTGCAACTATTGCACAAAAAGAAGGGTTTTCAGAAGTAGACGGCGTGCTTCTCGACTTTGGGTTGTCAATGGAACAGCTCAGTCACAGTAAGCGAGGATTTAGCTATAAACATGGCGAGGAGCCGTTGGACATGAGAATCGACGGTGTATCTGCTGACGTAAGCGCCGCAGATATCGTTAATAGCTATTCGCGACAAGAATTGACCGAAATGTTTAGTAGAAATGCTGAGCAATTAGGCGGCAACACAATTGCAAATGCTTTAAAAAGTGGCGGAAAGGTAAAAACAGTCGCCGATGTTGTTGATCGGCTCGGATCAGAAAACGAAAGCACATTAAAACGAATATTCCAAGCGTTACGAATAGAAGTAAATCATGAATTCGAGAATATTAAGGCAGGAATAGAAGGAGCGTACGAAATAACAAAAATCGGAGGAAGAATCGCAATCATAAGTTTCCATTCAGTAGAAGATCGAATTGTAAAACAGTGGGCAAGGTCGAAAGGTTTGAAAGAAATTATGAAGCAAAAAGGTGGCGCACATGCTTTTGAACGAAGCGCCGTGTTAAGAATTTATCAAAAATAATATGAAAATACTTTATGGACTATTGCTAACAGCTATGATCACGGCCAACATTTACTTATTTGCACAAGGAATTGTTGTTTCAGACAATGTGCAAAAACTAGAACTTTCAACTCAAAAACTAAAAATAGAGAATAGTGAATTACAAGCAAAATTATATAAGGTAAATTCTTTGAGCAATTTAGAGCTCATTGCCCAGGATTTGGGATTCACTCAAAAATCACAACCACTCTTTCTTGATACACCCGCTTACGCATCGCGATAAGGTATCATTACAAGTATGAATAGATTGTTCAGTTTAGCTATTGTTTTCTCAGTATTTACATTGGCCATTATTATTCGTCTTTTTTATATCCAAATTCTTCGTCCCGATTCTTATTACTCTAATAATTACTTACATACCGATACCATTTCAGCAGATCGTGGTGAGATATTTGATCGCAATGGCGAAGCACTGGTTTTAAATAGAACAACATATCAAGCCTTTGCTCTTCCAAAGAAGATTAAAGATAAACAGGAATTCATAAAGAAGATCGATGGAGTTCTAAAAATCGGAGAAGCTACTATCGACGCAAAGCTCGACATGTCAAAGGAGTGGATTCCAATAAAATCGAAAGTGAGTCAAGATGATCGCAAAAAACTTACTGCTATGCAGCTTGAAGCCTTGGGTTTTGATGAACAATCTTCACGATTTTATCCTGAATCATCTTTAGCGGCTCAGCTTTTGGGCTTTGTCGGTAAAGACAATGAAGGCGATAATACTGGGTATTTTGGTATAGAAGGCTTTTATTCTCGAGATTTATCTGGTTTACCCGGCCTTTTTTTAACAGAACGCGACATGTTGGGAAAACCTATTTTTGTTGGAACACAAGATATGGTAACCGGTGAAGATGGCAGAGATTTGTATCTAACTATCGATAAAGTAGTGCAGCATATTGCAAAATCCAAACTAAAATCAGGAATTGAGCGATTTGGTGCCAAGGAAGGGTGCGTTATTATTGCCGATCCTAAGACTATGGAAATACTGGCATTAAGCTGTCTTCCTGATTATGATCCTGATGAGTATTTCAAATTTTCAGAGAGCTATTTTACGAATCCTACTATTACCAACCTGTTTGAGCCAGGATCCATTTTTAAGCCACTTATTATGGCTGCGGCACTTAATGAAAATGTCCTAAAACCCGATGATACGTTTAACGAAGACGGTCCAGCAGTGGTTTCAGGGTATCAAATTAAAACATGGGATGAAAAATATGCAGGAAACATCACATTTACCCGTGCACTTGAAAAATCTTCAAATGTTGGCATGGTTCGCACCGGCGAGCGTTTAGGTGAAAAAAAACTGTATTCATACTTACAAAAGTTTGGAATTGGGGAGAGTACAAATATTGATTTGCAGGGGGAGGTTTCAGGATATTTTAAGCCACAAAAGGACTTTTACAAAATTGATTTTGCAACGGCCACATTTGGTCAGGGTTTAGTTGTTACGCCAATGCAAATGATTCGCGCATTTGCAGCGCTACTGAATGGCGGCTATATTATGGAGCCTCATGTAGTTAAATCGCTTAAAACCGGAGAAGGACAAGTGAAAGATATTAATCCAAAAACCCTTCGAAGAATTTTTTCTGATAAAACATCTCTTCAAATCCGAAGCATGCTCCAACAAACCGTCGAACACGCAGAAGCGAAATGGGATCGACCAGTAGGTTACAAAATTGGAGGAAAAACAGGTACGGCGCAAGTTGCTGTTGAAGGTAAGTATGATGCGTCCAAAACAGTCGCTTCTTTTATAGGATTTGCACCTGTCGATGATCCAAAATTTGTTGCACTCGTAATCTATAAAGAACCTAAAAGTTCACCTTGGGGAAGTGAAACGGCAGCACCTACCTTCTTTGAAATCGCAAAAGAATTGTTAGTTTATTATAATATAGCTCCAGATAAGTAATTTTATGTTTAAAAAAATAGATGATTTTGTAAGTAATCGAATATCTCATGTGCTAGAAGCCATTGTTGCTCGAGCTTTTTTTGGATCTCCCCAGAAAACAATTAAAGTTATTGGTATAACTGGCACCGATGGAAAAACAACTACCACGCATGCAATTTATCACATCTTAACAACATGCGGTAAAAAGGCTTCTATGATTTCCTCGGTTTACGCCAGTATTGCAGGTAAAACAACAGATACGGGTTTTCATGTTACTACGCCGCGAGGTTGGGCATTGTATAAATATTTAAGACAAGCAGTGAATGCGAAAAGTGAATTTTTTGTGCTCGAAACAACTTCGCATGCGCTTGCTCAAAATCGTGCATGGGGAATTCAATTTGCTGTCGGGGTATTAACTAATATTACTCAAGAACATAGTAAGGAGCATGCTAAATTTGAAGATTACGTTGCTGCAAAAGCGCGATTACTATTATCTGCAAAGAAAAGTATTGTAAATAAAGACGCCGAAATTTTTCCAACAATAAGAGAAATACTTGAGAGTAATAATAAATCATTTAGTACGTATTCGATATTCGATAAGACTGCAGATACTGTATGGACTGATTCAATCAAAACGTCTCTGGTGGAAGATTTTAACAAGCAAAATATGCTTGCTGCAATTGCTGCTTGCATAAGTTTAGGTCTAAATGAGAAAGAGGTTTTGTCTGCCGTCTCGTCTTTTGTTCTTCCAAAAGGGCGTATGGATATTGTACACGAAGGAGATTTTACGGTAGTTATTGATTTTGCCCATACTCCAAATTCAATTTATAAAGTACTTGAACAAATAAAGAAAAACTATTTGAAAAATTCCGGAAAAATTATTCATGTATTTGGATCGGCAAGTGAACGTGACGATGTAAAACGTCCACTAATGGGGCAGGCAAGTTCTCAGTTTTCCGATCATATTATTCTCACCGAAGAAGATTATCGGCATGAAGATGTTAACAAAATTTGCACAGAAATTGCTTCAGGATTTAGCACTCAAACACAATATGAAATCGAACCCGATCGTTCTAAGGCAATTCAAATAGCAATTTCTATGGCGAAAAAGAATGATATAGTTGTGTTAACGGGTAAAAGCCATGAAAAGAGCTTGGCTCGAAATGGAAAAGAATACCCGTGGGACGAATACCAAACCGTTAAAGACGCTCTTAAAGCACGAGAATAATATGAACAATATTTACATGGTTGGAATTAAAGGAGTTGGTATGACTGCATTGGCGGTATATTTAAAGGAGCGAGGTATGAACGTGTGGGGAAGCGATGTTGATGAAACGTTTCCAACAGATTCGGTATTGCGGGAACATGACATTGATGTTGCAAGTGGTTTTGATGTAGCTCATATCAACGAGACTATTGACATGGTAATCACCACCGGAGCGCATGGAGGACTCACAAATATTGAGGTCGGGGAAGCACAGAGAAAGAAAATACCAGTTTATACTCAGGCGTTTGAACTTGGGCACATAATGGAGTCTTACAAATACAAAATTGCGATCTGCGGAGCGCATGGAAAATCGACAACAAGTGCTATGGCTGCGTTCGTACTTCACGAGCTTGGTTACAAGAGTTCGCATTTGGTAGGAGCTTCACGATTTTCAGGATTGTATGGCGGACATTACGGAGGAGACGATTATTTAGTTGTTGAAGCGGATGAGTATGCCACATCACCGGGAGTGGATAATACAGCGCGGTTCCTGTCTTTAGAACCAAATATCATTATTTGCACGAACATCGATTTTGATCACCCCGACGTATATGCGTCAATCGATGAGGTTAAAGCTGCTTATTTGAAACTTTTTCAGAAACTTGACCCGCAAACCGGAACGCTTATTTACAATGGGCACGATGAACACTGTAAGGAGCTCGTAGCGCAACTTTCTATTAAGAATCTGATTCCCTATTACGAAACTGACGTAGAGATCACTCTCTCAATTCCTGGTAGACATAATAAGCTAAATGCACAAGGAATAGTAAAATTGGCTGGTGTGCTCGGTATTGAGCAGGCGCTATGTTTGGGAGCGTTGCAAAAGTTTAAGGGGGTTAATCGACGTTTTGAAAAAGTTGCAGAAGGTCTTTATGATGACTATGCTCATCACCCAGCAGAACTCTTAACAACTGTAGAATCCGCACGACAGCTTTTAAAGCAACAAAATAGTGGAAAGGTGATACTCATTTTTCAACCGCATACTTTTTCTCGAACAAACGCATTGCTCTCAGAGTTTGCTCAGGCGCTTTCGGGAGCGGATACTGCAATAGTTCTCGATGTATTCGCCTCAGCTCGTGAGGGAGCTTCTGAAAACGGTACTTCGCAGCAAGTAGTGCAAGAAGCAACTCGTTTGGGGCATCAGAATGTTACGCATTCAAAACGAGAAGATTTAGTCGAAAATTTGAAGAAAATCTATCAAAAAGGCGATATTATCGTCACCGCAGGTGCTGGTAGCATTTATGAGGCCCATAGTGATATAATAAGGGGCTTACAACTGATATCCTAAACCAGCAGCAACTGGTGAAGGACTTGGGTGTTACCATATGAACACATTACAACAACTAGAAGAAAAACTCGGAAAAGATCGCGTACAAGAAAACTTTGTACTTGCTCCATTTACCACCTTTAAAATGGGTGGTCCTGCCCAATATTATTTTGAAGCAAAATCATTAGAAGATCTTATTAATGCGGTTAAGGCTTCAAAAGAGTTAGGGATTAGATTAACCATATTGGGTGGAGTATCGAATGTAGTTATTTCAGATGCGGGAATTACTGGACTCGTTGTTCGAAATAGATATTCACACCAGGAAGTTGTTTTTGAAGATGATTTTTCAATTTTACTTAAAGTCAGCTCGGGATATTCAATTAGCCTACTTGCTTCACAAACTGCAGCTCTTGGGTATGGAGGGCTTGAGCACCATGTGGGTCTTCCAGGATCAGTAGGAGGCGCAATTTACATGAATTCTAAATGGACTAATCCTCTGTCGTATGTGGGCGACGTGGTTGATTCAGTTTTACTTATCGACAATGATGGAAATACTCGCATAGAAAAGAAAGACTATTTTCAATTCAAATATGATTACAGTATTTTGCACGAAACACATGAACTTGTGGGGTATGTAATTTTTAAGCTCATCAAGGCTGATCCGCAAGAACTTACACAGCACGGACTAAATGCTATGGAGTATCGAAAGAAAACTCAGCCGTACGGCGTTGCAAGCTCGGGTTGTTTCTTTCAAAATGTCGATGGTGAATCGGCGGGAAAGCTTATTGATGAACTTGGCTTTAAAGGGTTTAGGGTAGGAGATCTTGAAGTTTCAACAGTGCATGCAAATTTTATTATTAATCACGGAAGCGGAACTGTTGCAGACTTTAAAAAAATAGTAGAATCAATTAAACAAAAAGCATTAGAAGAAAAAGGATTGACGTTACATGAAGAAATTAAATTTATTCAATAAACATATGTCACCAGAAGATGCATTTATCGTAACCGGAGGGAAACCAATTAGTGGATCTATTACGGTGTCAGGTGCTAAAAATGTAGCTTTAAAAGTGGTCATTGCGGCACTCATGCTCCAAAAGCCCGTAACACTTAAAAATATTCCAAATATTAAAGATATTGAAGAGTTACTAACTCTCATTAGCGACCTTGGAGGAAAATGGGAATTTGTCTCAAAAAATACTCTTCAGGTAGACGGAACATCACTTGAAAAGAATAAAGTGGATTTATTGTACGGATCAAAAATTCGCGTTTCATTCATGATGTTTGCACCTCTTTTGTATCGTCTTGGCACAGCATTAATTCCTAATCCCGGAGGATGTCGAATTGGCGCTCGTTCTATCGATCGAACAATTGACATGATGCAGCAATTTGGCGTGGAAGTTCAATATAATTCAAAAAATGGGTATTATACAGCTACCCGATCAAGCGACACATTCACCGCGATTCATTATCGTTTTGACAAAAAAACACATACAGGTACTGAGCTTGCACTTCTTTTTGCCGCAACGGCACATGGAACCACAATTCTAGACAACTGTGCACTTGAACCTGAGATTGACGATTTGATTGAATTCTTAAACATGAACGGTGCAAAAATTAAGCGGGCGCAAGATTCCATTGTTATTACTGGTGTAAAAGAGCTAAGCAATCGTAGTAGTAAAGGCGAATTCACGATTATGGGCGATCGAAATGAAGCTGTTACGTATGCAGTTTTAGCGATGGCTACAAAAGGTGATATTACTGTTCATGGCGCAGATGCACGACATTTAGGACCATTTGTTGAAAAGGTTCGTGAAGCCGGAGGAGGAATCGAAGAAAATGAAGATTCAATCAGATTTTATTATAAAAAAGAGCTTCTACATACGTATGTAGTTACATTGCCCCATCCTGGATTCATGACCGATTGGCAAGCTCCATGGGCTGTTCTTATGACCCAAGCAGTGGGAAAGTCAATACTTCATGAAACCGTTTTTGAAAATCGTTTTGGCTACGTAAAAGAACTTAAGAAAATGGGTGCTCATATTTCGTTCTTTCAACCGGAATTGGAAGATCCTCATCATACATACCAATTTAATGGAAGCAAGAATAAGGCGTTTAAGAATCAAGCGATTGAAATCGTCGGAAACACACCCCTTCATAATGCTGTACTTAAAGTAACCGACATGCGAGCTGGTGCAAGTTTGATTATTGCAGCTCTTATAGCTTCCGGAGAATCAGTTGTCGATGGAGCCACGATTATAGATCGTGGATATGAAGATATCGTAGAAAAATTATCAGGTCTTGGAGCTTCTATTAGACGGGTATAACTACTATGAAACTACTACTCATGGATTTAGATGACACGCTCATTGATACGGCCACTTTTAAGCAGGCCCTTTTCCAAAAACTTGCGAGTGTGTATGAACTTGATATTGAACAAGTTTTGCAAGTATACGCAGATTATCGCACGAAACTTGATATGGATGATTGGGTCTATGATTTCACCATGGCTTTTGATCAGGAAGTTTGGTTTTCAAGTAAGGATTTAGGACGCATGGGCCTTCCCATTGAATTAAATAAAGAAATGGTTGAATTTGTAAAGAAATTCAATGGAACAAAAATCATTTTTTCGCTTGGTAACATCAAACTTCAAAAACAAAAAATAGAGCTTGCACAATTGAAGAATTTATTTAATAGTATAATGATCACCAATAAATCTAAACTTGATGTACTAACAGCATGGGTGAAGGACGAAACACTTGAGATCGATGGGGTAGCGTACGATGAAGTTGTGTTAGTTGATGATAAGGAATCTTTTCTACAGAATGTGCGTAAATTATTTCCTTGGATTATTACCCTTAATCCAAAACAGATGATTACTAAACCAATACAAAACTAATATGCAAAAAATACCATTAGTTATTCTTGCTGCAGGAAGTGGCACGCGTTTACGCCCGCTCACAACACATATTCCTAAGCCGCTTATTCAATTTTTGGGAAAGCCAGTTATGCAACATAGTATGGAAGCCGCACTTCCATACGTAAGTGAATTTATTTGTATTGTTGGCGTACATGAAGAAAAAATTCGAGCATACTTTGGAGATGCTTTCAGGGGTGTTCCAATAACATATATTGTACAAGATCAACAGTCTGGAACAGGACACGCTTTGCAATTAGCTGCAAATTCGATTACGAGTGATACATTTATGTCAATGTACGGGGACGATGTGTACCCAGATCATTTTTTCGAAAAATTTTCCCAGTATGAGGGCTATGCTATCGCGGGCCAGAAAAAAGAAAACTGGAAAAGTTTTGGAGTTTTACAAGCTGATGCACATGGGAATCTTATCAAGATAGTCGAAAAGCCTTCAACATTTGTCAGTGATCTCGTCAACCCTGGTCTTTATAAGCTTGGTAGTGACATTTTTTCTTTATACGATAAAATTTCACTTTCTAAACGAGGAGAGTATGAACTTACCGACGTTATCGCCCTGTTTATAAAAAATCACGCAGTAAAAGTTTTAGAATTTGAAAAAGGATGGTATCCGCTATCTTATCCATGGAGTTTGCTTGATGTAGTAGAACAGATGTCCCGCGAGATGACTGCAAAAAATAACGGAACGATTGAAGAAGGAGCAATTATTCGAGGGAATGTTTATATTGGCGAAGGAACAGTTATTAAATCAGGGGCCTATTTAGAGGGAAATTTTTATATTGGAAAAAATTGCGTGATCGGACCGAATTGCTATTTAAAGGGTTTTGGCTCAATTGGTGATTCTTGTGTAATTGGAAATGCTGTAGAAATTTGCCGATCTGTTATTGGAAATAATGTAAATGTTCGACATTTATCATATGTTGGCGATAGTGTAATAGGAAATTCAGTGAACTTAGCAGCAGGAACCATTCTTGCAAGTCTGCGACACGATGGAAAGACCGTTCGTGTTACAGTAAATGGAATTCGCGTAGATAGTGGACGTGCAAAATTGGGTGCAATCGTAGGTGACAATGTAAAAACTGGAATTCACACGAGTATTATGCCTGGTTGTAAGCTCGAAGCTGGTAGAGTTACATTACCCGCTGAAGTTGTTCGAGAAGACAAACCATGAAAAAAATTGTCGTTATCGGCGGCGGGGCGGGCACTTCTGTTGTATTACGCGGCTTACGTGATTATCCAGTTTCGCTTTCTGCAATTGTTAGTATGATGGATAGTGGAGGTAGTACGGGTCGTCTTCGTAAACAATATAGCGTTTTACCCCCTGGCGATATTCGTCAAAGTTTGGTCGCATTGTCAAATGCCCCTGCAGATATCCAAAGACTTTTTTTGTATCGATATTCTTCTGGCGATTTGAAAGGGCATAATGTTGGAAATATTATTCTTTCTACACTTGAACAAATAGCTCCTGACTATATGTCATCGATCAAGCTTGCTTCGACACTTTTACAGGTAGATGGAAACGTTGTTCCCGTTACGACAGACAAAGTACAATTATGTGCAGAATATGAAGATGGAGAAGTGATTTTAGATGAACACCTGATAGATAGCGCTAAGCACAAATCTTCACGAATCAAGAAGGCATATCTTGCTCCTGCTGCCCTTGCAGCACCTGAAGCGATGGCTGCAATTAATAATGCTGACTACATTATTGTAGGTCCAGGAGATTTATATACCAGCCTAATCCCAAATTTTTTGGTAAAGAATATTGCTTCAGAAATAAAAAAGTCCAAAGCAAAATTAATTCTCGTAAGTAATCTTATGACAAAGCGAGGACAATCTACTCGATATACAGTTTCAGATCATATCGCCGATCTCGAGCGTTATATCAGCAAAAAAGCGGACTACATTTTGGTGAATAATGAAGTCATACCCTCGGATATTGTTACATTTTATAAGAAATATCGAGAGCACGAAGTTTCAGATGATTTAGGAAACGATAGAAATGTGCATAGAATGCCTCTATTAAACGACCAAATATTCCAAAAAGCACAAGGAGATAAATTAAAACGAAGCTTAATTCGTCATGATAGCAAAAAAATTGGAAGTGCTATAATGGAAATTATAGGGAACTGATATGAGACATATTATTCACAGACACGCTCGATCATTTGGCCATGCCTGGCGTGGGATTTTACACGCGCTTAGCACGCAACCAAATTTCTTAATTCATACCATATTATCAGTTGGAGTCGTTTTTTTAGGATATGTACTAGAAATTTCTAATATTGAACAGGTAATTTTAGTTCTTGTAATAATGGCGGGACTTGCAATTGAACTTATTAATACGGCAATTGAAGAAGCATGTAACGCAATTGATGGAAACTTTCGAGAAGAAATAAAGATTGCTAAAGATGCTGCAGCCGGCGCAATGCTCGTATATGCAATTGGAGCGATAATCATAGCGGGTCTTATTTTCCTACCAAAATTATAATTATGTCATTGTATTTATTAGCCTTTTTTATCTCGTTTGTCACGAATCTAATCCTTATTATTCCATTCATTGATTTTTTGTACAAAATGAAGTTTCAGCGAGCTCGTCAAGTAACGCGCGACATGTTTGATGAACATACTCCTATTTTTGATCGGTTACATGCTACCAAAGCCGGGGTACCCGTCGGAGGGGGTGTTTTAATATCTGCCACAACGTTGGTTATGTTTCTTGCAAGTATGGCTTATTTTATGATTTCTGGAAAAAATATTGTTTCAAATTATGAGTCGGTTTTTTCAGAAATTAAGATTATTATCTTTACGCTTGTTTCTTTTTCGCTTCTTGGGCTTTACGACGATATTAAAAAGATATTCTTCATTAAAGATGGCTCATTCTTTGGCCTTCGATTGCGACATAAGTTGATAATTGAAGTTGTCTTGGCCGCAATGATTTCGTACATGATGTTTACAGAGCTCAAAATCGACATTATTCATATTCCATTTTTTGGAGTCTATGAAGTTTCGTGGATATATATGCTTTTTTCAACTTTCGTAATCGTATCTTTTGCAAATGCGGTGAATATCACCGATGGACTCGATGGAATGTCGAGTGGGGTACTGACCATCGCGTTATTGGCGTTCTGGGCAGTTTCAATATCGATTCTCGACACCCCGTTACTTGTGTTTATTGCAATTTGGCTCGGCGGGCTTATTGCATTTTTGTATTTTAATATTTATCCGGCTCGTCTGATGCTAGGCGACACAGGCGCTCTTGCATTTGGTGCAACATTTGCAGTAATCGGATTACTATTGGGTAAAACATTTGCTTTACCTATTATTGGGGGAGTATTTGTTATTGAAATCGCAAGTTCCTTAATTCAACTCCTTAGTCGTCATTTTAGGGGTAAAAAGGCCTTTCCGGTTGCGCCTTTGCATTTATGGCTTCAGCACCGTGGGTGGGCAGAACCTACTGTTGTTATGCGTGCCTGGATTGCTGGGGCATTGTTTGCAACCTTCGGACTCATGGTAGCATTCGTGAAATAAACAGTGAACACGTGTATAATTAGTACATGCAAAAAGCCACTGTTTTTGAATTCTCCTCAATAATTCCTGACTGGACTCAGAAAAGTATTGCGTTTGAATACACAGTATTTTTTGATGATGGCAAGAAGGTGGTTTTTACTGAGCAAATAGGGCTTCCCTCGATTCCGTATGTAGTTCATCATGACAGTGAAGCCGTTATTTCAGCTCTTCAGGCACTGCATTTAATGATCGGTGTCAGTTACTATAAATTGCATTGCCCCGAAACTATTACTGCACCCCACTATAAACTTTCTACCAATCAAGCAGCATTTTGGAATACTGTTTACACAAAAGGGTTAGGAGAGTTTTTCTACCAGAATAATATTGATTTTCATGGATTAATTAATTTCCCTGTACATACTCATCCCCCAAAAATTGAACATGGTCATCATAAAAAATCAGGACAGTCACTTGTATTAATTGGAGGTGGAAAAGATTCGTTAGTAACGGGTGAACTCGTTAAAAAAAGTGGTCACAAAATTACGGCCTTCTACTCTCATGCTATCCAAGAACGTTCATTGGAAATATTGGGTATTTCAGGTCTAAAATTCTCTCGAAGGCTTGATCCGCAGTTAATGGAATTGAATAGTCTTGCGTATACACAAAATGGACATGTTCCTATTACTGCAATTTTATCTTTCCTAGGGGTATTGTGTGCGGTTTTATACGGTTATGACAACGTAATTCTTTCAAACGAACGAAGTGCAAATTATGGAAACGTAACATACTTAGGAGAAGAAATAAATCACCAATGGAGTAAATCTGTTGAGTGCGAAAAGCTCATTAATAAATATGTTTTAGAGTATGTTTGCCCGGCAGTTACGTATTTTTCGCTCATGAGACCGTTTTACGAAATAAAGATAGTAAAAATATTTACCCAATTTCCGCAATATTTCCCTATATTTGCCAGTTGTAATCGAAACTTCAAACAGCAAAATGATGGATCAAAAAATTGGTGTGGTGAATGTCCAAAGTGCGCGTTCGTATTCGCGCTTCTAAGTGCATATGTTCCAAAGAAAATAATGCTGGAAATATTTGGGAAAGATTTATATGATGACGAATCGTTACTACAAACATATAAAGAACTTTTAGGCACGGCAAACATAAAGCCATTTGATTGTGTAGGAACACCGCAAGAAACGACGTATGCAATGCATGAAGCATATAGTTGGGGTGAATATGCACAAACTCCCATTATGAAATATTTCACACAAGAAATATTGCCAAATATAAAAGATGTGGACGCACTTCAGAAGGAAGTATTATCCTATGGAGACGATACAAATATTCCTGAAGAATTTAGAAAAATCGTGAAAGAATATGCTAATAGATAAACTTCGAGAGTATAAAAAAATTCTCATTGTAGGCTACGGTGTTGAAGGAAAATCAACCGAGAAGTTTTTACAGAAATATCATCCAAGTGCACACGTGACAATAGTAGATCAACGCGATGGGAAAGACTATTTAGAAAATCAACAATGGTACGATCTTGCCATCAAGACTCCAAGTATTTCTGCAAAGAGTTTAACGATTCCCTTTACGACGCAAACTAATATATTTTTCGCAAATACTTTACAAAAAAAGATTGGCATTACAGGTTCAAAAGGAAAAAGTACTACCGCATCTTTAGTTCATCATATATTGCTAAACGCAGGGATGTCATCTAAATTGCTGGGAAACATTGGAGTACCAATGCTAGATTATTTTCTAGGAGAAATGAACGATGAGGATATCTTTGTTTTAGAACTTTCAAGTTATCAACTAGCCGATATTCAATATTCACCGTATATTGCCTGCTTTATTAATATTTTTAATGACCATGTTGCGCAGCACGGATCGCGTTGGGAATATTTTGCAGCAAAGGCTCATATTGTTACACATAGTTCTGAAAAAGATTTTTTTATATATAACGGAGCATTTCCTGAAATCGCACAACTTGCAAAATCTACAAAAGCTCAAGGAATTGATTTCTCATCTCATACCAGTGATCAGGATCTTTCTCATTCGCAACTGAGCAGTGACTCAATACGAGCGGCACATGAGATCGCCCGTTTGCTAAATATTTCAGAAGCAGTTTTTATAACGAGCATTAGGAGTTTTGCAGGACTGCCACATCGATTACAGCCTGCGGGAGTGTACAACGGCATAACCTTTATTAATGATTCATCTGCAACCACTCCTGAAGCCGCAATTTTTGCAATAAATCAAACACCCAAGATCGATACTATTCTTCTTGGGGGACTTGATCGGCAATTAGATATACATGAACTCATTAGCATTGCAACTCAAAAGAACATCAAGCATTACATTTTGTTTCCAGATACTCAAGAAAAACTAACTCAACTGTTACTTCAGGAAGGTATTTCCAAAGAGTCTATCCATAATGCTCAAAATATGAATGAGGCGGTTACCTTTTGTTTCCAACATTCTCAGTCAGGAGATGTATGCCTTCTTTCGCCCGGTTTTGCAAGTTACAATCAATACGAAAATTTTCCAGCTCGCGGGGATGACTTCACTAAATTAGTTCAGTCGCTTGGGTCTAAGTAATTCTTATGATACGACGAGTTAATCGTGCGCAAATAGCGCAGACAGTAAAAAACAGGAAGAATTCTCTTATATTATTTTTTTTACCAATAATTCTTACGATCGTAGGTCTGTTTTTTATTTTCGACGCCTCTTCTATTAGCGCATTTCGAATTTTTGGAGATAGTTTTTATTTTTTTAAAGCGCAAGCACTTTGGATGATAATAGGAATAACATCGATGGCTTTTTTTTCGCGATTTGATTATCACAAATTATATTATCTTGCATTTCCTGCGCTTATAGCCTCAATCATTTTGCTTGTTGCTGTCCTCATTCCGGGAATTGGCGTTACAGTACTTGGTGCAAGGCGATGGATTTCTTTGGGAGGAGCATCATTGCAGCCTTCTGAATTTGCAAAATTTGGAGTCATACTCTATCTTTGCTCGTGGTTCCGGTATAAGGAACGAAACAGGTTCGGGTCATTTTTATTATTGTTGGGATTGGTTATGGCTCTTATTATGATGCAGCCCGACATGGGAACTGCAATTATCATTGGAAGCCTTTTTGTGAGTGTTTACTACATTGCAGGAAATAGCTTGAGTCACTTATTTTTTCTCGTTCCCGTAGGAATCGCTGGAGCACTGATTCTCATAAAAATGGCTCCCTATAGACTTAAACGACTAACCGTTTTTTTGGATCCATCAAGTGACCCGATGGGAATTGGATACCACGTAAATCAGATTCTTATTTCATTATCAGGTGGCGGGTTATTTGGTCGAGGATTATCAGCATCGCGTCAGAAATACCAGTTCCTGCCTGAAGCACACACTGATTCAATTTTCGCAATCATAGGAGAAGAAGTAGGTTTTTTTGGGAGCATGCTTCTGATTATCGCGTTTATCACGCTGATAGCAAATCTTTATATTGTTGCAAAAAATGCTAAAGATCGACTTGGACAATTGCTTGCAGGTGCCGTATTTACCCTGGTATCATTGCAAGTAGTGATCAATTTGGGAAGTATGGTCGGTGTAATGCCGCTAACTGGTGTCCCGTTGCCATTTATATCGTATGGAGGGTCCAGTTTACTTATTTTTTTCTCGCTCATGGGAGTGGCAATAAACGTTTCTAGAAAATGAAAATACTAATAACTGGCGGACATATTACAACCGCACTTGCGGTCATTGAAGAATTACAAAAACATTCAGGGGTTGAGGTTCTTGTCGTGGGAAGAAAATATGCTGTTGACCACGAGAAAACAGAGTCATTTGAATATATGACTCTCAACAAGGCAAATATCCCATTCATACATTTGCCAGCAGGCAGACTCACGCGATCATTTTCACTATACTCACTCATGAGTATTTTCAAGTTTCCGGTAGGTTTTTTACATGCGTTCAATCTACTTAAGACAGAAAATCCTACGTATGTTCTAAGTTTTGGAGGATATATTGCTTTGCCTATTGCTATTGCAGCGTACTTTTTGGGAATTCCGGTGTTTACCCATGAACAAACCATGCGACCAGGCTCAACAAATCGGCTTATTGCTCGATTTGCTCAGAAAGTGTTTGTATCTTTCAATGATGTACAAAAGTTTTTTCCACAACATAAAACAGTACTTACAGGAAATCCAGTGCGATCATTCATCAAAAGAGTAGAACCGAGCAAAACTTCCCGTCCAACACTTCTTATTATGGGAGGCTCATTAGGGTCGCACAGTATTAATATGCATATCGAGAAGCTCCTCGAAGAATTAACTAAGACATTTATGATAATCCACCAAACAGGGAATGTGGCGCAGTATGGAGATTACCAACGCATGAAGGCGAAAGAAACTGAATCGTACAAAGTATTTGAACATTTTGATGATCGGCAACTCGCAATGTATTACGCGCAATCTTCTTTAGTGGTAAGTAGAGCAGGAGCCAATACCGTTTGTGAACTAATTATCTTACAAAAACCGAGCGTCTTTATTCCGCTTCCCTGGGCAGCTAATGACGAACAACAAGCGCAAGCAGACTTTATGCAAAGACAGGGTGTTAGTGAGGCATTTAATCAGAACGATGATAGCACAATCCTTCTGCAAAAAATTCTCTCTGTATACTCAAAAATTGACACCTATAAGCAGAACTTTGGACGACTAAAAGAACAACAAGAACTAATTGCGCAAGCTGCTCCTATTATCGTCAATCACGTACTTAATGAAAAGAATTCCTAAACGAACCATTGTTTTATTTGCATTTCTGAGCGCGATTTTTCTTTCTTTTCTAATTTTTAAAACTCTTTCGGTATCTACAATTGAGTTGAATGGTACGCAAACACTTATTGGGCTTGATCAGTTTTCCCAAAAACCGCTCTTTTTAATTAACACCAGCAAAGCGACGCAAGATCTCTTAGGAAAAAATCCGTCATTTGAAAGCATTAATATTGTATTAGAGTATCCAAACAAGCTTGTTATAACAGCTACAAAAAGTAAGAAGGTGGGTACTGTTAAAGTTTCAAATGGCTTTTATGAAATTAGTAGTACGGGTAAAGTTATTACAAAAGTACGAACGAAAGAGAATACGCTACCCCTCGTTTTACTCCAGCAACTGTTACCGTATGAATCATACGCAGTTGGCCAAGCAATGAGCAACCAGGAAATACTATTTAGTGCCTATTTGTTGGGTAAATTTGCAGAAAATAATATTCCCATCGAGACTGTTGAAATGAAGGGATTTGATGTGGTACTATGTAAAGGTGCTGGACGTACATATGTATTTTCAGCAAGTAAGGACAAGGTTGCTCAATTTTCAGATTTTGCCGTTATCTATCGGCAGTTTTTTATTGAAGGGAAAAAATATAGCACAATTGATGTGCGATTCGACAAACCAGTCGTCGTGTTTGAAAAGTAATTATGGCAGATCACATTATTTCAGGAATAGACATCGGAACCAGCAAAACAGCCGTTTTAATCGCTAAAATAGGTGATGAAGAAGCTCAACCACGGATTATGGGTTTTGCTTCAGTACCTTCAAAAGGCGTTCGGAAAGGACAAATTGTCGACATTAACCAAGTTACACAAACGGTTGAATCTGCAATTGATAAAGCGGAAAGAATGGCTGGAACTAAAATCTCTAATGCTCTCGTAAGCGTTGGTGGCCCCCATATTGAATCACTTAATTCCCACGGAGTAGTTGCGGTTGCACAACCAGAAGTAGAAATTTCTGGCGAAGATATTAATCGAGTTGTAGATGCAGCAAAAGCCATCTCAATCTCTTCTACCCGAGAGGTTATCGAGGTTGTACCGCGTGAATTTATTGTTGATGGCCAAGGTGGAATAAAAAATCCAATTGGAATGAGCGGTGTGCGTTTGGAAGTTAATACTCATATAATTACCGCAAGCCTAACGAATCTACGTAATATTGATAGATGCCTCTCTGACTTAGGCGTCGATAATCAAGTTGCCGTTTTTTCAGGATTGAGCTCTTCACTTGCTACACTTTCTGACACTGAAAAAGAGCTTGGAGTTGTTTGTGTTGATATCGGAGGTGGAAAAACAGATATATGTATTTATGTCGAAGGTGCGCTTTCATATTCATCATCAATTCCAATTGGCGCTCGACATCTCACGAATGATATTGCAGTAGGCTTGAGGGTCTCACTTGATTCTGCAGAACAAATCAAGCTTTTCTTATCAAAGCCGCATAAAGAATCAAGTGCTCATTCTCGAGCAGATGATGAAATCAGTATTGCAAGTTTAAATCTACCAGAAGGATTGACTAAAATTTCGCGCAAAACAGTAGTTGAAGGAATTATACGCCCACGACTCGAAGAAATATTTGCATACGTATTAAAGCAAATAGAAAAAAGTGGCTTTATTACTGCAGTTCCATCAGGGCTAGTAGTTGTTGGAGGCGGAGCACAAACAATAGGAGTTCTTGATAGCGCTCGAAGGTCAGTCGGACTTCCTGCTCGTTTGGGCACTCCACAAAATGTTACCGGGCTTGTAGATGAAGTACTTTTTCCTCAATATGCTACCGTTGTTGGACTACTGCTGTATCGAAAAGAAAACGATATGCAGGAAAGTCAGAAAATTTCAATGAAGAGTTTTGACAAAATGTTTAAGAATATGTCATTTGGAACGTCTGTAAAGAAAATACAAGACATGGTAAAGTCGTTTATGCCATGATATACTAACCGAAACTATGCTTATTAAACCTAATGCTGGACAGCCAGCGAAAATTAAAGTCGTAGGAATTGGTGGTGGGGGTGGAAATGCGCTAGCTACCATGATTGCTCAAGAAGATATAAAGGGTGTCGAGTTTATCGTAATGAATACCGACGCTCAAGCGCTTTTGGCACATAGTGCTGATACCAAAATTCAAATTGGTGATAATCTTACTAAGGGTTTGGGTTCAGGCGGAAACCCCGATGTAGGTCAACGTGCTGCTGAAGAATCACGTGAAAAAATTAAAGAAGCACTTGATGGTGCCGACATGGTATTTATTGCGGCCGGTGAAGGAGGAGGAACAGGTACTGGGGCTGCTCCTATTGTTGCAGAGGTAAGCCGTGAAACAGGTGCGCTCACCGTTGCCGTAGTGACAAAACCATTTTCATTTGAAGGAAATCGTCGAAAAATTACTGCTCAAGATGGAATTGATCGACTTCGTGATAAAGTAGACACTCTAATTGTTATTCCAAATCAAAAGGTTCTCGAGATCATTGATAGTAAAGTAAGTATGATCGATGCATTCAAAAAAGTTGATTCAGTACTTCATCAGGGTGTAAAGGGTATTGCCGAGCTCATTACCGTTCCCGGGCTTATTAATGTAGATTTTGCCGACGTTCGATCGATCATGAAAGATGCTGGAACTGCATTAATGGGAATAGGTATGGGAAGCGGCGAAAAAAGAGTTCAAAGTGCAGTTAAACAAGCAATTTCATCTCCGTTATTGGAGGCTTCAATTTCCGGAGCAAAAGGTGTACTTTTTAATGTAATTGGAGGACCCGATCTTTCAATGGCCGAAGTCGATGAAGCAGCTTCAATTCTCCAAAAGACAGTAGATCCCGACGCAGAAATTATCTTTGGAGCCGTTATTCAAGAAAAAATGGCAGGTGATGTGAAAATCATTGTTATTGCAACTAAGTTCGATGAACAACGCCTACATTTCGCAAATCAATACGCAGGAATGTACGATGAAAACGATGAAGATAAAGCAACTGCTGACGAAGATGAGGCGACAGTGGCATCGGTGCGTGCCACCGACGAAGAAGTTCCAAAACCTCGACCAGTACAGTCAAATACTTCCGACATGGATGACGACGAATTTGACATTCCCACGTTCCTACGAAAAAAATAGTATGCGTTTTAAATTTATTCAGTTGAATCTGTGGTTCAGCGGGAAATTATTCGATAATGCACTTGAGTTTTTAAGTAAGGAAAGTCCTGACATTCTTGCCTTACAAGAAATATATTGGCCCCAAACTAACAGATCAGAAAGTCGCTTTAATTCATTGCAAATTCTCAAGAAAGAACTTGGCTTACATCATGTTGACTTTGCACCGTCATTTCTAGACATTGGAGTCGAAGATTCATTGTGGGGACTTGCGGTATTGTCAAAATATCCGCATGTAAGGTCGCAATCGACTTTCATTAATGGAAGTTTCCATGCATTTGTACGCGATAAATTAATTGATTTTAGTGATATTCCGCGTAATCTACAACATACAACAATCGAGATCAATAATACTTCTATTCATATTTTGAATATGCACGGCATTTGGGGGTTTGATGAAGATGATAATGAACGCCGTCTTGCAATGGCGGATAAAATTATTGCTCAAATTCCGTTTAATGAGCCTACAATTCTCTGTGGCGACTTAAATGTTGGGCAGCATACAAAAACAATTGCTAAGTTAGAGCGACGATTACAAAATGTTTTTAAAGGAGAACTTACTACGTCTTTTAATACGAATGTTAAAAAAGGCGGAGGCTTTGCACAGTCGGTGGTTGACTTTGTATTTGTTAGCAATCATCTCAAGGTTCTTCAGCATAAGGCGCCCGTTGTGGATGTGTCAGATCATCTTCCGCTCGTATGCGAATTTGAGATCTAATTTGCTATAATAACATTCATGTTCAAGCCTACTGAGCCGAATCTAAATATTCCACTTATGGAAGAAGAAATTCTTTCGTTTTGGAAAGAAAATAATACGTTTCAAAAATCCGTAGAAAATCGTGCTGAAGATAAACTATGGAACTTTTTAGATGGGCCTCCGTTCATAACAGGGTTGCCTCATTACGGAACATTGCTTCCGAGTATTGCTAAGGATTTATTCCCTCGTTTTTGGACGATGAAAGGGTACAGAGTGCGAAGAGTGTGGGGGTGGGATTGTCATGGATTACCCGCAGAGAACAAAGTAGAAAATAAATTGGGCATTAAGCGTAAAAAAGATATTGAAGAAAAAATTGGGGTAAAAAAATTCATCGATGAATGCAAGCTCTATGTCAGTGATGTTTCCAGCGAGTGGGAATGGTACATTGATCATGTTGCTCGTTGGGTAGATTTTAAACACGCCTACAAAACTATGGATTTGCCATATATGGAGAGCGTTATGTGGGTGTTTAAACAAATGTATGAAAAAGATCTGATTTATAAAGGTCTTAGGGTATCTCTATATTGCCCTCACTGTTCAACACCGATTTCAAATTTTGAAGTTGCCATGGATGGCGATAATTATCAAACGGTTACAGAGCCGGGTACCGTGTATAAATATAAGTTGGTTGATGAAGATGCATATTTACTTGCTTGGTCTACAACTCCATGGACAAAATTAGTAACAACAGCGCTTGCCGTTAACCCGAAATTAGAATATTCTAAAGTTTCCCAAAATAATGAAGTGTATATTTTGGCTTCCTCAACGCTCTCTATGCTCAAAGGAGAATACACTGTTCTAGAGCGATTCACTGGTGAAAAATTGATCGATAAAAAATTCGAAGGTCATTATGACTTTTTTGGGCACGAAGAAGGTAAGCGATTATTTGAAGTTGTTGGAGCAGATTTTGTAACCGAAGGAGATGGAACCGGAATAGTAACACTAGCCGCATATGGAGAAGATGATTTAGCTGCCATGAAGAAAGAGAATATCCAAGCCGCATTACATTTAGATGATGAGGGAAAGTTTATTTCAACAGTTCCTAACTGGGCAGGGCAATATTACTTAGATGCAAATGAAGAAATTGACAAGGAACTCGAAACACGAGGTTTAGTATATACTACCGATCCGTATGAGCATACCGTTCCAACCTGTTGGCGCTGTCATACGCGCTTAATTTACGCGCCGCAAAACGCGTGGTATGTAAACATTCAAAAACTCAAAGGACAACTTAAGGAAACGAATAAAAATGTTAATTGGTTCCCGAACCATTTTAAACATGGAAGATTTGAAAAAAGCTTAGAAGCGGCTCCGGATTGGTGTATTTCGCGAAGTCGTTATTTCGGTTCCCCAGTGCCTGTGTGGGAATGTGAAAATGAGCATCGATTTGTGCCAGGTTCAATTGCAGAGCTTGAGGCTGCCTCAGGAACAAAAGTCGACGATCTTCATAAACCCGTAATTGATGAAGTCGTAGTTACGTGTAAAGAGTGCGGCAAGCCTGCACACAGAGTTTCTGAAGTACTTGATAGCTGGATTGAAGCGGGAAGTGCTCCGTATGGCGAGCGTCACTATCCATTTGGCACAGAAACTGATTTGGCAAAATTCTTTCCTCCAGATTTTATTGTTGAATATACCGGTCAAATTCGAGCGTGGTTTTATGTACTACATGTAATTTCTAATTCTCTTTTTCAGACAAGCGCATTTAAAAATGTTGTCGTAAATGGAGTAATTTTGGGTACGGATGGTCGAAAAATGAGTAAAAATTTTGGAAATTATCCAGATCCTAAGGAAATGCTCCAAAAATACGGCGGCGATGCGCTTCGGCTCTATTTTATGGCTTCACCTGTTATGCGCGGAGAAGATATTGTCATTTCCGAAGAAGAATATCGCAATCAAATTCGTGCAACATTACTGCCAATAATCAATATTTATAGCTTCTTTGCAATGTATGCAAATACCACTAATTGGAATCCATCGGGTAAACCACTTAACACTCAGAGTTTGCACATCCTCGATTCATGGATACTTTCGAGATTGGGAACATTGGAGAAAATAATGACAGACTCACTCAATGCGTATGACACCGCAACGGCAATAACGGCCTTGCGCGAATTTGTTGATGATTGGTCAAAATGGTATATTCGTCGCAGCCGTGATCGAGTAGGTGAAGCATTTTATGAAACAACCCATTATGTGTTGATGAATTTTGCGAAACTTGTTGCTCCAATAATTCCATTCACCGCAGAGTACTTATTTAAACGATTAACTACCGCTGAATCGGTACATTTACAAGATTGGCCTGAACATAATAAGCAGTATATAGATGAAGAACTTGAAAAGAGCATGGCCCTTGCACGTTCACTAGTCGAAGAAGGACATGCCTTCCGCAAAAAAAAAGCGTTTAAAGTTCGAAAGCCACTCTTGAATATTGATTTGAGTACTCATGAAGGAGTAGAGAATATCTCGAGTGCAATTTGGGATGTAGTACTTGATGAGTTAAACATCAAAAATGTTACTGTTGGGAAATTCCATTATCCAATCATACCTGTGGAAGTTTCTCAGCAAGAACTCGATGAAGAAGAAGCTGTTCGCGATCTTATTCGCACCATTCAACAAGAGCGAAAAACGCTTGGGTTGCTTCCTGGCGACGAAATTGCATTAACAGTTCCTGAATTTCCAAAGAGATTTGAAGATTTGCTTAAGAAAAAAGTACTTGCCACCTCTATTGAAACAGGCGAAAAACTACTAGTCGTGAAAGTTTAGTTCATGAAAAAAAAGCCCGACATTCTAATTATTTTATCCATTATTGGACTGTGCACATTTTCTCTTTTTAACTTATTTGGAATTTCGCAATCATTTTTTTTTAATCAATTGATTTATATTTTCGCAGGATTTGTAGCCTTCTTCATTGTTCGACGTATCGGTATTGACATTTTTCGCATTAACATTGGTGTTACCTATGCAGTTTTCATTGGTCTATTAATCTTAACGTATATTTCCGGCGATGTTGTTCGTGGATCACGACGTTGGATTGATTTAGGTATATTCAATTTCCAACCCTCCGAATTCCTAAAGCCATTTTTTGTAATATATATGGCAGATTTGTTTGCTCGCCGTAAAATTGATACTGGCACATTAATAAAATCAGGTAGTCTATTTTTAATAGTATTTTTCATTATTCTTAAACAGCCCGATCTTGGAAGTTCGCTATTGTATTTGGGGGTCTATTTGGGTATGGTTTTTTTTGCTGGGCTTTCGCTAACGTATTTTGCGACAGGGGCTCTTTTCTTTGTCGTTTCAAGTCCACTTTTGTGGAATTCACTCAAAACATATCAAAAACAACGGGTTCTAAGTTTTATCGATCCGTCACACGACATAACAGGAGTTGCGTATAACGTTATCCAGTCAGTTATTACAGTAGGTTCAGGTGGATTAGTGGGAAGAGGACTTGGCCTGGGCACGCAATCACGTTTTTTGTTTTTGCCTGAAAATCATACCGATTTTGCATTTGCATCACTTATTGAGCAATTTGGCTTTGTGGGCGGCGTGGCTATTATTGGTTTATACTGCGTACTCCTATATCGACTTCTTTTAATTGTTCGTGACCGAAAAAAAGAGTACTTTTATTATCTTTATACCGTTGGGGTAATACTTTTTATTACTATTTCTGTAATTGTAAATATTGGTATGAATATGGGGATTTTCCCAGTAACAGGGATCACATTACCATTTATTTCATATGGGGGCTCTTCTGTTGTTTCAACAATGATCCTTATTGGGCTCGCTCTGTAATGTGCTAGTAAACTACAGTTGCGATCAGGAGGTGAATCGATTATAATTACTACATGAAACTTGCAGTTGTAAAAACAGGTGGAAAACAATACGTTGTCAAAGTAGGCGATATCCTTACCGTAGATAATTTAAATGTCGAGGCCGGAAAGTCTGTTGAGCTTGATCTTTTGGCTCTTCTGGATAACGAAAAGCTTACTGTCGATCTTGGAACTCCATTTTTAAAGACAAAAGCAAAAGCATCAGTCGTTCAAAACGTAAAAGGTGATAAAATTCGAGTAGCACGATTTAAAGCAAAAACACGTTATCGAAAGACACGAGGCTTCCGAGCACAGCTTACAGAATTGAAAGTTGAATCATTCTAATATAAAACATGGCACATACAAAGTCACAAAAGGCGGCAAAAGGCAATAGAGATAGCATTTCCAAGCGACTTGGAGTCAAGTTATATGGAGGAGAAAAAGTCTCTGTAGGTAATGTAATTGTCCGTCAACGTGGAATGAAATTTTCTGCAGGTGAAAATGTTAAGCTCGGTAAAGACTTCACTGCTTATGCACTTACCGATGGAAATGTTGTCTTCAAGAAACGCGCTGGAAAGAAATACGTCACTGTATCTGCAAAGTAACTTCTATTCTTACTGCTCTCGATATCCTGTCTCAACTATAGTGAGTCACCTCAATTTTACGCACAATCAAAGTAGTGGTCCCCTGCCTGACGCAGGCAGGTCAAATGGTCTCTGCCAGCTGGCGGACCAGCAATCTTGCGCTGTATTTAAGAGTAGTATTTTGTATACTAAATAAATGCGAGTAAATGTTGAGGAAGTTCTTAGAACTATTCATGAACAATCAGATCCAATTGTGCAGGCTGAACTTATTGATAATGCAGTAAATGCAGGTATTCGAGTTGTACAAATTGCAAACGAGCTCGATATGTCATCCTCGTATGTAAGTCATTTGAGACGGCTTAAAAAGCTGCCTCCTCTGATTATTAACGGGTACTACGATAAAACAATATCACTCAGCCATCTTTTTATATTGTCTCGTCTAACTACTCATGAAGAGATGACGTTTGTTTATGAAGAAATTCTTACTCAAAATCTTTCAGCCTCACAAAGTGAGCGTAGGGTATTTGAACTAAATTCTGGAAAAAAAATTGTTGGGAAAAAACTTTCTAAAGATCAGCTCACACGCCTTGAAAAAATAATTGAATCTATCGACCCACTAATAAGTGTTGGCACAATTCAAACTCGACGTAAAGGTGAGATCGTCATTTCATTCAATGGGTCGCTTGAAAAAACAAGTGAAGTTTTTGAGAAAATTAAGAACCAATTAGAAAAGGATTCGTAACTCTTCCCATATTTGAGATAGGAAAGTATCGATAAATTACTTTTCCGATTACATTTGTTTGAGGAATAAATCCAAATTCACGTGAATCAGAAGAATGAGTTCGATTATCGCCTAGAACAAATAGGTAATCCTCGGGTACCGTTACTTCCTCACCTTCTGCTATAAAGCCTGTTTGGAACGTATTGGTGGGTTCAGTAATATATGGCTCTGTAAGTTGTGCTCCGTTTCGAAATACACGCTCATTTTGGATTTTAATGCGGTCTCCGGGCACGCCAATAATGCGCTTAACGAAATCTACCTCGCTGTTGGAAAGTGATGCAAATACAATAATGTCACCTGCTTTTGGCTTCTCGAGTCGATATGAAACTTTGCTTGTAAGAATATAGTCGTGACTTTGAAATGTTTTCTCCATCGATGCTCCTTGGACTTGGTTGGGCGCAATAATAAAAAGATAGAATACAATAAACAACGAGCCTACGAAAACTACTGTTTCAAGGATATCCATGACAAAATCTATAAGGCGTTTGACTAGTTGCATACGGTAATTTTAGAAGAATTGAAGGTAAAAAACAAGGTATAATATGTCCAAAGCGCGCATAGCTCAGTGGTAGAGCACTTCATTCACATTGAAGGGGTCCGTGGTTCAAATCCACGTGCGCGTACTAATTACGAGATGAAATATCTTCTGCGATAAAGAATTAATGCTAGAGCAACAAGACCAAGAATTGTCACGACAGGATAGGTGGACGTATTTTTTTGAGCGTTGCATGCTGCGCCACATTCTGCTAACTTGGGTTTCGATTTAGTTCTATCTTTTGCAACAGTCTTTTGTGCTCCATAAACTGCACCCATAACACCTTGGTTTCTTCCTACAGTAGTTGTGGCAGCAGTGGGAAGAAGTGTTCCTCCTAATGGACTTACTGTTGTTTGCGTACTAGTGGTGGTCGTATTTGCATTGTTATTAGACGAAGTTGTAGTACTTGTGCCACGCTTGAAGATGCGAACCATCGCAGTCGAGTTATTATTATCAAGATTAACTTCTGTTCGTGAACTTGAAATGCTTGCGGTATTAGCTAAATCTATTTGTTCAAGTTGCCTATCAGTTTGAACAAGTAAAGTAACAGCTCCCGTTTGACCAGGCTCAAGTCGTCCAATGTTCCACGTTACTGAATTTCCTGAAACACTAGCTCCTAAAGATGTGCTCAACAGGGTTAGTTGTGACGGAAGTGCGTCAACAATTTTTACATTTTCAGTAAATGTGTTTCCAAAGTTTCCGTAGGCGATAGTGTAGCTAAAGGCATCGCCTGCATTGTGACTTGCCTGATCAACCATTTTCGAAACGGCCAACTCTGGTCGAGGAAAAATAATATTTCCAATAAAATCGTCAAAGATATTAATAACAGCAAAAAACCAGTTGTCTCCAGTGATGTTAGTATTACCCATGGTAACAACATTTGCTTTTGATTGCGCATCTCCAGTGTTAATTGAAGCATTAAAGCGTCCCGCTTCATTGCTTCCGGTGTTTGAGAGTAGGTTTATATTGTTATCCACGATGAGATTATTCGTGTTTTCTACGACCACAGTAGATTTGTTCGTGCGATTTGCAGTATTCTGCAAAGAGTCCCCGGTATTCGTAATAAGTGTTGAATATAAATTTGGGGCAGAGGGATTGCCTACCTGAGGAACGAGCATGTATGAACTATCCAACCCCATAACTTGTCCGTTCCATGTTCCATAGCGATTAATCAGTAAAATAAAGAAGTTGTTTGCAACGTAATTTGAGTTAATAATATCGATGACATTGTGGCTGTTGTTGGCGTCGCCGGTTACGATTGATCCGAGGGTATTGAAATTAATCGTGTCAGTAAGGGAATTGTTTCCAGTTGTATTAGTACTTGAAACGCTTTCAGTAACAGAAGCAGTATTTATATTTTTAATGATTACCTCTTTTTCAGTGTTCGTTGTCTGATTTATATCTACTGAATCACCGGAATTTGATATATTGTCGAATGATAAAGGTGTTAAATTATTGTTCAAGACATCGAGTTCATATGGGAGAATAATATCTCCATTTTGTGAGCCAAATAAATTTATTACTCCATAGAAGTAGCAATTTCCAACGAGGTTTGTATTGGCCATGGTAAATAGATTAAGCGATGTGTAGGCGTCACCCGTAGTAACCGAAGTACCCGATGAAATATTATTTATTGCCGAATTGTTTCCCGTATTTGAGGAAAGTATAATGTCGTTTTGTATGTCTGCGGTATTATTATTTCGTATTACAATTTCAGAATCAGTTGTTTGAGTGTCTAAAAGCTTTACATTATTTCCGGTGTTCTCAATTTCAAATGCATCTGGAGTAATAACGGTACCGGGTGCAAAACATGGAGCTATGGATGAAAGGTTAATATCTTCATCACTGTCTTCAAATACATCTTTTATTACTACTGCTGCACTTTGTGCGACCACATTCGTATTAACAACTGTGGAAATATTTTGGATTGTTTCTACGCCTCCTGTTGCAATAGAATTCGTGCCGCCTTCAAGCGCAATATTATCAGTAAGTGTGTTTCCTCCTGTATTATTGTTTGTTTCTACTGTTCGATCGATGTCCGCGATGTTGGTATTTTCAATACTTGCCTCAAGAGTGCTTGTATCACTGGTTGTGATTTCAACGTCATTTCCAGTATTGGTAGTATATGTTGTTCCATCAGGAGTAATAACGAGAGTTGCTGAATCAGTCGCCGATGCTTCGATAGATATTTGTTCATCAGTATTTGCTTGGTCAGTAGGAGTGGGTGTTGGAGTTGGTTGCTCACTCGGTGTAGGCTCTATGATCTCTTCAGCAAAAATGGGGAAGCTAGCGTTGAAGAAGATACTAAGGATAACAAAGACCGATACAATTTTGCGAATACGTGTTGAAGTAACTATACGGGTTATCATGTAAGCCCGTATTATAAATCATTGCCATACTAAAATGCAACCGATAGCAGCAGTTAAAATAAGAATTATATACGGGAATCCCCCGCCCTCATTTCTCTTGCGAGCTGAGCAGCGGGGGATTAAAAAGCGCTTTAATTCCCTGTTGATCTAAGAATGATCACTCTTGGATTAAAGCCAAGCTAACCAAGCAAGAAGACCCAAGGCTCCACCCATATAGGTTGAGTTATGGTTTCCACCTGCCATATAGTTTGTTCCCGCACCGGCATTTCCGGTGTATGTACCAAATCCACCAACATTGCTATTTGAAGCATTCAATCCACTTGTGTTTGAAGCAAAAGTGGTTTGTGCGCCGAAATAGTTGTTAGCGTTTAAAGCAGTAGCGACGGTGGTGTTGTTGGCACTTAAATTAAGTGTTGCACTAGCACCGGTGTTCAATACGTCGGCTAAGTTACTGCCCATTGGCAAGTTAAGTCCCACTCCAGTTGCATTGCTATTTCCTTGAACGTCGAAATTAGCAACAGAAGCTGCATCACCAGTTCCAATTACCCCAGTTCCAATGTTTGAAACTGCTTTGTTGTTTCCAGTGTTGTTTGCGGCTAATACTGTTTGTGCGACCCACATGTTGTTTTGATTGAAAACAGTCAAAACGTCAGTTTGGTTGGTGCTTGAATTCAAAGTAAACTTTGAACCTGTGTTGGTAACAAGATTATTATTACCTGTGCAGGTGTTACAAGGTGTTCCAGCAAGACCCAAGACTTCAGTAAGATTGTTGTTTCCTTCAACATTCATGTTACTTACAGAAACTGCATCACCAGTCATAATTCCATTGTTTCCAATGTTTGACTTTGAAACGTTATTACCAGTGTTGTTGTTTGAAACGTTGGTTTGAGCAACATTCAAATTATTACTGTTTGTAACGCCAACTACTGTTGTAGAATTAGCGCTCAAATTTCCGGTAAATCCGTTTCCGGTGTTGGCAACATCAGCGTAGTTGTTTGATCCTCCGTTAGAAGGAAGAACGACTGCGGTAGAATTGCTGTTTACGTCAGTACTCATGTTTGAGACTGATCCAGCATTGCCAGTTACAATTCCTGTTCCAGTTGAACAACATAAACTAATGTTTCCAGATTGAACATTGTCTCCAGTGTTATTATTAGATACATCAGTTTGGACTACGGTTGCGGTGTTAACGTTAGTTACTCCTACAACAGTTGTGTTGTTAGCTGAGCTGTTTACAGTTGCATCAGTTCCGGTATTGGTAACGACGGTGACATTGTCAGCAGCTGCGACAACGACTACGTTGCTTAAAACCAATGCTGCGGAAGCTAAAGATGCGATTGTTTTTTTCATCATGTATGTTTCACCCCCTATTCGTGTTGATTAATTAATGATTAACTGCTATTTGAATGAGAACCTTAGTTCTCGAATTTTCGTAATTTGTTTCCAGCTAGTATTCCGCTAATGCTTAAAGCAAGTATCATCATTCCTGCTCCTGGTCCAGTCGCTGGAAGCATGGCTCCTAAAATTTGTCCGGCTGTTGATGGACTTGTATTTGATGAGCTACTTGATGAACCTCCGTTGTTAGTTGCACTTGCAACCTGGCCACCTCCGATAGGCGAGTTGTTTTGTGGTGTTCCAGTTACTTCTGGGTTATTGTCAGGAGTTCTGGTTGGACATGGCTCGCTCGATCCAATTCGTGTGCAATTACTGTTTGCTTGAACATCCATGCTGGTCGAAGATGTTGCATCGCCGGTCATTATTACTCCTGCGACTGCTCCAATATTTCCATCGACTACATTTCCTCCAGTATTAGTGTATGAATTTACTCTTTGAGTTAAATTCAGTACGTTGTAGTTCGTAACTTCTATCGTTGTTTCACTATTCGCGCTTGAATTGATTGTTACATCGTCTCCCGTGTTTATAACGCTTGTTCCATTACTTGCTCCACCATTCATGCCGGCCGAGCTGTCAGCAATGGTTGTATTATTGTTTACATCTGCATTCATGATTACGTTTACTGTGGCGTTCCCTGTTTGAATCCATCCGGCAACTCCGCCGAATGAAATGTTTCCATTTGCAGTGTTATATCCTGTATTTGCTCGAGCATTAACTGATTGGTCAACATCAGCGTAGTTATTATTGTTTACTAAGATGCCGTTGGTATTATTGGCGCTGTTGTTCACATCTACGTTGTCGCCGGTGTTCACGATGTCAGCGCCTGCGCTTGCTCCACCATTACCGCCTTTAACGTATGTTTCATTATTGTTTGCACTAGCGTTCATTACAACGTTTACTTGTGCATCTCCAGTTTTAATTACTCCAGCGTCACCGTTTCGATTAATTTGTCCATCGGCATGGTTATTTCCAGTGTTTGAGCTACATGCCGTCATGTCGACTCGAGCTTCTTGTTCGCCAATAGGTCGTCCACATGCTTGGGAAATAAGCGCTCTGTTTTCATTCGTTACTGTTGTCAAGTGAGTCGTATTCGTGTGATTATTAAATCGTGATGTTCGTCCGCTGTTTGTTAATATAATCGAAGCACCTTCTAGACCACTTTCACCAGTTCCACCAATGAATGTCATATTTCCATTTGCAGTTACAAGGTAGCTAACATTTGTCGAAGCGTTTCCCGTTACGATTACACCTGCTGGTCCTCCGTTGACTGAAATATTTCCTGTTGCTTCATTGTTTCCCGTATTTGCGGTTGCATTAGTTGCTTGATTAATAATGGTAGTATTTCTATTTCTAACAATCTTGTATGTTGTGGCTGAATCATTAGAATTGACGGTTAAACCATCGCCGCTATTGACTACATCTGTTCCAGAACTTGCTCCAGCGTCTGAGCCATTAATTACATTGGTATTGTTACCTGCATTTACTCCTGCCACAACATTTACTGTTGCGTCACCTGTTTGAATTATCCCTGCACCTCCACCATTTACAGAAATGTTTCCGTTGGCTTGGTTGTATCCAGTATTTGCTTCTGCGTCAACACTTTGATCGACTTGCGTGTAATTGTCATTATTAATCTCTGTTGTGTCTGTACTAGCAGCTGCGTTGTTTACTTCCACATCATCGCCAGTATTTGTTACTTCAGTTTCAACTGCGGCTTCTGGGGCAGGTTCAGGAGTAGATTCAACGGTAGGAGCAGGTTGTGTAGATTGAGTTTGAGCTTCTTGAATAACTTGCTTTCGAATTTCGTCACGATTTGGCAATTCTTGAGCATATGCTACAAGTGGAAGATTGACAAGTGAGAATATAACAATATTAACTGAAAGTACTAAGCTTGCAATCTTTTTTCCCGCGTTTGCCATGATATTTTTTTTCAAAAGAAACTTATAAACTTCGCAGTAACTATTGTTTATGTGACTTTAGTTTCGTGCGATTTAATGTACGATCGTCATTGTATACATACAAAAATTTCATGTCAAGATAGTCTATTTACCTCTTTATAGCTCATTGGGGCCATATCTATATAAGTCCTATATTATTATGTATTTAAAGGCTATTAGTAATTGTATTCGCTATTTAGTGCATCAATTGTGGTCATAATAGAGTGGAAATTTGACTTTATGCGTTAAGCTGGTACAATGTTCACTTTGTATATGAATGTATCCATTCCGATCGTAAAAATTAAGACGCTTTCTTTTGTCAAGCAGGCAGTTCTTGTTTTGTTAATTGCGTTTGGAATCGTGTTCACATTTCTTTTTGGACTATTTTGGTTCAATCCAACTAACATCCCGAGTAATTTTTCATCTTATTCTTACGGAATAGTCATAGACCTTTTCATCTTTGCCTTGCTGACATATGTTGTATGGCATCAGATAGTGAATGAAATTTTTGTATGGATCATTTCTTTGTTTATGCGTGATAGTAAGTATATCCCAGCCCAAGAAGGGTACAAGGTTGCATTCTTAACTGCATTCGTACCAGGAAAAGAGCCATATGATGTTCTTGATAAAACGCTCAAAGCCATGGTCGACTGTGAATATCCGCATGAAACGTGGTTGCTTGATGAAGGAAATGATGAAATTGCACGTAAAATATGTGAAAAGCATGGCGTACTGCATTACACTCGTAAAGGTCTTGAAAAATATAATACGAAAGAAGGAAAATACCGAGCCAAAACTAAAGCGGGTAATTACAATTCTTGGTGCCATCAATATGAAAAAAAATACGACTTCATTGCACAGCTTGATGTGGATTTTGTACCCAAAAAGAATTTTTTAACTAAAACACTCGGATATTTCTCCGATCCCAGTGTTGGTTTTGTCGGAACACCACAGATTTATGGAAACCAAAATGAATCATGGATTGCGCGTGCGGCAGCAGAACAAGCCTTTAGTTTTTATGGCACTACGCAACGAGGATTGTTTGGACTAGATATGGTTCTCTTTATTGGTGCAAATCACGTGGTCCGTGTTGAAGCACATTCACACATAGGAGGGTATTCTGGCCACATCGTTGAGGATCATCTAACTGGCATGCGATTTTATTCCAAACGGTGGAAGAGTGTATATGTACCAGAAGTACTTGCAATTGGTGAAGGACCCGCTACATGGAGCGCTTACTTCGGACAACAAATGCGCTGGGCATATGGACTTATACATATCTTATTAACGGAAAGTCCTCGTATATTTCCGACGATGAAAATAAAACATGCAATTAATTATTTTTTGTTACAGCAATACTACTTCGATGGAATTGCCCAAGCAATTGGTATTTTCCTCTTGGTTCTATATTTCTTTTTTGGAATTAATGCTACTCTTATGCCTCTCAGACCATTGCTAGCATTTTTATTGCCGGTCATAATTTGGCAGCAGGTTATTTCTCTTTGGCTACAAAGATATAATATTAATCCGCGAGAAGAAAGCGGGTTGCTTTTAAAGGGAAAATTACTTAGTTTAGCGGCATGGCCTGTCTACTTCATGGCATTTTTAAGTGTTTTTGCTGGTAAACGATTAGGATATGAAGTGACTCCCAAAGGAAATGCGCAAATTCAAAAGATAGATCTTTCATTGTTTTTACCCCACGTAATATTTGGAACTGCAACTGCCCTTTGTGTTATTGTGGGAATTTTGAATGATAATACGCCTCCCAATTTAATCGTTATAGCTCTTCTAAATACAATAGCAATGTATGGTTTTGTGAGCGTGGCTTTTTTGGATAGATTGAAACTGTGGTATCAAGAGAAGTTCATGCAAAAGAATTTGAAGGTAGCAAGGACAACAGTACAAATCTGAGGTTTACCCAACTACCTTCAAAATTCTTAACGTTCTATAATCATTCTTGCAAATAAGAATAGTCATGTCAATATGGAGTATTTACTAAGACTTGTTAAAGTTATTTTGTAGTGCTATAATACGGCTCCATGAAACAATTTAAGCGCCTATCAACAAAGCAAATTCTATTTATTGCATTTCTTGCAACTGCCCTTGTTAGTTTTATTCTCGGCTTTTTTATTCACAATGTATTGCCTATTGCGCAGGTAAATGGTGAATTTATTAGTCGTGGAACATTCTTAAAAAAACTTGCGATTACAAATGGTCAAGGAGTATTGGAAGCAATGATTGCTGAGAAACTAATTGCACAATCTCTTACAGAAAATAAGATTATTGTTACTGAAAAGGAAATAGATACCAAAATTGCAGTTATGAAAAAAGACTTAGCACTCCAGAAAACAACCTTTGAACAACTTCTTGTGAGTACTCGTCAAACACTACCTCAATTTAGAAATGAACTGCGAACACAATTGGGAGTTGAAAAATTGCTCAAAAAACAAATTACGGTAACGGATAAAGAGATTAGTGATTATTTTGTACGAAATAAAATAGTCAAAGGCAAGAATGCAATTCTACGAAGTCAGCTATTATCAATCCGCGACACCATTTATCGAGCAAAGCTTCGACAAGCATTCTTAAATTGGTATCAGCTACAAAAAGGTAAGACAAAGGTGCAGTATTACACGGGAATGTAATAAAATACTGTAGAATAAGTTCATGATATCTGTTGCAATTCTTACTTCCACGCAGGATTCTGTTTCAAAAAAAACCCTCGATTCGCTAGCATTTATCACCGACATTGTATATTTTCGTGTAGATGCTGATTTTGCACATGCCCGAAACAAGGGAATGGAAAATGCTAAGAATGATTGGATTCTATTTGTCGACAGCGATGAAGAGATTTCAAAAGAGCTTGCACAAAGCATCTCTCATTTAGATCTAAAGAATAGTGAAATTGGTGCGTATTTTATTCCTCGCCGTGATTTTTTCTGGGGAAAAGAAATGAAATACGGAGAAACGAGTTCGGCACGTAATCATGGGATTATTCGATTAGTTAAAAAGAGAAGTGGGAAGTGGGTGGGTAAAGTTCACGAGGTATTTCGGGCATCGGGAAGAACTGAGCGATTAGACGGATTTATTAATCATTATCCTCATCAGACAATTGCAGCATTTTTAGAGTCTATTAATAATTACTCCACGCTGCGCGCGCAAGAGTTACGCAGCAAGGGAATCCGTACAAATGTTTTTCAAATTATATTGTACCCATTGAGCAAGTTTTGGTACACCTATATAGTTAAATTGGGATTTTTAGATGGGCCAGGAGGTTTTGTATATAGCTTTATGATGAGTTTTCATTCTTTTTTAGTTAGATCCAAATTGTACTTAAAACAGCAATGAAGGCTTTATTGTATTTATTTTTTATACTACTTTCACTCGGGCAACTTATCCGCATTACTCCTTATCCTTCTATTTCTATTTTAGGGTATGAATTTGTAATGCTGCTCATTATTCTAGTCCGATCAAGTAAGGTCTCATTTGATGAAGCACGATTTAAATCATATTTTAATGACAACGTGGTTCGTACATGGATCATTTTCTTAGAAATATTACTCATGACTCTCGTTATCAGTCTTCATAAATTCACCGGAGCACAGAATTTAGTTGCGGGAGCTTATTTAATGCGCCTTGTACTTTATTGCTCATTCTTTTTTTCTTTGTCTGGAATCAAGGAACAAGTGTTACAAAAGGGGATTCATCTTTTTACTGGCCTAACAATATTTTTCTCTTTCTTACAATATATATTTTTTCCTCGCATAGGGAAATTGGTAAATATTGGTTGGGATCCGCATGAATTTAGAGTTTTTGGCACTTTTCTCGATGTAACTCCTACGGGAATAATTTTCACGTTATTATTCTTTTACTACTTGGTTCGCTATGTATTTGTGCCACGACGCCATTTGTGGAGCGTGGTAATAGTAAGCTTTCTATTTTTACTGATTCTCCTTACTTATTCTCGAATTACGTACATTGGATTTGTCTGTGGGCTCATTATTCTTATGCTTAGGAAAATTGCAGTACCTACAGTGCTAGGAATCGCCGCGGTATTTATACTAGGTATATTTCTGATTCCATCAATCCCAGGTGAAAGTACTAATTTGAAGCGCACATTCTCTATTGAATCACGCTATGAAAACATGCAAAAAGGTATTGCCTTTTGGAAAGATAATAGATTGTTTGGTGTTGGGTACAATCAACTTTCTTCATTGCTTGCGAGTAGTGGACCATATGATCATGCGGATTCTGCCTTCAGTTCAAGCTATGTAACGATACTTGCAAGTGCAGGAATAGTGGGATTATTGGCATTAATATTTCTGCTTATGAAGATTTACTTAAATGTTTCATTCCTTGGCAAAGTGCTCGTAAGCATTGTCGCGATTACTTCATTATTTGAAAATGTGTTTTTAGTTGGAGTTGTTCTTGCTGTTTTTCTGCCGTTAATTGCTCTCGAAGATAGCCGTTAGCTCTTGCGTTTCAACAGTTCCTGCGCGATTGGTTGCAGTTATGACAATTTTATTTTCACCTTCTTTGATCCGAATAGAAGCCGAAAACTTTCCTTCTGCATTTGCAATAGTAGGTGATCCATTTACCCTAACTGATACATCTGGATCGGTTGATCCGCTAACAGTAATATCAGTTTGACTAATTCGTGATCCATTGGTTGGTGAATCAATAATAAGCTTGGGTTTTTCATTTTGGTAAAGCACCGAGTACGTGTCCGATTTTTTGAAAATATTTAGTTTCTTCATGCGCATTTCTACATAAATTTCATTGAGTCCTTTTTGTAATAAAATATTTGTATCAAATGTATCTCCGTCAACTACCAATTCCTCCTGATTCGCGCCATTCACAATAATCGAAAGCTGTGAGCCATCTGTTGCTGTTCCATGAACCGCAAGTGACGCAGAACTTGTCGCATCTGGAAGTGAAAGTAATTCTGGAGCTAGGACGAAATCCTGGGAATTGATCGTTGAAGACCCCCGTGATCCACTCGTAATATTGGCGATGAATAGAGAAGTATTGATAAGTAATTTAAATCCAATTGTAGCAAAGAAAATTATCAGTAACACTGCAAAAATCATTACGGTTAGCAATTGATTTTTCTTTTTTGGGCGCATGTTGTAATTTGGTTTGCCTTCAGGCAGGGAGCCAACGGTGGGAGTTGAACCCACGACCTCTGCTTTACGAAAGCATTGCTCTACCAACTGAGCTACGTTGGCAACTCCTGTTAAATTATACCACGGCTTATAACTACTTGCATTTGAACTAGAGTGTATTTTATGATGAAGATATGAGTCAAGATAAGTTTGAAAAAGTGGTAAGTGCACCAGCAGAAGCACTTGATTCTACTGTGCAGGCATCCAGGCAACTGGCTCAAAGTATTTCTGGTCAGCAATCAGTTAAAAAGGCAAATAAATTCTGGAAAAATTTAGGACCAGGCCTGACAACTGGCGCTGCAGACGATGATCCTTCGGGAATTGCTACGTATTCTCAGGCAGGCGCACAATATGGTCTTGGTTTGTTGTGGCTTGCGGGTTTCACCTTTCCCCTTATGGCGATAATTCAGGAAATGTGCGCGCGATTGGGCATGGTTTCAGGTCGAGGCCTTGCGGGAAACATTCGAAAATATTATCCGCGAAGAGTTTTATATTTCATAACACTCCTTTTATTCATTGCAAATACAGTGAATATTGGAGCAAATTTGGGAGCAATGGCAAAGGCAAGCCAATTACTTTTTCCAAACGTATCGTTTGTAGTGCTGATCGTTTTTTTTACTGTAATAAGCTTGGGTTTACAGATTTACAGCACATATGAAAAATTTGCTCGTTACCTTAAGTACTTAGCCCTTATTTTAGTTTCCTATGTAATTTCAGGTTTTCTTGTTGGACTCTCATTTACAGAGCTCTTCAAGAGTACCGTATTTCCATCAATCGTTTTTAATCGAGAGCAAATTATACTTATCTGTGCCATATTAGGAACCACTATTTCTCCGTATCTATTTTTTTGGCAAACGAGTCAAGAAGTTGAAGAAAGCATTTTGGAAGGGAAACTTACTCTGCGCGAGCGACAAATGGTGACTAAGCGAGACATTCGAAATATGCGAGTTGATGTGTGGTCGGGAATGTTTGTTTCAAATTTAGTTATGTATTTTATTATTGCAACGTGTGCCGCAACGCTTTTTGCCACGGGAATTACAACAATCAATTCTGCTGCCGATGCAGCCGCAGCACTTCGTCCTCTAGCAGGTGAGTCGGCATATTTGCTGTTTACCTTAGGAATTGTCGGAACAGGTCTTTTGTCTGTACCAGTTCTAGCAGGATCTTCTTCGTATGCTATAAGTGAGAGTTTTGGGTGGAAATTCGGACTGCATAAAAAACTTAAGCGAGCCACATCTTTTTATGGAGCTATCATGATTTCTATGCTTATTGGTCTCGCGATGAATTTTAGTGGAATTGATCCAATAAAAGCGCTTATTTATTCTGCTGTTTTAAACGGTCTCATTGCGCCGTTTATTATTGTCTTTATCGTTCTTCTCAGTAGTAATGAAAGAATTATGGGAGGTTTCAAAAATCATCCATTTACCACCTTCATTGGTTGGTTTGTAGCCGGACTTATGGCGTTTGCAGGGGCTGCGACTATCTGGGCACTGTTTTGGTAAAATTGGATATGAAACCCAGCCTATCACAGTTATATCTTCTGCATGTTCTTAATGATGGAGTACGTACGGCACTTGTTGTCCTTCTCCCATTTATCGCAAAGGATTTGTCTTTGAGTCTTACACAAGTTGGATTTTTAGGATCTTCCCAAGGGCTTTTAATGATGCTTTTGGGAATTCCAGCAGGCTTGCTTGCAGCACGGCTCGGAGGTCTTCGGCTGCTTAGCTTTGCGCTCATTTTATACTCAATTTCCGTAATAGCTATTGCGTTTTCTACAAATATTGCTCTTGTTGTGCTAGCTTTTTACGCAGCAGCGGTTGGTTTCGGAGTATTTCATCCCGTTGGGTTTGCTTCTATTGCAAAGTATGCTCCCATAGATCAAATAGGTATTTCTATGGGAAAATTTAGTTCTTTGGGAGAAATTGGACGTATGGGAATTCCCCCTGCGGCAATTTTAGCAACATCGTTTATCGGCTGGCGACCGACCATGATGGTTATGGGAGGTATTGGTTGTCTTTTATTTATACTCATCAAATTTCTATATAAAATACCCGAGGAACATTCATCGCAAGAAGTAGAACATCATACGGATTGGTTAAAGATGCTTGTATACCTTGCCAAACAACCTAAAATTCTTTTTTCTGCTTTCTCAAATATGATTGATTCAAGCGCTTCAAATATTGTTACTATTTTTTACCCTTTTGTAATTCTTGCAAAAGGAGTTACACCTTTTATGTTGGGAATTATGACAGGAGTATATTTTATCGGAGGGCTTTGTGGAAAGATGGTATTGGGTCATGGGGCAGATAAGATGAAAACATCAACGTTATTTATTACTGCTGAATTAATGATGGCCATTTTGCTTGTTTTTTTAGCACTTTCTACTAATCTTTACGTACTCTTTATGCTTTCATTTTTCTTGGGAATTTTTACAAAAGGAACTTCATCGGTTGTACAAACACTTATTTCAGAAAGTGCTCAAGAAGCTCATTTTGAAAAGGTTTTTTCAATCAGTGAAACGCTTTCGGGAGTTGCAGCAGCATCAGCGCCGCTTATAGCAGGGGTAATGGCAGATTCATTTGGTGTACTTTCGACATTGTATTTAGCAGCTTTTGTTGCTCTATTAGCAATAGTACCTGCATATTTGTCACAGAGTTCTCAAAGAGAGGCTTAGGTTCGGATTTACATCACACAATTCCAGCAACAAAAATCATGGCTTTTACTGGATTACTTTGATCTTTTCGATGCGAAAAAAAAGTACTCGATTGGCAATAGGTACAAACATCACTCGTTTCGATGTTTGACGCTTGAACTCCTAAATTGGTTAATTGATTTTGGGCAATTTTTTTAAGATCAAGAAATATATTTGAATCTCTTTTGATGACTGCATCGGAGTATTGAGAGAATTTTTCAGTGACATCTTTGCCTACCTCATAATGACATGGACCAATTGCTGGACCGATACCGACAAGGAGTTCGGCAGCACTCACTCCATAAGTCACTTGGAAAGTTGTAAGAGCCTTTTTAATAATTTTACTTTCCAATCCTCTCCATCCGGCGTGTAGTAAGCATAGTATTTCTTTTTCCGGGTGAAAGATCACAATCGGCAAGCAGTCTGCAACAGTGATTGAGAGATAAACGCCTTTTTCTGAAGTAATCAACCCATCGGTGTGAGGAACAATTTGTCCTTTATCAGCCGCAAAGACAGTTCTAATATTATTTCCATGTTCTAGCTCCGCGCTCACAACGCTCTGTGGATCTATGGAGTGTTTTTCAAGAAAAGTATACCTATTACGAGTAATCTCATCGCTTTCCAACTGATTACCTGGTAGTTTCATGCTCCCATCGGTGCGAAGAGAGATTACTGAGAAAATTTGTGAGCTCATGAGCGGGATACGAGAATCGAACTCGCATCTCATCCTTGGGAAGGATGCATACTACCACTGTACTAATCCCGCGTTAGCACAATTATACCAGTTTATGACTATTTCCCTGGCAATGTTAGTAGGCTTCCTGTGTAAATTAAGTCAGGATTTGAAATTTTATTGAATTTTGCAATTTCAGGCCAACGGTAACCATCTCCGTATGCGCGAACAGATATATCCCATAAGGTGTCTCCATCTTTTATCGTGTATTTAGCGTCATTTAACGTTACTTGAGTGGTTTGAATGCTTGTTACGCTGCCTTGTTGCATTAAGATAGGCGTAACGTTAGGAATAGTAAGTTCGGCACCAGCCGCAATGGTATTTGGATCAGAAATATTATTTGCTTTCGCAATGTCGTACGCATTATAGCCCGACCCAATTTCTTTTTCTGCAATGCTCCACAAGGTTTCACCAGCTTTTACTGTATGAACATTTTTCTGTTCCTGCGCTTCGGTCATAGCGGCTTCCTGCTGCTTTACTTTATTTAGCTGGTTTGTTACTAGTTTATAAGAAACACCCAGACCAATTAAAAATACAAGAAGTCCAACGACGATTGATTGATAGTTATCTAGCGCAATCTCTCGAGCTGAACTGTTTTTTATCATACTGCGTACCGTGCATTATAGGAGTATTAATTGATTTATTGCAATATGATCAACTATAACGAAATAGTATAAGACTATACATTAATTTTTTTCTTAGCGTTCACGCTTCAAGTGTTCACTTATATAGCGAACCTGGAAGGGAGTTAATAGTGGTTGACCTGCTTTTTGACGTGTGCGGACACTTTGTGAATTAGCCCATCTCATTAAGTTAAAACCATCGAAACTTGGGTCATGTCGAGCAAAGACTTGTTTGCCATTAACTACAGTTCCGGTTGGGATTAATTTATCTGGTCTCTGGGGATCAAACGCAGCACGTGCTTCATCTTCAGTATATTGATGTCCAAATGTAAGTTCAGATGAAGTAAGCACTTTATCATACGTAATGTTATGTCTGTATCCATCGTCAAGTCCAAGTAAATGGCCACCCTCATGAAGTGCAACGTACAATGATTCCGGATTGTGTAAGGCAGTAAAAGCAATGTCGTGCTTGGTGGTATAATTTGTTGTGCCAAAAAAAATGTCAGTGTTAAGAAAAACTAGGGCTTTATCATAATTTCTACCTGTACTTTTCCGTATTGCGTCCATTACGGCCTCAGATTCTTCTGGTCCTCTAACCAGTCGCTCATTAGCTCTTGTAAAAGGAATCGGTACAGGTTTTCTAAGATAAGAAATAGTAATGGGTAACTGTTCAAAGGCTTGCATAAATTCACGAGCGATATAATGAATTTTACAATTTTCCGATTCATCTCCATCAACCTGCATTAGTAAGATATGTGTATTCTCAGAATGTGTTGGTCTACCATCTTGTTCAAAAAACAGAGCATCTTCAGAAGTTTGGTTGGTGCCCATGTCAACAAAGTCTGAAGCTTGAAAAGTTAGCTTTTGAAGAGATGCAATCTCCTGAGTATCCTGTGGCAAACAAATTATATCGGCGCCTGGTTTAGTGTCGTATGTAGTTTCTCCTACGCGCCCAGCAATATAAGAAGGTGGTCCATAAAAATCAGGAATGTCATAATGAATAGTTTCTCTAGAAACTGCTAAAGGTGAAAAAAGGGCTGCGCCTATAGCGCCTACTCGTAGCATTCGACGTGCATTAATTGACTCCCTGACTCGTTTAAATTTAGTACTGACTGAGCTTTCTGGATTATTGGGAAGTGACTCAAGATGTGCCATGATTCTAAAAACAAGTTGCGCGACTGACCGGACTGCCAACCGGCGACCTGTCCGACAACTGTCGGACCGCTCTAACCAACTGAGCATATGTATGCGCGACTGACCGGACTGCCAACCGGCGACCTGTCCGACAACTGTCGGACCGCTCTAACCAACTGAGCATATGTATGCGCGACTGACCGGACTGCCAACCGGCGACCTGTCCGACAACTGTCGGACCGCTCTAACCAACTGAGCATATGTATGCGCGACTGACCGGACTGCCAACCGGCGACCTGTCCGACAACTGTCGGACCGCTCTAACCAACTGAGCATATGTATGCGCGACTGACCGGACTCGAACCGGCGACCTTCCGCGTGACAGGCGGACGCTCTAACCAACTGAGCTACAATCGCTTTAAAGATATTTTTTTATTCGTAACTATTTTATCAATTATTTCCTTACTTTTAAGCTTTTTCAGGCTGCTCTCAATCCTACGTGCTTCAATCAAAGTTTCAAACTGCTGACAAAACACCATTGTAAATGGTAATGTTGATTTCGTTGCTTTCACTTTTCCTCTATTGTGCTCATCTAATCTTCGGTCGATATCACTCGATGAGCCAATATAATATCTCTTATTCTTATCTGACTGTAAAATATAAACGAAACTCATAACCGGCGACCTGTCCGACAACTGTCGGACCGCTCTAACCAACTGAGCTACAATCGCTTTGTTAAATTATACCATTTTTTATTCCAGTATAATAGAATAATGCGTCCTTCCAACAAACAAATTGCTCACATTCTTCGATCGGTTGCTGCGGTATATGAACTTAAAGGGGCGAATCGTTTTCGAATTATTGCGTACAATAATGCCGCGGATACGATTGATAATTTAAATAGGGAACTAGTTGATATTTGGGAGAACAAAGAACTCTCAAAAATCGCAGGAATTGGATCGTCCATGACTGAGCGGCTTGCTGAGTATTTTGAAAAGGGAGATGATTCATATTTAATAAAAACGATTCAGGAGGTTCCGGCTCCTATTTTTGATTTAATGCGTGTACCAGGAATTGGGGTAAAAAAAGCGTTCAAGCTTGTATCAAATCTGCACTTAGAACAGTCTAAAGATATATTTAGCGACATTATTGACCAAGCAAAAGCCGGAAATATTGCTCCACTTGATTCATTTGGTGAAAAATCGCAAGTAGAAATTATTGCAGCGGTTGAATTGTATGAAAAATCAAAGGGAAATGCAGATCGTATGCCATTACCTATTGCTCATGAACTGGCAATGGAGGTAATTGCGTACGTAAAAAAACATCCTCATGTTGGTGAAGTTGAAGCGCTCGGGTCACTGCGCCGATGGATGAGTACGATAGGAGATATTGATTTGGTTGCAATAGTGCCTACGGAGCATTTTGCATCGGTTATCGAGCATTTTGTTAAATTTCCAGGAGCTGCCAAAATTGAAGCACAAGGAGAAAATAAGGCATCAATAATTTTGGCAAATGGTCGACGGATTGATCTGCGCGTCGTAGAGAGTGGGGTCTACGGGTCGATGATCCAGTATTTTACTGGTAGCAAAGCGCATAATATTAAGCTTCGAGAATTAGCGCTCAAAAAGGGATACTCAATCTCCGAATACGGTATTGGCGATAAGAGCGAGAAAGGAACAATCGGACGGTCAAAAACATTTGCATCCGAAAAGGATTTTTATGAATATTTAGGTGTAGATTGGATTCCGCCTGAACTACGTGAAGGAACGAGTGAGGTTGATATTGCGGTTAAACACGAGATTCCGGAGCTCGTAAAAGTTTCCGATGTAAAAGGAGATTTTCATATACATTCTAATTACGATTTAAACACTTCTCACGATCTTGGCCACGAAAGCGTTGTCGACATAGCTCAAAAAGCTCAATCACTCGGTTATGAATATATTGCAATTTCCGATCACAATCCTGCTCAAAATGTCCCTAAGGAGAAAGTAATTGAAATAATGAAAAAAAGATTCGAACATATGAAATCGCAAAAAACTGTAATTCCATGTTTTGTTTCGCTTGAAATAGATATTACTCCTAGCGGAGATCTTGCACTGCCCGAAGAAGCATTTAACTATTTAGATATGGCAGTCGTTTCATTGCACAGTTCATTTCGACAAAGTCGTACCGACATGACAAAACGAGTTTTAAAAGCGCTTTCACACGAAAAAGTAAAAATCTTTGGGCATCCAACCGGTCGACAATTGGGTAAGCGACCTGAAGTAGATGTTGATTGGACGACTGTTTTTAAGTTTTGTAAAGAAAAAAATATAGCACTTGAAATTAATAGTTGGCCTGAACGGTTAGATCTTCCTGACATGCTCGTCCGTGAAGCAAAGGAGATCGGATGTAAATTCACCATCGATACCGATGCCCATGCTATCTCACAAATGGATAACATGTTTTATGGCGTTTCCGTTGCACGTCGCGGGTGGCTTGACAAGAATGATATAATGAACTGTAAGGGGTATAAAGAAGTAGTTAAATGGATTGGCTAGTTGTCTTTTCGAAGGAGTGAAATGACTGAGAAATCTCTGAAGATGCGAAAACATTATAAATTGCAAATATAAATATGAATATAACCATGATACTGATTGTCGTATTAGTTTTGTTTGTTGGGTATGTTTTTGCAACATACAACAGTCTCGTTACACTTAGAAATCGCATTAAAGAAGCATTTTCTCAAATTGATGTGCAGCTTAAACGACGGGTGGATTTAATTCCGAATTTAATTGAAACCGTTAAAGGCTATGCAAAACATGAGAAAACTGTTTTTGAAAATGTAACCAAAGCACGCTCTGCTTTAATGGGAGCAACAACTAAGCAAGCAAAGTCAGATGCAGATAATATGCTCACCGACGCTCTTAAGAGCTTATTTGCTGTTGCAGAAGCGTATCCAGATCTTAAGGCTTCAGAAAATTTTTCTCAATTGCAACGTCAGCTTGAAGACACAGAAGATAAAATTGCTTATTCACGACAGTTTTATAACAGCAATGTGCTAGATTACAACAATAAAATTCAAACGGTTCCAAGCAGTGTAATTGCTAATATGTTTAACTTTAAAGAAGAAGCTTTCTTTGAAGCAACCGAAGCCGAGAAAAAAAATGTTAACGTAAAATTTGATTAACGAAGTAAATTCTTATGACGACACATAACCAAGTTGCCGGTAATAAAGCAAAAACATATGTAATTATGTTTTTCTTTGTGGCGTTTGTGTCATTTTTCTTTTACTTAATCGGTAAAAATTTAGGTGACTCGTCATTTTATTTAGCTTTTGGACTTATTTTCTCTCTTATATCTTCAGTGGGAAGTTACTTTTACTCAGATAAGCTTGTATTGGCAATGAGTGGAGCAAAACCCGCCGACAAAAAAACATATTTTGATTTGTATACCGTTACCGAGAATATGGCAATTGCAGCCGGCGTTCCCATGCCGCGGGTATATGTTATTGAAGACAGCGCAATGAACGCTTTTGCAACTGGTCGCGATCCGCAGCATGCAGTCGTTGTTGCTACAACGGGGATTCTCAGCAAATTAAATCGTGCCGAACTTGAAGGTGTTATTGCTCATGAGCTATCACACATAAAAAATTACGATATTCGATTAATGGCTGTAGTTGCAGTACTTGTTGGAACCGTTGTTTTTGTTGCTGATTGGATAACTCGAAGTTTCATGTGGGGTGGCATGCGAGATTCGGATGACGATTCTGCAAGCGGTAAAGCAAGTTTTATTTTGTTTATAATCTTCCTTTTCGTTACTCCAATTATTGCAACACTTATTCAATTGGCAGTTTCTCGTCGTCGCGAGTATTTAGCTGATGCTTCAGGAGCACTTCTTAATCGTAATCCCGATGCACTTGCCGATGCACTTTTAAAGATTTCAGGAGATAGCAAAATCCTAGCAAAAGCATCCAACGCAACCGCACATTTATTTATTGAAAATCCATTTAAAAAAGATTCAAAAAAGACCAATTTTGTAGCCGGCTTATTTAGTACACATCCACCGGTCGACGAACGAATCAGGCTTTTGAGAGAGATGTAGACTTTTAGTCATTCTGAGTGACGCTACTGTCATTCTGAGCCAGAGGCGACCTGCCTGCCGGCAGGCAGGAGAATGACAGCTAATTTTATGATTAAAAACGAAACCCCCGAAGACATTCTAGATCGCAAAGAACGTGCAAAAATTGTAAATCAACAACTCACCAAGCTTTTTCCTGAACCAAAAGTAGAACTAAATTATTCAAATGTGTGGGAGCTTTTGGTAGCAGTTATTTTGTCTGCCCAGTGCACCGATAAACGAGTCAATATTGTTACAGAAAAATTATTCAAAAAGTATCCAACAATTACCGACTACTGTAATGTTTCATCTGAAGAATTTGAAAAAGATGTCGCATCTATTAATTTCTTTCGTAACAAAACTAAAAATATTCTTGCGGCTGCAAAATTAATTCATAATAGTTTTGGAGGAGTAGTACCCAAAACTATGGCAGAGCTCATGTCTGTTCCAGGAGTAGCTCGTAAAACTGCAAATGTAATATTGAACGACGGATATGATATACAGGAAGGCATAATTGTAGATACTCACGTAATACGATTGTCTAATAAATTTAAACTTACCGACGAAAAAGATCCAGTAAAAATCGAACGTGATCTTATGGAAATAGTTCCGAAGAAAGAGTGGAAATATTTTTCACATCGTTTAGTGCATTATGGACGACGAATTTCAAAAGCACGTCATACGCTCAGCAATGATGATCCAGTGAGTGTGGCTCTTGCAGCCGCGCATTTAGCCTAGATTTTCATTCTAACGTGCAGTACAATAGCTGCATGAATATAGACGTTAAAAGGATTGCGAAATTGGCTCGTTTAACGATTCCCGACGAACAGATTCCGACATTGGAAAAAGAGATTTCTTCAATTATTACCTACATCGATACACTTCAAGAATTAGATACTTCTGAAGTTGTTCCAACAAACCAGGTAACTGGACTTACCCACGTAGTACGCCAAGATACCGTTGAATATAACACAATTTTAGCCCCGGAATTAGCGCTTTCAAATGCGCCCCAAGTAAAAGATAATTATTTTGTTGTTAAAGCAGTTTTTGAAAATAATGAATAATATAAGCGATCTTACCATTGAAAAAGCTCAAGAGCTCCTTAGAAATAAAGAGCTTTCTGCTTCGGATCTTGTTGGCGCATGTATGGATAATATCATCAAGCATAATCCCACATTGAATGCTGTACTTACTGTCAATGGCACCGCGCTTGCCGATGCAAAAGAAGCAGATGCTCTTATTGCGCAAGACCCAAATATTTTTCAAGAGAAGCCACTTTTGGGTATTCCATTGCTCCATAAAGATGTTTATTCGACTAAAAATCTACGAACTACCGCAGCTTCAAAAGTTTTGGAAGAATATATTCCTCCGTATGATGCCACCGTCGTAAAGAAATTGCAAGAAGCTGGCGCTATAACGTTGGGAAAGACAAATCTAGACGCATGGGCGCACGGATCATCCGGTGAAAATTCAGATTTTGGTGCTACAAAAAATCCATATGACTTAGAAAGAACTCCAGGGGGATCAAGTAGCGGGTCTGCTGCCGCACTAGTGGCAGGTATGAGTTTGGTTACAACTGGCACAGACACGGGAGGATCAATTCGACTGCCAGCAGCTTTTTGCAACATCGTGGGTCTGAAACCAACATACGGTCGAGTGTCGCGATATGGAATTATAGCAATGGGATCTTCATTTGATTCCATTGGTCATTTTACACGAACAGTAACTGATAGTGCCAAAATTCTTTCTGTAACTGCTGGTTTAGACCGTCACGACGGTACAACAGTTCCACATACTCCCCCCCAGTATCATGAGAATTTGTCAGCGACCTCACTCAAAGGAAAAAAAATTGGAATCGTTAAAGAATTTGATCAAACAGGTTCCGATAAAGAAGTATCAGACGTGACAAAAAAAGCAATTCAAAAAATACAATCACTTGGAGCAGAAATTGTAGAAATATCACTTCCACATGCAAAGTATGCTATTGCAACCTATTATATTCTTATACCTGCGGAAGTAAGCTCTAACTTGGGTCGTATGACAGGAACACGCTTTGGTAAGGGGTTTGAGGCTTTCGGCGATGAAGCAAAACGACGTATTATTATTGGCACCTACACATTATCGGCAGGGTATTATGATGCGTATTATAATAAAGCGCTCAAAGTTCGCACGCTTATTAAAAATGATTTTGACAAAGCATTTGAAAAAGTTGACGCACTTGTATGCCCGGTTTCTCCAACCGTTCCATTTAAACTTGGCGAAAAAGCCAAAGATCCATTAGCGATGTATTTATGTGATGTGTTTATAGCTCCCATGAGCTTGGCCGGCGTTCCATCACTATCAGTTCCAGCCGGATCAGTCAATGGTTTGCCGGTGGGAATTCAATTTGTGACAAAACATTTCGATGAAGAAAGTCTTTATAAGATTGCCTTTGCCTACGAGCAGGCGAGAGGAGATATTGAAGGATTAAATAAAGTGTCATCCTGAACGATCAGTCTGTCATCCTGAGGCAGAGCCGAAGGAGCTCAGTAAAATACTAATATTATGAATAATTACAAACCAACAATCGGACTTGAAATTCATGTAGAGCTTTCAACTAAAAGTAAAATGTTTTGTAGTTGTCCTGCTGACTGGTTTGGAAAAAAACCAAATACTCATACGTGTCCAGTTTGTTTAGGATTACCAGGAGCTCTTCCTGTTGCCAACGAAAAAGCAATTGAATGGACAATAAAAATTGCTCAGGCACTTAACTGCACCATTCCATCAATCTCAAAGTTCGATCGAAAGCATTATATTTACCCCGATCTTCCAAAAAGCTTTCAGCTTAGTCAATATGACGAACCTATTGGACAAAAGGGAAGCCTAAGTGTGCATTTTGATTCAATTGATAGTATCAAAAGCTTTGGAATAACCCGCGTACATTTAGAAGAAGATGCCGGAAAACTTATTCATAATGGTACTGAGTCTTGGGTTGATTACAATCGATCTGGAGTTCCGTTAGTAGAAATAGTAACTGAACCAGATTTCCATTATTCTTCAGAAGTAAAAAAATTTCTTGAAGAATTACATAACCTTATTAGGGCATTAGAAGTTTCGGATGCGAATATGGAAGAAGGTTCTATGCGACTTGAGCCGAATATATCCGTTGGCTTGTCATCTTCGACCTCGCTGCCTCCATATAAAGTTGAGGTAAAAAATATCAATTCATTCAAGTTTGCTAAAAATGCAATTGATTACGAAGTAAAACGACATATAGAAATTCTTGAAAAAGGAGAAATTCCGGTGCAAGAAACTCGAGGATATGTAGAAAAGAATGCATCTACTATTTCCCAACGTATTAAGGAAGAAGCACAAGATTACCGATATTTTCCAGAACCCGATATTCCACCACTGATGTTCTCAAATGAGTATGTCGAGAGTATTAAGCGTACAATTCCCGAATTACCCTCCGCACGACTTGTTCGATATGTAAAAAATGAGGGAGTCTCGTTTAACGATGCTTATATCATTACGCGCAGTGTAGAACTTACAGAGTATTTTGAAAAACTCATCGTCATTCTGAGATCCTTGCCTGCCGGCATGCAGGAAGCGAAGAATCCGAGTGTTACATCATCTAGACTCGCTTCTATGCTCGTAAACAAACGCATTTCGATGGCCGATTCTCCTAAGGACTCAATCAAAAAAGCAGTCGACTCATCTTCTCCAATCCAGACAGACGAATCAGCGCTCTCAGAAGCAATTAAAAAAGTAATTTCCGAGCAACCCAAAGCCGTAGCAGAGTACAAATCAGGCAAGGAAACAGTCCTTATGTTCCTAGTTGGAATGGTTATGCGTGAAATGAAAGGTCAGGCAGATGCGAATACGGTGAAAGAAAGCCTGATTAAATCTCTCTAGCCCCAAATTCTCGGGGAATCATGCGAACATATAGCCCATTGTTCCAGTTTGTAAATTCGGATAAAGCGCCGTACTCACCCTCAAATCTGTCTGTATTGATAGTATGAAGCGGCATATCCTCTCCTTTGTCGTAAGGTGTTATTTCGTGTAATCCACTTGATCGATTGACCGCCTCCTTTAAAGGATAGAGCAGCGTAAGGTAGCTGTCAGAAACAGCGTCAATACGAAACCCTGCTTTTAATTTAGCTTGAATAGAAGCGGGCTTGCTTAATTTTACTCGAGTTACTACGAGGGGTAGATTACTTTGTGAAGCCCACCCAACGCGTGCTTGAGTAATTTGAGTATTTAGCCCGTGTCCACGGTATTCAGCTTGAGTAAATGCATCAGTTATAAATGCATAGCGAGATTTCGCTGATAAATGATAATAAGGATAATGACAGCTTTGAGCACGAACACTACCAGCAGCAATTATTTGATTTTGATCGAATACTGCAAAAACTGCAGGATCTAAATAACTATCTCCAGTTCCAACAAGCCCGTTTGTGTCTAAAATATTTTCGTAATACTTAAATTTTCTAGATTTGTGATCATCTGAAAGAGGATGCCCATCATGAGCATTTTTCCAGATTTCCCAGTCTACCAGTTCATTAACGGTCTGTAGTCTTCTGGCTGGACCCACTCTCAATACGTCCTTGGGTGGCTCTAAAAGTATTTCTTTCATGTCCTATATATATCAAATCGCACGTAGACACTCTCCCGCATCTTTTGTATACTGTGCACATGTCGTTTACCCATTTACATGTTCACTCCGAATATTCATTGCTCGATGGACTCACTAAAATTGACAAACTCGTTGAAGCTGCCAAAGAACAAGGTAGTAGCGCAATTGCTCTTACCGATCATGGAGCAATGTATGGAGCATTTCGATTCTATAAATCTGCAAAAGCGGCTGGAATTAAGCCAATTATAGGGGTAGAAGCGTATAAGGCAAAAAAAAGCAGATTCGATCAAGCGGGTACCGAGCGTGACCAACATCACCTCCTTCTTCTGGCAAAAGATAATACTGGCTACAAAAATTTAATGAAGCTTGTTACAAAAGCGCACCTTGAAGGGTATTACTATAAACCTCGCATGGATTTTGAGATTCTTAAAGAACATTCAGAAGGGATTATCGCAACATCTGGTTGTCTGAATGCCGATATTCCCTCGCTTATTCGCAATGATCAAATAGAAGAAGCCGAGGACGTTTTAAAGCAGTATTTAGATGTCTTCAAAGATAATTTTTACATTGAGTTGCAGCGATACAGAAACATAGATGATTTAGACCGGGTCAACAAAAAGTTGCTTGAATTTTCTCGAAAATTCGGTGTTCCTTTAATAGCAACAAATGATGTTCATTATCTAAAACCCGAAGATGCATATGCTCAGGAAGTTCTTCTTTGTATCCAGACACAGCACAATATGCATGAAAAGAATAGGCCGATGTCTATGCTTGAAACTCCTGAATTTTACTTAAGAACTCCCGATGAAATGAAAACGTTGTTTTCAGATCTTCCGGAAGCAATTGAAAACACGAATAAGATAGCTGACGTGTGTAATGTAGAAATTCCATCAGGTACGTGGATTGTTCCAAACTACCCATTGCCTGAAAATAGGAATTCCTCAGAACATCTTATGGACCTAATACTAGAACGAGCACCAGCTCGAAACCTCGATGCGAATGATCCGGTAATTAGAAAAAGGATTGATTATGAATTTGATGTTATTTCAACAAAAGGGTACGCAACATATTTTCTTATTGTTGCAGATTTTGTTAACTGGTCGAAAGATCAAGGAATTGCTGTTGGACCTGGCCGAGGATCAGTGGCAGGGTCAATTATTAGTTATATTCTGCGTATTACCGATATCAATCCACTAGATTACAACCTCCCGTTTGAACGTTTCTTAACGATGGATCGACCGACACCTCCTGATATTGATATTGATTTTGCCGATACACGACGCGATGAAGTGCTTGCCTACGTTACCCAGAAATATGGCAAAGAAAAAGTCGCTCAAATTATTACTTTTGGACGAATGGAGGCACGAATGGCAGTGCGTGACACTGCTCGCGCCTTGGGTCACACATACTCACAGGGTGATCGAATTGCTAAAATGATTCCTCTTGGAAAACAGGGATTTGCAATGACTATTGATCGTGCGCTCGACGAGAACCCCGTACTTAAAATTGCATATACAACCGAGGAAGAAACTAAAAAAGTTCTCGATATCGCGCGGAAAGTAGAAAGTATGGCTCGACACTCATCTGTTCATGCGGCTGGCGTAGTTATTGCTGATAAGGATCTAACAGAGTATGTGCCGCTTCAGCGTGAATCTAAAGGAGATCGAATAATTACTCAGTATGACATGTATTGTTTAGATCTAAATGCCGTTTCCGATGGTCAAGCAGTTGGACTAATGAAAATGGACTTTTTGGGTCTACGAAATCTGACCATTTTGGAAAACGCAATCAAGTTCGTGCAAGAAACGACTGGAAATAAAATAGATATCCATACAATCTCGCTTGAAGACAAGAAAACATATGAGCTCATGGCTAAAGGTCAAACTATTGGAGTATTTCAACTTGAATCGAGTGGCATGAGAAAGCTTGCTAAAGAACTTGCACCTAATAAGATGACCGATATTTCAGCTATGGTGGCTCTATATCGCCCCGGACCTATGGATCTTATTCCTAGTTTTTTGGCGGGAAAGAAGAATCCAGGCAAAATACGATACTTACATCCCGCACTCAAACCGATTCTAGAAGAAACTTATGGAATTCTCGTGTACCAAGAACAGGTCATGGAAATAGCTCATCGACTTGCTAGTTTTACACTCTCAGAAGCTGATACATTCCGTATGGCTATTGGAAAGAAAAAGAAAGCGCTTATGAAAATTAGTGAAGCGAAATTTCGCGAAGGCGCACATAAAAATGGATACTCCAAGGATGTTGTCGATAAAATTTATGGATTTATCGAGAAATTTGCTTCATACGGTTTTAACAAAGCACACTCAGCTTCATACGCACTTATTGCTTATTGGACGGGGTACATGAAGGCAAATTATCCCGTAGAGTATATGACGGCATTGCTTTCAGCGGAGTTGCATGGGTCAGCCGGATCTATTCGCGAGCTAAAAATGTTTCAGGCTATTGAAGAATGTCGCATATTAGACATCACTGTCTTGCCTCCAGATATTAATAAATCATTTAATGATTTCTCAATTGAAGATGGTGTTATTCGATTCGGCCTTTCCGCAATTAAAAATGTTGGCGCATCAGCCATCGAATCGATTATTTCTTCAAGGGCTCAAGGACCATTCACAAGTCTTAAGGATTTGCTAACCCGTATCGACACTCGACGGGTGAATAAAAAAACGGTAGAAAGTCTTATTAAGGCAGGAGCACTCGATGCATTTGGTGACAGACTTGCCGTGCTAACCTATTATCCCGTCGTTTTGGAAGAAGTTGGTCGTTCTAAAAAAGACACACAACTTGGTCAGTTCACGCTCTTTGCATCTTCAAATGACAGTAGCTTGCTCGATGATTTGGATACGACTCTAGTTGCCACTACGAGTGATTTGCTAAGCATGGAACGGGAAGTCTTAGGTTTTTCGATTGATAAAAACCCGCTCGCACAATTTGAAGCAATTATTACGCGCAAAGTTACCAAAAAGATAGGAGAAATTACCATAGAAGATGTCGGACAAACATTCATTATGGCAGGAAATGTGGGTCGAGTAAAAAATGTTATAACAAAGAAAAATAATAGTAAAATGGCGTTTGCTTCAGTATTCGATGAAACAGGTGCCATTGAGACAATAGTTTTTCCCAAGACTTTTGACTCAACAAAAGATATTTGGTCAGCAAATACTGCAATTTTGTTCAAGGGCAAAATCGATTCCAAAGATGATGAGATTACCGTTATAATTGAAAATGCAGTTGATCTCGACAAATATTCCAAAAACAATGAGTAATTTAGTGCTTGCCAAATCCCTGAATATCGGTTATTATTTACTTACTCCACTTTTAGTTGGAGTTTTTTTGGGTATAGCTCTTGATAAAATATTCCAAACAAAAGGAATATTTGTAATTTCCCTCATTGTATTAGGAGCAATTAGCAGCTTTTACAACTTGTATAAATTAACTAAAGAATCGTAATGCTACATATTAGTATAAAACCGGAAGTCCTTACGCATATATTTGGTATCGACATAACGAACTCGCTCGTTACTTCATTATTACTTACCGTATTGTTCATATTTACCTCTTTCCTGTTTAAATACAAATCTAGTGATTCTAATTCAAAATTCGCTTTTTTCATTCGATTTGTATTGCTTAAAATCTATGGATTATTTGAATCAATTCTTAAAGAAAAGGCAGTTGTCTTTTTTCCTCTATTAGGCGCATTTTTCTTATATATATTACTTTCAAACTGGATAGGACTTGTTCCAGGAGTTGGAAGTATTCTTATTGATGTTATGCATGAAGGTCATGTTGTGCATGTGCCTCTGTTGCGAGCCGCAACAGCAGATTTAAACACAACTATTGCTCTTGCATTAATTTCCGTTGTACTTATTCAGGCATATGGTATAAAATATCTAGGTATCAAGAAGTATATTGGTAAATTTATTACCTTTAGTAGTCCCATTGCTTTTTTCTTGGGAATTCTTGAAATAGTTTCGGAATTCTCAAAAGTCCTTTCATTTGCATTTCGACTTTTTGGTAATATTTTTGCGGGTGAAGTACTTATTGCAGTAGTATCGTTCTTGATTCCAGTACTAGCATCATTTCCGTTCTTGATGCTAGAAATATTTGTAGGACTTGTTCAAGCACTGGTTTTTTCACTATTAAGTGCAGTGTTCCTTAACATGTCAACAGAAAGTCATCATTGATTATTATAAATTTACATAAATATATATGGATGCAGATAGTGCAAAATTAATTGGAACTGCGTTAGCAATTGGTCTTGGTGCCCTTGGCCCAGGAATTGGTATTGGTCTTATTGGAGCCGGTGCAATGAATGCATTGGGTAGAAATCCAGAAGCTGAAGGTCAAGTTAGAACTGCTATGATTTTGGCAATCGCATTTGCTGAAGCAGTTGCTATTTACGCATTGGTTATCGCGCTTATTATTAAATTTACATAAATTACATGGAAGCTTTAGGCATTGATCCAAAACTACTTTTAGCGCAAATGGTTAATTTCGGTATATTTTTTGTTCTTTTTAAGAAATTCATGGCAAAACCGCTCATGGATTTTATTAAAAAGAACCATGATATTGAGAAAGAACGCGAGCGACTAGCGCAAAAAGCGCTTGCTGATGAAGAAAAGAATGCTGCAAAAGTCGAAGAGGCTCTTTCAAAAGCGCGTCAAGAAGCTGCGGAGATCGTTAACGATGCTAAGACAACTGCCAAGAAAGTAGAAGAACAACTCCTTAAAAAAGCACAAGATGATGTGGTGGCTATGAAAGCGAAAGCTGCTACTCAGCTTGAACAAGATAAAAAAGAACTGCTTGCTCAAGAGCATGATGCAGTAGTAAAGGCAAGTAGTTCCTTGGTAAAAGCAGTATTAGCCGATGTTCTTGATAAAAAATCACAGGAACAGATTATGGATGCATTTCTCAAAAAAGCAAAATCAGTTAATTAACAGTCATCATGGAACTTACACCAGCATTAAGGCTAAAACTAAAATCACTGATATCTGAAAAAGTACGGGAACTAGCTGATCAGCAGATTGTAATAACATCTGCGGTCGCGCTTTCAGATTCACAAAAGAAAGATTTTGTGGCAGCGTTTCCAAAACTAAAAGGGGCATCTGTAACATACAAACAAGACAATGCTCTTATAGCCGGATTTGTTATCGAATTTGGATCATCGGTTATCGATGCTTCCTTGGCATCACAAATTGATGCAACACTAAAAATAAACTAATTATGAATATCGCCGATCAAATAATCGCTGAAATTGAAGCTTCTGCAAAAAAGAAACCCGCACTAACGGCTTCAAATGTTGGAATCGTTGCACAGGTAAAAGACGAAGTTGTATTCATTGAAGGTATGAGCGGTGTTGGATACGGAGAAACACTCGTATTTAAGAATGGAGCAACTGGAATCGTGATTGATTTGCTTGAAGATGGTGTCGGAGCAATTGTTTTCGGTGACTACATCTCAATCTCACAAGGCGAAACCGTTAAAGCAACCGGTGAAGTATTAAGCATTCCTGTTTCAGAAAATTATATTGGTCGCGTGGTGGATGGTGTCGGGAATCCTATCGACGGTAAAGGTCCTATCGCTTCTAAAAAAATGTATCCAGTCGAAAAAGTTGCCCCAGGAATTATTTATCGAAAATCAGTTTCAGAACCAGTCCAAACAGGAATTAAAGCGGTTGACGCACTTGTTCCAATTGGACGAGGACAACGAGAACTTATTATTGGTGACCGAGGAACCGGAAAGAGTACGATTGCAATCGATGCGATTTTGAATCAGAAAAACGAGAACATGATATGTATCTATAACATTATCGGTCAAAAGCGATCAAATACGGCGACAATTATTGAACTTTTACGCTCTAAAGGAGCGTTGGACTACACCATTGTAGTTGCTGCAACAGCAAGTGATCCTGCAGCTATGCAGTACATTGCTCCATATTCAGCTACCGCAATTGCAGAATACTTTTTAGATCAAGGAAAAGATGTGCTTATTGTGTATGATGATTTAACTAAACATGCTTGGGCGTATCGACAAATTTCACTTATTTTGCGTCGTCCAGCAGGTCGCGAAGCATATCCAGGAGACGTTTTCTACTTACATTCAAGACTTTTGGAAAGAGCATGTAAAATTGACACAAAATACGGCGGAGGCTCTATTACTGCACTTCCTATTATTCAAACACTTGAAGGCGACGTTTCAGCCTACATTCCAACAAACGTCATTTCAATTACTGACGGTCAAATTTTCTTGGAATCAGATCTTTTCAATGCGGGAATTCGACCAGCCATTAACGTTGGAGTCTCTGTTTCACGTGTTGGAAGCTCAGCTCAAACCAAAGCTATGAAACAAGTTGCGGGAAAGCTTAAAAATGACTTGGCACAATATCGTGAACTAGCCGCTTTTGCACAATTTGAGTCTGAACTGGATGAAAAAACCAAGAAGTTTATTGATCGTGGAGCTCGTATGACACAACTGTTACGACAAAATAAGAATGTACCTTTGTCATTAGCTTCTCAAGTGACACTTCTTTGGGCTGGAGCAAACGGCTACTTAGATACAATTCCAACCAAAGAAATTCAAAAATTTGAAGCTGCATACGTGGAATTTATGCAAGCAAGCCATGCAGATTTACTTAAGAAGATTGATACAGACAAAAAAATTGATGATAAAAGTGAGGAAGAATTGAAAAAGATTGTCGAAAAATACCTAAAAACAGTTAGTAAGTAAAATACCAAGTCATCCTGAGCGACCGAAGGGAGTCGAAGGATCCCAAACAAGGAGATGTTGAAACAAGTTCAACATGACTAAATGAAAACATATGAATTTCCGAGAAGTAAGAAAAAAAATTAAAACGATTGGAAACGTAAAGAAAATTACGAATGCCATGCAAATGGTTTCTGCCGTTAAAATGAGAAAAGCTCAGCAGGTAGCTCTTACCGGCCGACCATATCGGGCAGTATTAAGCAATATGATTGCACGAATAGTAAAAACATCAGGGAGCGCTGAATCGAGTAATGCGCTCATATCTGGACTTGCTAAAAAAAATGGAAAGAGTCTGTATATCGTAATTTCTTCAAATAAAGGACTTGCGGGAAGTTTCCACTATAGTCTTCTAAAACATTTATATTCAAATGTAGACTTAGATAAAAGCACCTTTGTAGTTATCGGTAAAAAAGCAATTGATTTCTTAAATAGCATTGGGGCAAACGTCCTTGCAGACTTTTCAACAAGTACTTCATTTGCCGATGATGCTTCTTCGATGTTTACCCTTGCTAAAAATGAATTTGAAGCAGGTAATGTTGAGAAGGTATATGTTGTATACAATTCCTTTGTTTCATCGTTCACTTCAGCTCCAACAATTAAGCTACTTCTGCCAGTTTCACAAATCGAAATAAGTGCGCTTGAACAAACAGACACTACAAATTATTTAATTGAACCTTCTGCAGAAGAAGTACTTGGGCCTTTGCTCAATGATTTTTTAACCGAGGAAGTAAGAAGTGCCGTGCTCGATTCACAAGCAAGTGAACACAGCGCTCGAATGCTTGCCATGAAAAACGCCACCGATAGCGCATCCGATATTATTACTAATTTAACATTGCTGCGAAACAGAATTCGCCAATCGAGCATTACTGGAGAACTGCTCGACATGATTGGCGCTTCACAAAGCAGCTCATAACGTAAAAAATATGAACATTGGAAAAATCATTGAAATTCGTGGAGTCGTTGTTGACGTTCAATTTAAACCTGAACAAACTCCTAATGTATACGAGGCTTTAACAGTTCAGCTCGACAAAGATACTGAACTTGTATTGGAAGTTCAAACTATTATGGATGACGGACGTGTTCGTACCGTAGCTATGGGTAGCACCCAAGGACTTAAGCGTAATTTACCTGTTACTGCAACGGGCGAAGGCATTACTGTTCCGGTTGGTAAAGAGACGTTGGGACGTTTGTTCAACGTACTTGGAGAACCTGTAGATAGTCTGGGAGCTATCAAGAGTAAAAAACGTCTTCCAATTCATCGTGAAGCTCCCGCACTTGTTAATCAAGATGTTAAGCAAGAGGTCTTCGAAACTGGCGTCAAGGTACTTGATTTGTTAGCACCTTTTATTAAGGGTGGAAAAATTGGAATTTTTGGAGGAGCAGGAGTCGGAAAAACGGTTCTTATCCAAGAACTTATTCGAAATGTCGCATCTGAGCATGGAGGAGTATCGGTATTTACCGGTGTCGGGGAGAGAACTCGCGAAGGAAATGATTTATGGAATGAAATGAAAGAATCGGGCGTTCTTGAAAAAACTGCCCTTGTATTCGGACAAATGAATGAACCACCAGGAAATCGTTTGCGTGTTGCGCTAACAGGAGTTACCATGGCCGAACATTTCCGTGATGAAGAAGGTCAAGATGTTCTACTTTTTATCGATAACATGTTCCGATTTGCACAAGCAGGTTCAGAAGTATCCGCACTTTTAGGACGCATTCCTTCAGCCGTCGGATATCAGCCAACACTCGCTTCTGAAATGGCAGGTTTGCAAGAGCGAATCACCTCGACCAACAAAGGATCAATTACTTCAATGCAAGCCGTGTATGTGCCTGCCGATGATTATACCGATCCAGCACCAGTCGCAACATTCGCTCATTTGGATGCGCTTATCTCGCTTGAACGCTCGCTCGCAGAGCAAGCACTGTATCCAGCTGTTGATCCACTCAATTCATCCTCAAGAGCATTAGATCCCGACATCGTCGGTCAAGAGCACTATGATATTGCTATGGAAGTGCTACGAATCTTACAGAAGTACAAGGATTTACAAGATATTATTGCTATTCTTGGTATTGAGGAGCTCTCGGAGGAGGATCGTAAGTTGGTAAACCGAGCACGAAAGATTCAAAAGTTCCTTACCCAACCAATGTTCGTGGCAGAAGCCTTTACCGGACTTTCAGGAAAATATGTAAAACGTGCCGATACCGTAGCAGGTTTCTCGCAGATTATCCAAGGAAAGCTTGACGACAAACCTGAGCAGGCTTTTTACATGATCGGCGACATTAGCGAAGTTAAATAGTTGTCATTCTGAATGACGGTCATGTCATTCTGAGCGTAAACGAGAAGCTCGGTGTTACATTCCATATGAACTTACAAATAATCACTCCGCAAAAAATCACGTTTGAGGGAGAAGTAAACTCTATTACCGTTCCATCTGCTTCCGGGGAGATAACTATCCTTAAAAATCACGAGGCTCTTTTTGCCATGCTTAATGCGGGAATAATTAAGATCGCAAAATCCGCAGGTGATGAATTTTTAGCCATCGGAGGTGGATATTTAGAAACGAATAAAGAAAAAACTACACTCATCGTGTCTCGTGCATATGGCCAAGATGAAATTGACGCGGGGGAAATTAAGCGAGCACAGGAAGATGCAGAAAAAAATCTTAAAACCGCTGTTACAGATGCTGAACGTCAGGAGGCTCTTGAACTCTTCCGCCGATCAGCAATTGATGCAAAATTACTCTCAAAAGTCTCCCGTAAGAAGCACTAGATTCTTCTCTACAATCCCATTGACACATGCGTACTTGTTTGGTATCATACTTCTAATGAATATGCTCAATAAGCATTTGGTATAAGGCACTATTGGCGATCACAATTCGATCTCCCAAACAGCCTTCAAAAAAGCATATCTTTGGACGTTTTGCTGTTTAACGGGTAATCCAAGGATAAAAGTTAGAATTCTGGGCCCATGGCGCAATTGGTAGCGCACCTCGTTTGCAACGAGGGGGTTAGGAGTTCGAATCTCCTTGGGTCCACCAATTTAGGGGTAAGGAAGTAGTAATCACCCAGAAGGTGATTGCCAGTTCCTAACTTCTAAGTTTGTAAAAAGTCGCACATTAACAATTAGCAGTATAAGGTAGAAAAGTCGCATCTAATTTTTTTTAATGTTTATATTTCCCGTGTTTGGGGAAATATATTCTGATTTGTGAGACATTGTCTCAAATTTTTCGAGATCGTAACTAACGTTAATGGTGGATGCCTTGGCAATTTGAGCCGAAGAAGGACGTGTATGTAAGCACGATATCGTCGATGAGCCCTTAAATAGGCGCTATCAATCGGCGGTTTCCGAATGGGACAACCCTGTTCATAGTAATATGAATAATCCTCCTTTGGAGGAAGGCAACCCGGTGAACTGACACATCTTAGTAACCGGAGGAATATAAAACAATAGTGATTCCGTCAGTAGCGGCGAGCGAACGCGGAACAGTCTAAACCGAGTCTTCGGACGAGGGGTTGCGGGACTTGCAATATGGAATTATTTTTTGATAACAGAGTTCGCTGGGAAGCGAAGCCATAGAGGGTGATAGCCCCGTATGTCAAATCAAAAAGTATCCTAGCGAGATTCCCAAGTACCACGGGACACGGAAAACCCTGTGGGAAGCTGGGGCGGTCATGCTCCAAGACTAAATACTCAAATTGACCGATAGTGAACAAGTACCGTGAGGGAAAGGTGAAAAGTCCCCCTGTGAGGGGCGTGAAATAGTACCTGAAACCATTAACTAACAAACAGACAAAGTTCCGATTTATCGGAATACTGTCGTGCCTATTGAAGAATGAGCCAGCGAGTTTTCAGTATCTGCGTTAGGTTAACCAATTACATTGGGAAGCCAGAGCGAAAGCGAGTCTTAAGTGGGCTATTTAGTAGATACTGGAAGACCCGAAACTGGGTGAGCTAACCATGGACAGGGTGAGTCTCGGCGAAAGCTGGGAGGAGGCCCGAACTCGTTGTCGGCGAAATGACATGAGATGATCTGTGGTTAGGGGCAATATGCCAATCGAACCCAGAGATAGCTGGTTCTCCCCGAAATATATTTAGGTATAGCCTCTTGTGAACGTACGTGGGGGTAGAGCTACTGGATCTCCTTCCTAGCCGTAAGGCTGGTCGGGATAACCAAACTCCAAATACCATGTGCTAATGCAAGGGAGTCAGACCCACCCGGATAAGCGGGCGTGGTCAAAAGGGAAACAACCCAAGATTCCCATTTAAGGTCTTTAAATAATTATTAAGTGGCAAAGGTAGTTGAGTTTCAAAGACAGACGGGAGGTTGGCTCAGAAGCAGCCACCCTTTAAAGAGTGCGTAACAGCTCACCGTAATAATCCCCCTTCTGGGGGAATGAGGCTCTGCGCCGAAAATGATTCGAGTCTAAAATAATTTACCGAAGATGGAACCCTCCAATTTATTGGAGAGGGGTAGGGGAGCGTCCTGAATTCAATGAAGCTGTGCTGTAAGGCGCGGTGGAGATATCAGGAGTGAGGATGCTGGCATGAGTAGCGATTCTGTGGGTGAAAATCCCGCATTCCGAAAGTTCAAGGTTTCCTTCAGCAACGTAAATCGACTGAGGGTTAGTCGGATCTAAGACCAAGCCCAATAGGGCTGGTTCGATGTATATGGCGTCAACATTCGCCAACTTTTTTATGCGCGTTATTACTTCTATAGTGACGAGGTTCGAATTTTTCTCTATTGCGCAAGCGGTAGTTAATTTGCAAGGTCTCCGGGAAAAGCTATAGTAAGGAGTTCATAAAAAATCCGTACCGTAAACCGACACAGGTGAACTGGTCGAGAAGACCAAGGAATTCGAGTAAGGATAGTTCAAGGAATTCGGCAAACAATCTGAGCGTAACTTCGGGAAATGCTCTGTCCCGACAGCAATGTCGGGATTACAACAAAAGACTTTCAACTAACTGTTTATCTAAAACATAGGTCCCTGCAAACTCGTAAGAGGACGTATAGGGGCTGAGGCCTGTCCAGTGCTGGTAAGTTAAAAATCGGGGTTGAATTTGCCTTCGGGCAAGCAGGCTCTGATTTAAGCTCCAGTGAACGACAGCGGTAACTCTGACCGTTCTAAGGTAGCGTAATCCCTTGCCGGGTAAGTTCCGGCCTGCATGAATGGCATAATAAGTTGAAAACTGTCTTGAACTATTGCTCGGCGAAATTGAAATGGCTGTGAAGATGCGGCCTACCTGCACCTGGACAAAAAGACCCCGGGAGCTTTACTGAAACTTGGCATAGAAGCGAGGATTTTAACTGTTTAGCGTAGGAGGGAGACTTCGGTCGACAATGAAACACCTCTCTTTGAAATTTTCAAATCTTATCCCGCATAAGCGGGAGACGGTGTCAGGCGGTCAGTTTAACTGGGGCGGTTTCCTCCAAAAGTGTAACGGAGGAGTGCAAAGGTCAACTTATCTCGAATAGAAATCGAGATGTACGTGTAAACGCATAAGTTGGCTTAACTGTGAGGCCTACAAGCCGATCAGATTCGAAAGAAGGCGTTAGTGATCCCCCGATCCGCCATGATTGCGGACGGGGCTTAACGGATAAAAGCTACCCCGGGGATAACAGGCTAGTCTCCCCTAAGCGTCCATAGCGACGGGGAGGTTCGGCACCTCGATGTCGGCTCATCGCATCCTGGAGCGGTAGTACGTTCCAAGGGTTGGGCTGTTCGCCCATTAAAGCGGTACGCGAGCTGGGTTCAGAACGTCGTGAGACAGTTCGGACTCTATCCGGTGCAGGCGCATTGATTCTTGAGGGGACCCCTTTCTAGTACGAGAGGACCGAAAGTGGGGGAATCCCTGGTGTACCAGTTGTCGTAAAACGGCAGCGCTGGGTAGCTATATTCCTACGTGATAAGTACTGAAAGCATCTCAAGTACGAAGCATACCCCAAGATAAGGAATCTTTAACATCCCCCAGGAGATTACTGGGTGATAGGCGATAGATGTAAGTGCTGTAAGGCATTTAGTCAAGTCGTACTAATGGATATACACAATCTCGAAAGTTTGAGTGCCAATGGCTCACAAATCAGAAACTTTTCTATAAACTTATACTGCTAATTATTACTGTGAGGCTAAACTCACTTGTCATCCTGAGTGATCCGCCCACTGGCGGAGATCGAAGAATCTCAGTAATCCGTTATCCTGAACTTGTTTACTGCTATAATTACACAATGCAACTAATTATCGTCGAGTCGCCCACTAAGGCTAAAACATTTGGAAAATTTTTGGACAGCAAAAAATTCCGCGTGGAAGCTACCATGGGCCATATTCGCGATTTACCCGAAAGCAAGCTCGGTGTAGATACTAAGAATAATTTCAAGCCTGACTATGTAGTCTCAACTAAAAAGAAAAAGGTTGTTACTGATATAAAGGCATTAGCAAAAAAAGCAGACACTATTATTCTTGCAACGGACGCAGATCGTGAAGGAGAAGCTATTTCATACCACATTGCCTATGTTTTGGGCCTTATCGATGAAAATTGGCCTAAAATTTCCTTTAAAAAAAATGTAAAAGTAAAGCGCATTGTTTTCCATGAAATTACCCGAGAAGCACTTGAAGAAGCGCTTAAAACACCCGGCGAGCTTAATATGTCTCTTATCGACTCTCAACAAGCTCGACGCATTCTCGATCGTTTGGTAGGTTACAAGGTTTCTCCAATTCTATGGAAGAAAATTGGCAAACGGTGGCTTTCTGCCGGAAGAGTGCAAACGGTTGCGCTCCGCTTCATCGTTGAACGTGAGAAAGAAATCGAGAAATTTACTTCGGAACCGTTCTTTAAAGTAACCGGATTGTTCTCCGACAAGAGCGTAAAAAAAGAAATTGAGGCTCGGCTTGTTTCCAAAGATGGCATTGCGTACGAGAAAAAATATACTATTCACCTATTTGATGGAAATTATACTTACACAAAAACAGATATTTACGAAAAGGACGTTCCGATAATCAAGCAGGACCTTGAAGGAGGTGCTTTTACGATTAATGACGTGGTTGAAAAAGTCTCGAAACGCTCTCCGTTGCCACCTTTCATTACGTCTACGCTTCAGCAAGAAGCTGCACAGAAACTCGGATACTCTTCTAAGAACACCATGAGAGTTGCACAACAACTTTATGAGCATGGGTTAATTACGTATCACCGAACTGACTCGGTCACACTCTCAAGCAAGTTTCTTACAGAGGCGACTTCCTACATTCAAAAAACGTATGGTGCTGAATATACACTACCAACGCCTCGATCATTTACTGCTAAATCCAAACTTGCCCAAGAGGCCCACGAAGCAATTCGACCCACCAAACTCAATCCTACGCTGGTTGAAGAAGGCGCCATAACATCTGGGCATAAAAAACTCTATGACCTTATTTTTAAACGTGCAGTTGCCAGCCAAATGAAAGAAGCTCAAATTCGAAACACTAAAATTGAGATCATGAGCGATAAAAAATATCTGTTTCAATCGAATTTTGACACAATTGTCTTTGATGGATTTTTAGCACTTTATGAGCGAAAAGATGCTAAGGACAATTTTTTGCCAAAAAAAGGTGATGCAATTGATCTAGATAAACTAGATTTTCTAGAAACGCAAACCACGCCTCCTCCACGTTATAACGAAGCATCTCTCATCAAGACACTCGAGGCGCGAGGTATCGGTCGCCCATCAACTTACGCTCCTACAATCTCAACTATTCAAGACAGGCTTTATGTAGAAAAAAGAGAAGGTAGGTTCTATCCTACAATTTTAGGAACGACTGTCTGCGATTATCTTTCTAAGGCTTTTGCCAGCATATTTGAAATCGACTTTACTGCTAATTTAGAAAACAAACTTGATGAAATTGCCCATAAAAAGGCAGATATGATTCAGGTATTGTCGGACTTTAATAAGCCATTTGAAATATCACTCGATGAAGCAGCTGCTGATAAGTCATTTATTGATGTGCAAGAAAAAACCGATGAGACATGCCCCACTTGTGGTAAAAACTTAGTCGTTCGCTTTTCTAAATTCGGAAAATTTTACGCATGTTCAGGATTTCCTGATTGTAAATTTACCAAAGCCTTTTATGAAACGGTTAAAGAAGTTTGTCCAAAATGCGCTGGAGCAATTGTAATTCGCTACACAAAGCGCAAAAAGAAGTTTTATGGATGCTCAAATTACCCCAAATGCGACTTTGCCGCATGGAAACTCAACGAGTTTAAGAAAGCAGAAGTTCCGTCGACTAATTAAGTAAGTGCCGATATTGAGACTATTTCATAAGCATAATTAGAGAACGCTTTTATACCTATCTAAATCTGCCACGCTAGATTAATTAATATACATATGAGATCATTAATAAATGAAAAGTAGCTTGATTAACACTTTTAGATTCTTAATAATCTCAATTTTATATTTGAGTGGAGTATATTCATGGTTCTTCAATAATTCCCCTTCCACATTTTCGTTACATGTAATAGTTTTCGAGTTAGTGATATTTAGTACGATATTGTTCATCCTGTTTTTATCGCTAAAAATATCATCGCATGTACAAAGTCCAATACCTGCTTCATCGACTCAAAAAGACTTTCTAATCGCGATTAGTGCGGGTCATAATTTTGTTTTTGCACTTATGGTATTGTCTACTCAAATGTGGACACCTATTTTACCTTTGTACGTAATTATTGCGTATATTTTTAGTCTAATTTTCATGACACTAATTTATAAAAATATGTACACTAATGTAGGAATCGGGGAAGTTACTATTAAAGGGCTTGGTATTTCTGTCATAGTTATGATTATATTTTACCTTTTTTTCTTTGCTCGCGCTTCTCTCTAAAAAATTTGAGATTGTAATTTTGATTATCCCACTGTAGAATGTAATTCCGTAGTGAAAAAGAAATATATCTTCGTTTCAGGTGGCGTCATTTCTGGCCTTGGAAAAGGAATTTCAACCGCCTCTATCGCTCTTTTACTCAAGAATTCTGGTTACAAAGTAACTCCTATTAAATTTGAAAACTATCTTAATATCGACGCTGGCACTATTAATCCTATCGAGCATGGAGATCCTTTTTTGTGCGACGATGGCACTGAAGCCGATATGGACATGGGAACGTATGAAAAGTACTTAGATATGAACATGAGTCGGGTAAATTTTATAACGATGGGTCAAATTTACCGAGAAGTTATTGAAAAAGAACGCCGATTTGAATATATGGGGGAAGATGTTCAGGAAGTGGTACATATAACAGGAGAAATCATTAAACGTATTGAAACCGCTCTAAGTACTACAAAATCTGACATTGCCGTTATTGAACTTGGAGGAACGGCAGGGGAATATCAGAATATATTGTATTATGAAGCATCGCGCATGCTTACTTTCCGTAACCCAGGAGATGTTATTCATGTTCACGTCAGCTATTTGCCCACTCCGCACCATTTGGGCGAACCAAAAACAAAACCCGCACAGCTTTCTGTACGCACTGTAAATTCCATGGGAATTCAACCCGACATGCTTATTGCTCGTTCCGATAAACCTATCGACGATCGTCGCAAGGAACGTTTGGCTCTTTTTTGTAATATCCACGAAGAAGATGTAATTTCAAGCTACGATGTTCCTAATGTGTACCAAATTCCTATGATTATGGAAAAACAACATATTACTGAACGTATTTGTAAAAAACTGGGAATTCCCTATAAAAAGCCCAATATGACCAAATGGAATGCAATGGTTGAACGCATTCTAGCAAAGAAAAAAAAGAGTATTACGATTGCAATTGTCGGCAAATATTTCTCAACAGGCGATTATCAACTAAAAGATTCGTATGCCGCTCTTTTTGATGCTATTGACCATGCTTCCGTTCCAAACGATGTTGCCGTTGAAATCAAATGGGTAAGTGCAGAAAAGATTGAAAAAGAAGGTCCAGAAAAGTATCTTATCGGAGTTGATGGAATAATTGTTCCTATTGGATGGGGTAAACGTGGTGCGCAAGGCATGATTACCGCTGCGTCCTATGCACGCAAACACAAAATTCCATACTTAGGACTATGTTATGGTATGCAGTTGGCTGCTGTAGCGTTCGCCCGCGATGTTCTTAAACTTTCAAGTGCTAATACTTTTGAAAATGAGCCAAAAGGCAAACATTCGGTTATTCATTTAATTCCTTCACAAGCCGATATTATTAAACGAAGAGCATATGGTGGAACGATGCGATTAGGTTCATGGGAAGCAAAAATCGATAAAAGCTCGTACGCCTATAAAATATACAATAAGTATGATGGTCTAACTGACAAGGCGAAAGGCATCATATGGGAACGACATCGCCATCGCTATGAGTTCAACGATGAATATGCTGATCAATTTGAAAAGGCAGGCATGCACATTAGTGCTCGATCTACCGTAGAGAGTTTGGCTGAGATCATAGAACTTGATCCCAAAACTCACCCTTTCTACATTGGAATCCAAGGACACCCAGAATATAAGAGCCGTCCGCTCTCGCCACACCCACTTTTTCTGGGTTTTATAAAAGCTTGTATTGATAGCCAAAAAATGGTAAAATAACTCCATGGCAAACGCAATTACGATAAAAGACACCACCTTAGGTATCGGCGACACAGTAAAAGTTCATTATTCGTTTAATGAAGCCGGAAAGAAAAAACTTCAAATTTTTGAAGGCATTCTGATGGCTATTAAAGGAATGAATGAAAATAAAATGTTTACGGTTCGAAAAATGACCAAAAGCAAAGTTGGAGTAGAAAGAATTTTCCCTGTAAACTCACCATTTATCGACAAAGTCGATGTAGCAAAAAAAGGTATTGTACGACGAGCAAAAATCTATTTTATTCGTGGCATGTCGGACCGACTTATCCGAGAACGCTTAAGTTAAGCATATGCAGTCACTTGGCGCTATTGGCGAACAAGAGGCAGCACGATATCTACAAGAACGCGATTTCCAAATTCTACATACTAATTTTCGTACCAAAATAGGCGAGCTTGATATTGTTGCACAAAAGAAAGAAACGCTTGTTTTAGTGGAAGTAAAATCGCGAATCGGAGATTTTAGAGGTAAGCCGTATGAGGCGGTAAATAAACGAAAAATTGATCATATTAAGCGAACTGGCTACGCGTATCTTTTGGTAAACAAAATTAAGCATGCAACGCTGCGGATTGATGTTGTTTCAATTGAATATAATTCGGATTTAAGCGTCAAGAAGCTGCAACATTTCGAAAATATAACCCAGTAATGTAAAGCAAAATTAGATTTGTGTTTCAGGCACAAGGTGTAGCAGTTTTGTGGTAAAATATATACGTGACCTGGCCCCATCGTCTAGTGGCCTAGGACGTCGGGCTTTCATCCCGAAAATCGCGGGTTCGACTCCCGCTGGGGTCACAACGTATCACTGAGAAGCACTTAGGCTGCTGAATATAGCACGAGCAGACAGTTACTCCTTTTTTCCCCATTCCATTCTTCTGGTAATTACATTACCATGTAGTGCAAATGTATCTTAAAAGATTATTTCGTACGAAAGGGGGTGAAAAATATGAATATTAAAAAAACTTTCGTTGGAAGTATGGCAAGTGCTGGGGCATTTTTTATTGTAGCCGCATCAGTTTTTGCTGCAGGCACAGTGATGATTTCTGGTAACACTACATCAGTCGAGAATACATCCGGATGGATGTTTGGCCGAGACCCTGGCAACTATACACCGCATGAATTTAACACAAATCAAGCAAGTATAGGTCAGGGAAGTTTATATGTATTACCAATAGGCACACCTGCTGCTGCTAAATTCATTGGTGAGAATTTTATTAATACAGCAATTGCCAATGTTAATACAATCTCTTACGACTTTATGATTGGGTCGGGTGGTACTGTCGCCGATGCAAACCATTTTTACATGAATGTATATGCGAATTTTGGCGTGTCGCCTGATAATAAGTTCTATGATTGTCGATACAATGTTGTGCCGACAACCGGATCTGTATCTGGCTTTACAACAGTAACTTTTGATCCAACACAAGCGTATCCGGTTGCAAAAAGTGGGTCATCCCCATTTACTACCTGCCCTGCGGTACCAGCAGATATGGATCTACAAAGCGCGGGTTCAAATATACGAGCCTTTGCCCTTAATGTAGGTGACACATCTGTAAACGATCTGGGTCTTGATGGCTATCTAGACAATGTTGTTGTAAACCTCAATGGAGATGTTACAACATACGATTTTGAACCAATACTTTCACCCTCAACCAAGGATGATTGTAAGTCTGGTGGATGGATGATATTTAACACTCCTGTCTTCAAGAACCAAGGAGACTGTGTAAGCTACGTGCAAAGTAGTGAAAAAGCTGTCGGTAATAAATCAAAGTGATTTTTGCTGCAGTTTAGGCAAACAACCCGCCGTAATGGTGGGTTGTTTTATATAGTCAACTATAAGCCTTCATATTCTCCTATATTGTTTTACCTTACATATACCTGTATAATAGCGCTACTATCGGTCTAATAAATGTACGTAAAGCAAATAAAATTCAACAACAGCAATACGCGGCTCGGACAGGATTTGTCGTAGACATTCAGAAAATCGGAAAGAACACCAAGCTTATCGCAACCCGTCAGGTAAAGAAACACAAAAAGATTCGCCCAGGAGTATGGCTTTCCCGAAAATCACATACGTTTGCAGATGGTAATTTTACCAATATCTACGATCTATATTGGAATTCCAAAAATACGAGTGTTTTTCCACACATTCATTCAGCAAACTCTACCTACACGCTCTTCGATCAAGTTACCAATGATCAATCAATTCTAGGAGTAATTAACGGATCGTACTTTTTCCTAGCCGATATTGCAGATCGGCGACCGCATGACCCAACGCTTAACTTTTGTATTCGTGATTACATCCTTATTGGGCTTCCTTCCAGCGATGAACCAATCTTATATAATCGAAACGGTAAATTGTATACTCGAAATATACGCGCGCGAGGCATGCTTAAAATTGGAAATATTTCCACTTCCTGGATCGGTGAAAAAAGCAAATTGCGTAAGAATAACCCATTGGCGGCTGTTTTGTACAATTCAAATTCCGCAACTATGCTCCTTGAGCGCCATCCAGTAACGGGTGTAGCAATTGATATTTTAGATAGCGTCAATATAACCACTCCTACTGCCGAACATGCAACCGACTTACTTATTGCACACGATTCAGAAAACAGACTTATTGTTAAAGGTATTATAAAAGGTGGAGGATCACATTTTTTTGAGGGAGTCTTTACGCTTCAGATTACCGGAAATGCAGATTGTTATAATGTGGGCGATATTGTTGAGCCGGTAACTCTAGACGGATTAAAAATACATGGTATTACAGCTGGAATTTCCATTGGACGACAAATTGTACAGCCATCAAAAAAAACACATTCCGAGTCATTTATCCGACACGCTCGATCAGTTATAGCGAAAGATACTAATAACCAAATTCATTTTATAGTATTCGATGGATCTAAATATATTCCTGGATTTAAGGGAGTATCAATTAGCGATATTTACTCATATTTTGCACCAAAAAAGTTCAAATGGGCATATTTTTTAGATGGTGGCGGATCATCGCGAATAATTTTAAAAAAGGATGATGCATACAAATTTTACGCGAATGAATTTGCATTTCGAAAAATGGATGATGGAAAACACCTATGGGATTGGCAAAACGCACGACAAATTGCTTCATCGATATCGTTACGTATACAGAATTAAGACTCATTTTTTGACAAGAAGCCCATAGTACGGTATACTAAGGTTTTATGTTATATCAAGAAGGTTCTATTAGATTTGGAGGAGACGCAAATCTTGGTCCTTTACGCAAACTTGTTAGCTTGCTGGGAGCGAGTCGAGATAGTCGCGCATTAGAAACTGTTGAGATGCCGTATTTCTCAGGAGAAGCGATGGGGTGGCTTGTTGAGAATCAATATACCGTTGTATATTTGAACGGAGATACCATAGAAGAAAGTATGAAAAAGGGCCTAGTGGTCGAACAAGATTCATTAAGAATTACCAAGGAATTAGCTCATCAGCATGCACGTAGAACACAAGTAGCAATACGTACATCAAATCCATTTATTAAATCAACGGGAGATAATACCTACCAAGGACATCTGATGCATTTGGAGCAGTACAATTATTATCTTGCAAGCGAGGTGTCGGGGATACAAGCAGCCCTAGGCTCAGTTGCCGATTACGCAGAATTCATACGACAATTACGTGCAGAACGAAACGTCATGTTATTCGGTTCAGAGAACAGTTTTAGATCAACTCAAACTTCTACTATTTTGCAAGACGGATCTGTAGCGACTATAGGATGTTATTGCGATGCTTATGGTTTATGCGTCAATTCCAATCCAATGACAGGTACCAGACATGACACATATATAGCGCCAATAATCGTGCCTACTTCGCGATGATCTTCTTAATCATTTACTTGCGTTTTCACGATATAATATACATATGACAACCTGGGCTCATGGATTACTCGCATTTTCTATCTATCGACCATTTAAGAAGCTCAGTTGGAAAAAGGCTGTATGGTGGGCCATGTTTCCTGATTTTATATGGCTCATTCCGCTTGGTATCTACCTTCTTTTTAATCGAGGAGTATCTATTACCGACCTTTCGCACGCGCCTGGTTTCTTTTACCATTTATACGGAGTAGGACATAGTCTCATTTTAAGTTTCTTAGTAATAGCACTTGTACGATATAAAACAAAAAAATTCCCTCATGAAATGCTTGCGTGGCCATTTATTCATATACTCATGGATATCCCAGGACACACAAGGTTTTTAACACCATTTTTATATCCTGTTTCAAAGTTTACTGTTCATGGTTTGTTTGAGTGGTGGCATCCTTTGTGGTTCACGCTTTCATGGCTTGTACCTGTCGTAATAATTGCTAGTACGTGGGTCTATGAAAAAATGAAGGCGCCAAAGCCTCCAAAGTCGGTATAATGGGTGCATGATTACCGTGTTGTATGGAGAAAATAATGCAGATTCACGGAATAAGTTTGTTGCTTTACGACAAGACTACATAGCGAAAGACTTTGAAATTATTGAGCTAACTCCCGAAGTTCTTCCTGAACTAGATAAATGGCTATTTGATACACAACTGCTATTTGCTCCAAAAAGAGCGTTTTTCGGACAGAATTTACTAAGTAAAAAAGAACAACGAGAAATTTTAAAAAAATATGACAATTCCAGTGTAGAAGCACACTTCGTCCTTTGGGAGGAAAGTATTGATGATAAAACTGCTAAGTATGCTTTTACTAACGCTCAATTAGTTCCATTTAAATATCCGCAAAATATTTTTCAGCTGCTTGACGGTTTGTATCCTGGAAATAAGGAGGCCTCACTCTCACTCTTGTCGAGTGTATCTGCATCAGTCGATGAAAACATAATCTACTTTATGCTTGTTAAGCGTGCTCGGGAGTTGTTGCTTCTCAAAGAGAATCAAGAAATTCCAAAGCTAGCTGGCTGGCAAAAAACACGACTTGTAAATCAAGCTAATAAATGGCCTCTTGAAAAATTATGTAATTTCTACGATGCACTGTATAGAATTGAAGTACTTAATAAAACAAGTGGCAAAGCGTATTCGCTTAAAAAAGCCCTTGATATTTTGTTTATATATTCGCTATGATAGTGGTTATCGCTTATGGATACGCTGGAATTAATTAAATCAGGATTCACTTCACTTAAGGTTGATGATTCATACAAACAAAAGGCACTTTCGTTCATTTCCGATTGGCTTACAAAGCCTGAATTTGTTGAATACGTTCCTCAAATAGAGTATTTAGCCAAAGATGGAAAATTCGATGAATTGCTTGATTCTTTTTATCAAATAATTCCATTCGGAACGGGTGGACGTCGTGGATTGGTTGGTATTGGACCTAATCGAATCAATACATGGACAATTCAGGCATCTGCTCAAGGTCACAGCCAATACTTGATTAAAAAATTTGGTGAAGATGCCAAAACACGCGGAGTTGTTATTACATACGACGTACGGAAATATTTGAAAGAGGGAATTTACGATTCTTCTATTCCAAACCCGGTGTGGCAATTAAGCTGTAAAGATTTGGCAGAATCAGCGGCAAAAGTATATGCTGCAAACGGGGTAAAAGTATATTTGTTTACCACATTCTCGTCTACTCCCGAACTCTCATTTGCCGTTCGTCGAGCCAATGCAGTCGGAGGCGATATGATAAGCGCAAGTCATAATCCACCAGAATTTAATGGAAAAAAAGTCGTCGATGAAACAGGTGGACAATTATTACCTCCGGGCGATCAAGAACTGGTAGATGTTGTGGTAAATGAGGTAACAGAAATCAAGGTAGCAGATTTTGATGAAGCTGTTAAAAATGGCCTCATTCATTATTTTTCAGGCGCAGATCACGAGGCATATCTACAGGCAGCTTCCGGAGTGTCGCTTAACAAAGCGTATCGATCAGCAAAAATCCTATTTAGTCCATTTCACGGTACGTCGTCTCAATCGGTTTACCCCGTTTTACAACGTCTCGGATTTGATGTGACTATGGACGATGAATCAGGCAAGGAAGATGCGGCATTTTCATCAATTACATTCAATATTCCAAATCCTGAAGTTCAAGAAGCATATCAGAACCTAATAGGCCCCGCAGATTCAATTGGCGCAGACATTATTTTAACTACAGACCCCGATGGCGATCGTATTGGGCTCATGACCAAAGAAGGTGATGGTTGGCATTTTTTCAATGGAAACGAAATTATGGCAATTGTGGTCGGATACATGCTTTCAGAACTTAAAAATGAAGGCAAATTAAAGCCAAGCAATGTTATTGTTAAAACACTCGTCACCTCAAATCTCATAACCGCCATAGCTAAAAAATACGACGTGCAAGTCATCGGAGACTTGCTAGTTGGCATAAAATATATTGCCTACGAAATGAACAAGCTTGAAAAAGAGGGTCGAATTAGCGACTTTTTGCTAGGTGGAGAAGAAAGTCATGGCATGGTAAGCGGCAATTACGTGCGTGATAAAGATTCATGTGTTGCAGCAATTCTACTGTCGGAAGCTGCAAGTATGTGTAAAGATCGGGGTATCACACTTCCGACATATCTAAAAGAAATATATGCCACGTTTGGATATTTTAGAAACTATCTCACAGAAATCCGACTTCCTGGTGCAGAAGGAATGACAAACATGGCAAAAATACAATCGATATTACGAGCAGATAAACCTAAAATGTTTGGCACGTTTGAAATCGCATCAATGCGCGATATGTGGGACGGTGAGCCATTTTTGTCTGAAACAGACAAAGTTTCTCGAAACATGCTTGTTTATATGTTAAAGCCAAAAGATCCAGAAACCGTTCATATTCAAGTAACTATTCGACCATCAGGCACAGAACCTAAAACAAAAATGTATGTTGAGATCGGTAGAAAGCCAGTTTCTATAGAAAATATTAGCAGTGATATGGCTGCTGCCGATGTTGTTCGTGGAGAAGTAGAAAAAGCAGTCATAATTGACCTATATAAGATTCTCGGCATTGATTTCCCTGAGCGTGGATTTTTATTGTTTTGGCAACTATCAGCAACCGATAAATTAAAATATTTTGATATTGAACCACAAATTGAAGCCTTAAGCTCAGTAACAGATACTAAAGAACGTCAACAAAAACTCGATGAATTACTCAAGTTCCTAGGATCAAACCCTGTACAAAAAGTAGATAAAGCATTTGAAAAGAAGAACGGCAAGGGAATTAGAGCATATCTACAGCTTACTTAACGTATGGACATCTCCAGCGCGCAACTTAAAACGATTGAGGATCAATGCGCGCCTATAATTCGTGAAGCAGGAAATAAAATTCGTGAAAGTTGGTACTCTATTCAGGATATACAGTATAAAAGTACTCGAGACCCGGTAACGGAAGTCGATCGAGCAGTTGAGGATTTTATCCGTAGTAAAATTCATGACCTTGTCCCTGGGGCAGGGTTTCTAGTTGAAGAGGGCACATCTGATAAGCATGAAGAATATAACTGGTCAATTGATCCCATTGATGGAACTAAATATTTTGTTCATCAAGCACCTCTTTTTGTAACGCAACTTGCTCTTCTAAAAGACGATGTACCCATTTTAGGAATTGTTTATAATCCCATTTCTGATCAGCTATTTAGCGCAAGTCAAGGGAATGGAGCAAATATGAATAGGAGCCAACTTAAGGTTGTACAGCGCATCTCATTAAATGACGCCATTGTTGATGTTGACTTTGGAGGTATAGTACCCGAAATAGCTATTAAAAACCGTATTTTTGCTACATTCTCGCAGGAATGCAATAGAATCCGTATGTTAGGGGGAGCATTTAGTATATATGCCGCAAACGGTGCGATTGATATATGTTTAGGATTTAATCATAGTAAACTTTTCGATCGGGCGCCTCGCGACATAATTTTACGCGAAGCTGGTATGACTGTTGACTATTTGGAAAAGGAAGGATATACTGGAATTCGTCTTGCTGCTACACCGGTATTATTTGAATTAGCAGCTCAATTAATTAAATCGGCATGACACTCGACGATAAAGCATATATTCAAAAGATAGATTCTGCCAATATGATTGGCTCTATTGAACTGCTTGGAAAGCAGATTCAACAAACATGGGATGAAGTAAGCGCACTACCGTTATCAGATTCGTTTAAAGAAATAAAGAACATTGTTTTTGCGGGAATGGGAGGATCGGCACTTGGGGCTCATATATTCAAGAACTTGTATGCATCGAGTATTTCCGTTCCTTTTGAAATAGTTAGCGACTACAAGCTTCCTTCTTACGTAAATGCAAGCACATTGGTTGTCACTGGAAGCTATTCGGGGACTACTGAAGAAGTATTGAGTTGCTTTGACCAGGCCATTACAAAAACGAAAAAAATCATCGTAATTTCTGCTGGAGGACCTTTGGAAGAACGCGCCCATGAAAATAGTATTCCATTTTATAAAATCGATCCCAAGTTTAACCCCTGCAATCAGCCACGTATGGGAATTGGGTATTCTATATTTGCACTGCTTACTTTTTTACATACTTTAGGCATAATAACAATTAGTGCTGAAGAGCTCGCCCAAATCGATGACCTAATTCAAAAAAATAATAGTCAGTTTGGCCTTGCTGCTAATTCAGAAATAAATGTAGCAAAGCAAATTGCTTTTGTTTCACATGAACAAGTTCCCATACTTATTGCTGGTGAACACTTGGTTGGAGCAATTCATGCTTCTCGTAATCAGATTAACGAGAATGCAAAGTCACTTGCGTTCTACTTTCCCATTCCTGAACTCAATCATCATCTATTAGAAGGATTAAAATTTCCCACAAGCAACAATGACCACTATGTCCTAATTCATTCCAACGAATACTCTCCAAAAATCGTGAAACGCATGGAAATTACAAAGGAAGTTTTACAAAAGAGTGGTCACGAAATTACAGAAGTTACTGCTCAAGGAAATTCCAAACTTGCCCAAGCTATTCAAACTGTGCATTTTGGTTCGTATATCGGATACTACTTAAGCATGTTGTATGGAATCGATCCATCTCCTATTCCAAATGTAGAAAGCTTCAAAAAGGAACTCGTTTAGTGATCCGCTAGTTGATTTTACTCCGCCATTTTCTGTACACTAAATATAGTCATCCTGAATCCGCAATAGGCGGATGAAGGATCTCGGTGTGCAAAACACCCAGATTCTTCGTTACCTGCCTGCCGCCAGGCATGGCACTCAGAATGACATATTATATGCCTAATCAATACATCAAATGGTTCTCCCAAATCGACAAGCATGACGTTGCTATCGTGGGTGGAAAAGGTGCGAATTTGGGCGAAATGTTTCAAGCAGGTTTTCCTGTGCCATATGGATTTGTTGTAACTGCCCAAAGCTTTTTTTACTTCATAGAACAGAACAATTTGGAAGCAAAAATATTGCACATGCTCTCGACACTTAACTACGAGAACCCCAAGGAACTTTCCGATGTTTCAGGAGATATTCGGAAACTTATTTTAAAAAGTCCTATTCCCAACAAACTAATCAGTGAAATTTTAGACCATTATGAACGACTCGAAATCGAGGAGTCTAAGCAGTATAAAAATAGGTCGGGAATTTCACAAGTACTAACTCGTCTTAAACATGTATATGATGCGCCATTGGTAGCCGTTCGATCATCTGCTACCGCAGAAGATTTGCCCGACGCATCGTTTGCAGGACAACAAGAAACATACTTAAACGTAAAAGGAGAGAACCATTTAATCCATAAAATACGAGAGGCATGGGCTTCTCTTTACACAGAAAGGGCTTGTTATTATCGTCATGCTCAAAAGTACGATCATATCCGAGTAGGTTTAGCCGCAGTAGTTCAACGCATGGTACAATCGGAAAAATCGGGAATAGCCTTTTCAATTGACCCTGTAACAAATAATAAATCAGTTATTACAATCGAGGCAATCTATGGTTTGGGGGAATACATTGTGCAAGGGCAGGTAACTCCTGACCACTACGAAGTCGATAAAAAATCATTCTCAATTATTAAGAATCAAATTAAAATACAAAAGGTTAAATTTGTTAAGAAGGGTGTTGAAAACGTTGAACTTGCTGTTTCAAAAAGTGATGGCGAAAAACAGAAAATAACCGATGAACAAATAATTGATTTAGCAAAAATAGTTGCCAACATTGAAAAGCACTATTTTTTTCCACAAGACATTGAATGGGCAATAGAAGGCAATTCAATTTACATAGTCCAATCACGTCCAATCACAACAATGAATGAGCATGTCGCTCAAAATACATCCACATCTCCAAATCAGCGATTACTTGTCAAAGGCGATCCAGCCTCCCCAGGAATTCGATCTGGTAGACCTGTCGTAATAAATTCTCCAAAAGAAATAGACAAAATCAAAAAAGGCGATGTATTAGTTGCAATGCACACAAATCCCGATTATGTGCCGGCTATGAAAAAAGCAGCGGGAATTATTACTGAAACAGGAGGCCGAACAAGTCATGCGGCAATTGTTTCCCGTGAGCTTGGAGTACCAGCTGTAGTAGGCGCAGAAAATGCCACATCACTTTTGCGACATGAAAAATTTGTTACCGTTAACGGGGGAACCGGAGAAGTGTTTCGTGGAAATGTACTCATTTCTGATAAGCAGACAGATGAAGAAGAGCACCCCAAGGTGCAACACCACACTCTTACTCATGTATACGTAAATATGGCTGAAGCTGATCAAGCTCACAAAGTAGCACAAATGCATGTAGATGGCGTTGGTTTGCTCCGTGCAGAATTTATGATTGCCGATATGGGTACTCATCCAAAAGTTTATGTGCAAGAAGGACGAGAGAAAGAATTTATTAATAAACTCGCGGCTAAATTAACTATTTTTGCAAAGGAATTTTCACCTCGACCAGTCGTGTACCGTGCTACTGACTTTAAGACAAATGAGTATAAGAATTTAAAAGGCGGAGCTCAGTTCGAACAGCATGAGGAAAATCCAATGATAGGTTTTCGAGGCGCAAGTAGATATTTGGCCGACAAAAAAGTATTCGCAATGGAACTTGATGCAATTAAAAAGGTTCGTGATGCAGGATATAAAAATGTTAACCTTATGATCCCATTTGTACGTAATCCGCAAGAAATTCGAGATATAAAACAGTTCCTAAGCGACCAGGGCTTTGACGATCTACCGTCATTTAAATTATGGGCAATGATCGAAGTTCCAAGTGCAGTAATTATGCTTGATGAAATTCTGGATGCAGGAATCGATGGTATTTCTGTGGGGACCAATGATTTGACCATGCTTCTTATGGGCGTTGATCGCGATAATCAAGAAATTGCCTACCTATACGATGAAAGAAGCCCAGCAGTGCTGTGGGCACTTGAAAAAATTGTTAAAACAGCCCGCAAACACGGCGTCACCGTTTCCGTATGCGGCCAGGCACCTTCCGATTACCCAGAACTTGTTGAGAAACTCGTTGGATGGGGAGTCACCAGTTTATCGTTGAATCCGGATGCAGTAGATAGAACCAGAGAATTGATTTTTAATGAAGAGAAAAAAATGAAAAGAACAGACGGGCGATGATACCCGTTTTGCGAAGTCAATTGGGGCCCCTGAGGGGTGAATTGCGAGCAAAATGCGGTATCGAGCGAGTCTGTTCTTCAATAATATATGTCAACAATAAAACAAATCACTGCACGAGAAATTCTCGATTCCCGAGGGTATCCTACGCTTGAAGCCACACTTCTGATGGATACGGGCGAGTCGGTTTTTGCGCAGGCTCCTTCTGGCGAATCGTTGGGAAAATTCGAAGGCACCGAACTTCGTGACCGCACCGAATCCCGATATGCTGGCATGGGAGTATTACGAGCAGCTTCCTACATTTCCGATCTCATTGGTCCAAAATTAATTGGCGTTGATGTAACTCGTCAGGCAGATATTGATGCATGGCTACTAAAAGCTGACGGCAGTAAAGATTCATCTAAGCTCGGTGTTAATACCATCATGACAATTTCGCAGCTTGTTCTAAAAGCAGCGGCAGCTGCACATAAGCAACCAATATATCGCTATTTTAATTCTTTGTATAATAGCCAATTTGAAGAAAAAATCACGCTTGAAAAAATGCCCGCTCCGGTAATAAACATGATAAATGGTGGTAAGCATGGTACCAAAAACCTAGAATTTCAGGAGTTTCATATCATCCCTTCAACGTCACTTTCATTTGCAAAAGCACTTGAAGTTGGAGCAAGTCTATACCTGGCCGTCAAGAACGTTCTAGAATATCGAAATGCAGGAATTTCTGTTTCCGAAGAGGGTGGTTTTACTCCCAACTTACTCACCAATAGTGATGCTTTAGAAGTTATGCGCGAAACAGTTATTTCCCAAAAGATGAATTTAGGCGTAGATGTATTTTTTGGACTCGATTGCGCACCGTCATTTTATTACAAAAAGGGAAAATATGTAGTTAAAGATATGCCGCAACCGCTTTCAGTCGACGAATATGTAAATTTTATTGTTGAACTTGTCAATAAATATACTATTTTATTCCTAGAAGATCCTATCGACGAAGAAGATTATGATGGCTGGAAAAAAATCATGGAAAGAACGGGAGAAAAAACATATGTTGTAGGAGACGATTTCGTAGCAGGTAATCACGAACGGCTTACTAAGGCTATCAAAGAGAACGCGTGCAACAGTATACTAGTCAAATTCAATCAGGTTCCTACAATCACCGACATTCTCACCTACGTCAATACAATAAAAAAAGCAGGTCACAAAGTTATTTTCTCTCATCGACTAGGGGAAACTACCGATACGATTATTGCCGACCTTGCCGTTGCTATTCAAGCGGATTTTGTAAAATTTGGTGCGCCGGTACGTGGTGAACGCGTAGCAAAATACAATCGACTGCTAGCAATTGAAAAAGAGCTTACAAACAAGTAGAATGACTCTGTATGACACCTGTAATATTGATAGTGCTTGATGGTTTTGGAGTAGCTCCTGCAGGCCCAGGAAATCCCGTTTCAGCAGCTACTATTACGCATATCGACTCTTTCCTGCGTATGTATCCAACAACGCAACTTAAGGCATCTGGCGAGTCTGTAGGACTTCCAGCAACAGAACCCGGGAACACGGAAGTCGGCCATCTAAACATGGGAGCAGGAAGAGTTATTTACCAAAGTCTGCCCCGGATAAATTTAGCAATTGGAGATGGATCATTTAATACAAACGAGGTTTTTTTAAAAGCTTTAGATGGGGTAAAAAAATCTGGTAAAAATCTTCATATACTGGGTCTGGTGGGTGCGGGTACAGTCCATGCAAGTATTGATCATTTATTCGCGCTCTTAGCACTTTGTCAAAAACAAGATGTCCAAAATGTCTTTATTCATCCAATAACTGATGGTCGAGATTCACCTCCCCAATCGGCTCAAACATTCCTTGAACAAATTGATTCGAAATGTAAGGAATATGGACGAGGTAAGATAGCATCAATAAGCGGACGCTACTACGCAATGGACCGCGATAAACGATGGGACCGAATTGAGAAAGCATATAACTGTTACACACAAGGAGTCGGAGAAAAAGCTGCAACGTGGCAAGATGCAATAAAACAATCGTATGACAGTAAAGCTACTGATGAGTTTATTTTACCAACGAATATTATTGAAAACGGGCAACCGGTCGCACTAGTAAAAGAAGGAGATGTAGTGATTTTCTTTAATTACCGTATTGATCGACCTCGTGAACTTACTCGAGCATTTACCCTTGAAAATTTTGAGGAACAAGCTAATAAAATCACGTCATACGATCCTTTCGCTACAAAGTATTTTAAAAAACACGTAGACGTTAACGAGCAAATTATCCAACCGCCATTTAAACGAGGTCCCCGAATTCCTAATTTGACATTTATTACCATGGTAGAATATGAAAAAGATGTTCCTGTCCAGGTTGCATTTCCACCACACGGTGTTGCAATGCCACTGGGAAGAGTTTTATCAGATCATCAAATACCACAATTACGAATTTCTGAGAGTGAAAAAGAGCGTTTCGTAACGTTCTATTTCAATGGATTACGCGAAGGAGCATTTCCACTGGAAGATCATCTGATCGTACCATCTCCAAAAGTTCCAATGTATAACCAAAAACCGGAAATGTCGGCATATGAAATTACAGATATTCTTGTAAAAAAAATCCACGAAAAAAAATATCAGTTTATCTTAGTTAATTACGCCAATCCCGATATGGTCGGCCATACTGGCGACATTACTGCCTGCATAAAGGCTATTAGCACCATCGATGACTGTTTAGGAAAAGTTGTTGATGCAGCTCTGCAAAGCGATTATGCAGTGCTTATTACAGCCGATCACGGAAATGTAGAAGAGAAACTCAACAAAGTTACGGGTGAAATGTCAACAGAGCACACGAGTAACCCTGTCCCATTTCTTGCAATAAGTAACAAATTGAAAGGCAAGCCAGTACGTCTTCAATCGGGAATTTTGGCTGATGTAGCGCCTACAGTATTATCGCTTCTTGGAGTATCGGTACCTCGCGACATGATGGGAAGAAACCTCTTAGAGGAAATCTAATAATCTATCCACCTGGAAGATTGCCAATTCAATTTGCTCCGACTTTCTCAATTATTTTATGCGCGTATAAACTTGCAGCTTTCATAGATTCTTCTATCGACATTTCTTTCAAATACGCTGAAATAAATCCTGCACAAAATGCATCGCCTGCACCGGTAGTATCTACCACATCAGCTTTCAAAGCAGGTTGGTGATGCACTTTACCACTATCATAAACATAACTTCCGTTTGGTCCGTCTGTAATAATTAGAATCTTCTTTTCAAAACCAACAGCTTTGGCGCAATCGCTATTTAAATCAATTTTTTCCTTAACTTTCTTAACCAAATCCGCATACTCATGACCATTCATCGCTAAAACTTGTGCAAGATTTAAAAGTGGCGCAATTTTTTCTAATCCTTCTGCAATTTCCAGTGCTCCAAGCGCGAGTACGATTTTCTTTTGTGCATCTGCAAAATGCGTAAGCAAATTCACGCGCTCTGCAAGCGAGATACCTGGTAAACTCCCCATGTATACAGCTTTCGTATTCAACATATTCTTTTTCATTGCATCTGGAATTTCCAGCGTTTCATGCGGCGTTGCATAATGGATAACTGTTTTCTCTCCGCTCTCAGACAGAAGTATTGAAGAAACATTCATATATCCGGAATCTACTAGCAAAAACTCGGTGGAAACCATTTTCTTGAGCAACTTCTGCAAAATAATTTGTTTAAAACTATTTTCTCCAACTTTAGCTAATACCGCTGTGCTTAAGCCTTGATTACTAGCTCCAATAGCAACATTTGCTCCACTTCCACCAACACTTTCATGAAAATAATCGATGGGGTATTTTCCACCAATCGATAAATTGAAATGGCCGTCTTTTGTACTTAATGACTTCCCTTTGAAATATAGATCCATGACTACATTCCCAATCGTAATTAGGTCATACATAATTTAAGTATAGTGAAAATGCACTGGAAATTTCAATTGACAAAACACGCGTAGTTAACTACCATGAATATATGCATATCCCTAAAATAATACATAAGGAAAAATTCAAGAAAACGCCAAACTTAGAAAATTACGACGCTGTTAACAAATACTTTGATTACGCCAGATATACCGAAGAGCTCGTATGGTTTGAACATGACAAAATAAATGCAGCTTATAACGCGATTACAAAAAATGCTTTGGGAGACCGGAAAAATAAGATTGCGCTCTATTGGGAAGGAGATAATGGAGAAAGTAAAAAATATACTTTTCTAGAAATTGAAGAAATTTCAAACCAAATTGCAAATTATTTGAAAAGCTTGGGAGTTACTAAGGGTGACCGAGTATTTTTATTTTTACCCCGTGTTCCAGAATTATATTGTGCGTTTATTGCTGCATTAAAGATAGGAGCAGTTGCCGGAACAATGTTTAGCGCATTTGGTCCACAGGCATTATTTGACCGTCTTGATCAATCGCAAGCAAAAGTCCTTATTACCACCAGTGAACTTTCAAAACGACTTGAAACAGTACGCAAAGACCTTACTCATTTGAAAAGAGTTTTATTGATCGACAAAGGATTTGAACATGAAATAAGTATGCAATCCAAAAATCTGCACGTCATGCATACTAACCAAGACGATGATGCATTTATGTTGTATACATCGGGCACAACTGGCAAACCCAAAGGAGTAGTGCATAAACACAAAGCAATTATTCATGAGTATCTTTCGTCCAAATGGGTCCTCGATATTCGGGAAGATGATATTTACTGGTGTACTGCTGATCCTGGGTGGGTAACAGGCATTGTATATGAAATTCTAGGAACATGGGCGTGCGGAGCATCTATGGTAGTTCACGCAGGACGTTTTGATCCGGCAATTTGGTATGAAATTATTCAAAAATATCGAGTTAACGTGTGGTATACAGCACCCACTGCCATTCGCATGCTTGCGGCTGCAGGGGATAACTTAGTTGAAAAGTACGATCTTTCATCGCTTCGACACATTGCAAGCGTAGGCGAGCCGCTCAATCCAGAACTCGTCGTATGGAGCGAGAAAGTGTATGGATTGCCTTTTCACGACACGTATTGGCAAACAGAAACCGGAGGAATTATTATGTCAAATTTCCCAACACTTCCTATAAAACCGGGAAGCATGGGTAAACCATTCCCGGGAATTATTCCACATATTGTTTCTGACGAAGGCGAAATTCTAAAAACTGGCCAAACCGGCAGACTCGCATTTGAGCCTAATTGGCCTTCGATTATGAAGAAATTATGGCGTCGACCCGTTAAATTTGAATCGTATTTTGAACGGGTAAAAGGACTTGCAAATAAACAGCTATATTTTACCGGAGATCAGGCCATGAAAGATGAAGATGACTATTATTGGTTTGTAGGTAGAGCAGATGATGTCATAAAGACATCCGGAGAACGTGTTGGGCCATTTGAGGTTGAGTCTGCACTTGTTGAGCATGAAGCAGTTGTAGAAGCAGGAGTCATTGGAAAACCTGACGCCGTCCGTGGATCAATTATTAAGGCGTTTGTCGTAATAAAACAAGGATTTAAACCTACCGAGCAACTCAAGCATGAACTTTCTGAATACGTTAAGAAAAATTTGGCTGGTCATGCGTATCCTAAGGAAATTGAATTTATTGACAAACTCCCCAAAACTAGATCTGGAAAAATCATGCGCCGTGTTTTGCGAGCAAAAGAACTTGGGTTGCCAATAGGGGATACGTCTACGTTGGAGGAATATTAATTATTTACTATTGTCTTTCACCTGATGTATCTCCACTTCGATTTTGTAACTTTAAAATAATATCACCCAATGCTAGAATTTCGCTGAACGTGCTATCTTGGATTTGTAATTCCGATTCATCAGAAGTTTCTCTAGATATCTTAGTAATTTCCCAAAGATTACTAAGTCTTCTATGAAGATGGCCTGCGATCTCAGACCTTAATTCTTCTTCGAAAATACCAAAATTTCTCCATGCCAATAGTCGATCATCAAGTGGTCGTTCATCATCGGCACGCTTCAACAGAGTGGCAAAAGTTCCTACACCATAAGACTGTACAACTGAAATTGCCGTACGCATTACTACATAATTATCAAATTCAAGAACGTACCGAGAAAATGCATCTGGGTCTACTTGTCTACTTTTTTGGGCGTCGTCTAAGATATACGTGATGTTATCTTGATCATTGGGATTCTCAATATCTACAAAATCGATCAAACATTCTGATAATGTATACGCAAAGGGTTTTCCATGCTCTCGGCTGTTCATAATGGCTCATATTATATCACAAGTCGCATTGCAACAGTCAGTTCGCCCTTGTATGACTCTTTGGTAAGTTCCTCCGGAGTACCTCGTAACACCTCTTCAAACTTCTTCGTCATTTCTCTACATATGGCTAATTGAGACGTTGGGGCTTTTTGAGTAATTAATGAAAGTGTTTCATTAATTCTAAAAGGGGATTCGTAGAAAGTAAAAATGGGCTGTTCTAAATTCTGTGCAGTCGCAGTCATCTTGTCCAAAGCTTTAAGCACTTCTGACTTCTTCTTTGGCAAAAATCCCACATGAACAATTGATTTGAATTTAAAACCAGAAAGTGTAGCAGCATTTACAAATGCCGTTGGACCAGGAATAACTGTAAATTCGATATTGTTGGACGTTAAATGTTGAACAAGCGGAGATCCAGGGTCAGAAATAAGCGGCATGCCAGATTCTGAAATAAGTGCAATATCTAAACCGTCTTCCAGCCATTCAAGTACCGATGGGAGTCGTTCGAACTCATTGTCTTTATATAAACTCACAATCTGTTGTTCTTTAGCAGGTGAAAGTTTATATAACTCCTGGATAATCGGGTAGAAAGTTGCAAACGAACGCGTGTCTTCGGCCAAAATAACATCAGCATTCGTAAGCGTTTCAACGGCTCGCAAGGAAATGTCACGGGCGTTTCCTAGAGGTGTGCCAACGATGTATAACATGTACCTATTATACTCCACATACAGATTCTTCGTCGCAATTCGCCAGCTGGCGAAGGTAAAACGCTCAGAATGACCCCATTTATGGTACAATAGTAGGTCACATGCAATTTAAAGTTCACTCCCAATTTTCCCCGATCGACGAACAAATTAAGGCAGCAAACCAGCTCGTGGAAGGTATTCATGCGAATAAAAAGAACCAGGTCCTTTTAGGCGTAACCGGTTCCGGAAAAACGTTTACGATGGCTCAGGTTATTGCACAGTCGCAAATGCCTGCACTCATAATCTCACACAATAAGACTCTTGCTGGTCAACTGTATCAAGAAATGCGTGATTTTTTCCCAGAAAACGCAGTTTCATACTTTGTTTCCTATTACGATTATTACCAACCTGAAGCATACATTCCATCTACCGATACCTATATTGAAAAAGAAGCGCAAATCAATGAAACAATCGACAAACTACGACTTGCTTCTACGAGTAATATTCTCACACGACCCGATCCTATCGTAGTTGCTTCCGTTTCTTGTATTTATAACATCGGCTCTCCAATAGAGTTTGGCAAGTTTATTCTCGAAATTAAAGTAGGACACATGTACGATCAAAAAGACATTATGAAGCGACTAATCGAATTGCAATATGAGCGTTCAGAATATGATTTCAAGCGAGGGTCATTTAGAGTTCGCGGGGAACATATTGATATGTACCCAGCATCTGATGATTACGGGTATCGCGCCGAACTGCAAAATGGAAAAGTAGTGCAAATTACCAAAATGGACCCGCTAACCGGGGAAACGATCGAGAAAAAAACAAATCTAGACGAGTCGATAATCCTATACCCAGCAAAACAATACATGACAAGCATGGATGCTCTTGAAGACGCAGAAGCGCAAATTCGGGCAGATTTAGAGAAAGAATATAAGCAGCTTATCAAAAAAGATAAAGAGTTTGAGGCGCGTCGATTACTAAAAAAAGTAAATTACGACCTGGAAATGCTTAAGGAGATGGGGTACGTAAATGGAATTGAAAATTATTCTCGATATTTCGATGGACGTATGCCCGGAGATCCTCCAAATTCACTCCTTGGCTATTTTAACCACCGATTCGGAAAAGATTGGCTGGTTTTTGTGGACGAATCACACATGACGTTGCCTCAAATTCGTGGAATGTATAACGGTGATCAAGCTCGAAAACGGACACTTATTGATTATGGATTTCGATTGGAATCAAGTTTAGATAATCGTCCTATGAAATTTAACGAATTCTACAATAATATGCATAGAGCCATTTATGTTTCGGCAACACCAAATGAATATGAAGTGGAACTTGCTGAGAATAAAGTTGTAGAACAGCTTGTTCGTCCAACGGGCATTGTCGATCCTCCAGTAAGTATTCGAAAAAGCAGCAGCGAAATTCCTGATTTAGTTGAAGAAATTAAAAAGCGTGTCGCCAAAAAAGAGCGAGTACTTGTCGCCTCTCTTACAAAGAGGATCGCAGAAGATTTAACAACATATTTAAAAGAAGCTGGTGTTAAAGCAGAATATTTACATTCCGATATTCACACGCTTGATCGCTCTGAAATTCTTAATAAACTACGACTGGCCGAATTTGATGTGCTCGTCGGCATTAACTTGCTTCGAGAAGGAATTGATATTCCCGAAGTAACACTAGTCGCAATTTTAGATGCGGATAATGAGGGGTTTTTAAGAAGTAAAACGGCGCTTATTCAAACCATGGGACGAGCAGCTCGAAACATTGGCGGTGAAGTAATTATTTATGCCGATAAAATGACTAAATCTATTCAAGCAGCAGTAGATGAAGTTAAACGTCGTCGTGAATATCAATTGAAGTATAATAAGACGCACAATATTACGCCGACAACTATTATTAAGGAGATTAAGAAGGACATTATTAAACAAGAACAAAAACGCCAAGATGATATGTCACTTCTAGCAGCATACGAAGCAATTGAGTCAATTAATATAACCTCGCTTACACCACAAGATAAAAAGAATTTAATTGATAGCTTACGGAAAGAAATGAAAAAGCAAGCACGCGAGCTTCACTTTGAAGCAGCCATCGCCATTAGAAATAAAATTACAGAAATTGAAAAATCATAATATATGAATGACACAATCGTAATCAAAGGAGCTCGAGAACACAATCTTAAGGACGTTGACCTGACTATTCCAAAAAATAAAATGGTGGTATTTACCGGTGTGTCTGGTTCAGGTAAATCATCACTTGCATTTGACACTATTTATGCAGAAGGCCAGCGACGATATGTAGAGTCGCTCTCATCATACGCTCGACAGTTCTTAGGAGTTATGGACAAGCCGGATGTCGATTTTATCGAAGGGTTATCGCCATCTATTTCAATTGATCAAAAATCAGTTGGTAAAAATCCTCGATCAACAGTCGGAACAATAACGGAAATTTACGACTATTTGCGTTTATTGTTTGCTCGAGTTGGTGTACCATATTGTCCTAATGATGGAACACTCATTAGCAGACTTTCTATTGATGAAATTACTGAGAAGATCATCGAGTACTCGATTGAGTACACAAAAAAATATAAATTAGCACCCCAACAGTTTTTACTTCTTTCTCCGATCGTTACTGAACGTAAGGGAGAATTCACGCCTCTCTTTGGAAATTTGCGTGCAAAAGGGTATACAGACTTAATTGTCGACGGTACCCGATATACGTCAGACGAAATCCCATCTCTTGAGAAGAATAATAAACATACAATTTCTGCGGTAATAATGAGCTTTGCACTTTCTCATTCGGACACCAAAAATACTGATTTAATTATTGGCCTAAAAAAAAGAATTGCTGAAATCGTTGAGCAGGGAGTTAAATTGTCAGATGGTAAGATTCTGTTACAGGCCCCAGAAAGTAGCCATTTATTTTCTGAAAAGTTTGCCTGTCCTAAATGCGATTTTGCTTTGGCCGAAATTGAACCTCGAATGTTTTCATTCAATTCCCCAGTTGGAGCTTGTGAAACGTGTAAAGGCTTAGGCTACATTGTGCGCATTGCTCCAGAACTAGTATTAAATCGTCGATTGTCAATTGAACAAGGCGCAATTATTCCTTTCGGAAAAATATTGGCATTTAATACTTGGTACGCACGAACTATTAAAACTGTTCTTGATGACCTAGGTATCGACACCTCTGCAAATCTTCAATACGTTGACGAAGATAAAATACAAGTCCTACTTCATGGAAACAACAAAACGTATACGGTTCATGGGCAAAATAGGTTTGGAGACGATACAATAATTAAAGAAACATTCATAGGTGTTATCCCTGAATTATACCGACGTTATGGTGAAAGTTCTTCGGAATTTATGTCGCACGAAATTGAAAAGTACATGACTGATGAAGAATGTACTGCTTGTAAAGGACAACGATTGAAGCCAGAAGTCTTGAGTATTAAAATTGATGAAAAGAACATTATTGAACTCGCAACTCTATCAATTGCAACATTGCTAAAATTTACAAAAAATATTCATCAAAATTTATCAGGATACGATAAAGAAGTTTCACAAAATATTATTTCTGAAATTGTGGCGCGCTTAACATTTCTTGAGAATGTTGGCCTTACGTACCTCACATTAGCGAGAACTGCCGCAAGTCTTTCAGGTGGAGAATCACAACGTATTCGACTTGCTTCTCAAATTGGAAGTGGACTTACCGGAGTTATTTATGTTCTTGATGAGCCATCAATCGGACTGCACCCTAAAGATGTTTCTGCGCTGGTGGATTCTCTGCGAAATTTATGTAAACTAGGTAATACGCTCATTGTTGTAGAACATGATACAGAGACTATTTTAGCTGCCGATCATATTGTAGATTTTGGACCTAAAGCGGGCAAACATGGAGGAAAAGTTATTTTTCAAGGACCACTTAATGAGCTCAGGAAAAGCAAAGATTCTTTGACTGCAAAGTATATGTTCAAAAAAAATGTCGCTCAAGAACACACACTCACTGCAAAGAATTATGGCTACATAGAACTTTCTGGAGCTAAACAATTTAACCTAAAGAATGTCTCAATTAAAATCCCACTAGGTAACTTAATTAGCGTTACCGGAGTTTCAGGATCGGGAAAGTCAACGCTTATCGTCGAAACACTATACAAAGCATTGCGATATTATTTAGAGGGATCTTTTAAACTATCACAAGGAACATTTGATCAGTTACTTGGTTATCAGTACTTAGACAAAGTGTATTTAGTTGATCAATCCACCATAGGCAAAACGCCACGTTCTAACCCCGCAACTTACATGGGAATTTTTGACTATATTCGAGATATTTTTGCTCAAACACCTGACGCTAAAATTAGAGGATTTGCAAAAGGCAGATTTTCTTTTAACGTTAAAGGTGGGCGATGTGAAAAATGCCAAGGTGCAGGGACGATCAAAATTGAAATGCAGTTTTTACCAGATGTGTATGTAAAGTGTGACGTATGTAAAGGAGCACGATACAATAGTCAAACACTCGAAGTACTCTACAAGGGTAAAAGTATTAAAGATGTTTTGGATATGCCTATCGATGAAGCTGCGGAATTTTTCAAAAGTATTCCACAGCTTGCTCCGAAACTCAAAACACTTCAAGATGTCGGCGTAGGGTATATGGAACTTGGGCAAAGTGCACCCACACTCTCAGGAGGAGAAGCTCAGCGTATTAAACTTGCTAATGAACTTGCAAAAAAGGAATCGGGTAGAACCTTGTACATTCTTGATGAGCCTACTACTGGTCTTCACATGTATGATGTCGAAAAACTTATGGCGACACTGTACAAACTTGTCGAAAAAGGTAATACTGTGGTTGTAATCGAACACAATTTAGAAGTCATAAAAAATAGCCAGTATGTCATTGATATGGGGCCACTGGGCGGAGAAGGAGGAGGGCAACTTCTGTATCAAGGACCACTGGGAGGTTTGCTCGAGAACAAAGATTCCTTCACGGGTAAATACTTATCGGAATATTTAGGGTAAAATATACGTATGAACTTTTTTGGACGGGTATCTGTTTTCGTAACATTCATTTTTTTGGTGGCAATATCTCTTTTAACACCTAAAAGTGTTGCTGCTACTCCGTATAAAGTCGTTTATAACGCGGAATATACACCTATCAATGAATCAGACCTAGCAGTAAAGCTCCTTATTTCTTTACAAAACCTACGATCCGATGTATACATTCGAGAATTCAGTATTAATTTACCACCTCACTTCGCAATTGTTAATCCGCAAACCAAAATAGAGAACGAAGTGGCACAAGCCCAAATAAAATCAGAAAAGAACAGTACCCAAATTACTTTTTCTCTTCCCGAAAGTTCTGCAAGCAATAAAACTCAAACCAACCTAGAACTTACGTATACACAAAAAAATGGCATACGACATGTGGGCTCAATTTGGGAAGTGATTCTACCTACTATTTCAAATAAAGAAAACTCATCGTTTTCTGCTTTGTTTCATGTCCCGCCAAGAGTTGACAGGCATGTTGGAGTAATCAAACCTGCTCCAACTGAAGTTTCAGGCGAAATCATTCGATGGGATAATGTTAAACAATCAGTTATCTATATTGCTTTTGGAACTTCTCAACGGTATCAATCAAATTTAACGTATACCATCAAGAATCCTGATTTATTGACAAAAAAAACATCTATCGCGCTTCCACCACATACATCCTATCAAAAAATTTATGAAAATTTTATCGATCCCCAACCCGCACGAACATATATTGATTCCGATGGAAATTATCTTGCAGAATATACTCTCAGACCAAAGCAAGAGATGATGATTCATTATTCAGGAATAGTAGAAGTTTTTGCCCGTCCTAATAATGACATGAGGCCGTTTAATGAAATTGCGTATAACGAACAGAAAAAATATATTTTCAATAATGTTTCTTACTGGAATGTTCCAAAGTCGTACGAATTTCCCGAAAAAATCACCTCTGTTAAAGACGTTTTTGATCGTGTAGTGAATCATCTTAGTTACGATAAGGAACAAATCAAATCATCTGGATCGCGTAAAGGCGCTCAATTTGCCCTTACAAATCCCAATCAAGCTGTTTGTACTGAATATACCGATTTATTTGTGGCTCTTGCTCGAAATGCCAATTTTCCAGCTCGTGAAATCGAAGGATTTGCATATAGTGATGACCCAACATTGCGTCCACAATCATTTTCTGGCGATATTTTACATTCTTGGCCCGAGTATTATGACGAATCTCAAAGCTTGTGGATTCCCACAGATCCTACTTGGGCTGATACATCCAACATAGATTACTTTAGCTCTTTTGACTTGAATCACATTGTACTTGCAATTCATGGAAAGGATCCCGTATATCCACTACCTGCAGGAATGTATAAAGTGCGTGATCAAAAAGATATAGATATTAAGCCAATCGCCACACTTCCCAAGGAAATAAAAAATATCAGCGCAACAATTTCCATGAATGAAACCGTTGCTCCGCTTTCCACAGCACACGGATCAGTTATTATCGAGAATAAGAGTAATGTGTTTTTAGTTGATCCTTCATTTAGACTAAAAAGCTCCTCGTTAACGTTTAAACCAAACGTGCTTTCAACCAAACTAATTGCGCCAAATGAAAAGCGCGAAATTAAATTTAGCTACACAGTTTCAAAGAATGCGTCGGAAACGAACAAAGCTCGTGTATCACTACTTCTGGATGAAAATGAAATTGCTTACGAAGATCTATCTATACAATCATCTTTTGAATCAATTTTAAATTATGTAATTGGTATCGCAATTGCTCTCATCATACTTGTTCTTGTTTTCTTCAAATACATTAAACATCGAATTTCATGATTACTTCCAAAGATATTTCATCGATTCCATCAACGACTGGAGTGTATTTTTTCTATAAAAACGATATTCCGATTTACATCGGAAAGGCAGTTAATTTGAAAGCTCGATTAACGTCGCACTTGCAGAATGCTAAATTAGACAGAAAAGAAGCCGCAATAATCGAACAAGCAGACCGAGTTGACTACACGCAAACCCTTTCAGATTTTGAGGCAATAATTTTGGAAGCAAACTTAGTGCGCAAATTCATGCCGCAATACAATATTCAGCTCAAAGATGATAAGAGTTATTTATATATAAAAATTTCAATCAAAGATAAGTATCCAAAGATATCCTTAGTTCGACGTGAAAATGATGGAAATTCGCTTTACTTTGGTCCATTCCAATCAAATCGCTTAACCCGATCACTTCTTTCACATATACGAAAAATAGTATCATTTTGTACCCAAAAAAAACTAGGAAGAACCGGATGTTTTTACTCTAAAATTGGGCTTTGCAATCCATGTCCTTCGGCTGTTGATCGCCTGGAAGATCAAACACTCAAAAAAGTTCTTCATCAACAGTATTTACACAACATTAAATTAATTGTAAAAATTTTTGATGGAAACTCATCCTTCGTGCTCAAGCATTTAGAAAAAGATCTTCTTATTGAAACTCAGAAAGAAAATTATGAAAAAGCTTTAGTAATCCGTGACAAACTATTACTTCTCGAGAATTTACTCCATACACGCTCCTTTTCGTCTTGGGACGACATTCGTATTACCAATAAGGCCAGCATTAGGACGGCAATAGAAGAGTTTATGCTAGCAAATTTTGCCGCCTCACAAATCTCGACGAGCTTTAGGATCGAATGTTACGACATTAGTAATCTATTCGGGAAAGACGCCACTGCATCAATGGTTGTTTTTCAAGATGGGGGAATAGAGAAAAAGGAATACAGACGTTTCAAAATTAGAACTGTACAGGGGATTTCGGATTTTGCAATGCTTCAGGAAGTTTTAACCCGTCGATTTAATCAAAGTAAATGGCAGCGTCCCGATTTGCTTGTTATCGACGGAGGACCCCCGCAACTACGAGCTACTCGCAAAATACTTGAAGAATTACAGATTTCTATTCCCATGATTGGCATAGCAAAACACCCTGACCGACTTTTTAAAGTTGCAGGACGTATTTCGCCAGCTTTATATAGACGTAATTCAACTTTTTTTAGAATAATTCAAGAAATCCGCGACGAATCACATCGTTTCGCAAAAAAATACCATTTACTTCTACGGAACAAAAAAATGGTGTATAATTAAGCCTATGTTACTTATCGCAACAATCATTTTAAGTCTACTTATAACAGTGCTTATTCTTATGCAAGGCCGCGGCGCTGGGCTCGGAAGTGCATGGGGTGGCGGAGGAGAATTCTTCCAAACACGTCGTGGAATTGAAAAAGTTACACTCCAATTAACCGTTGTTTTGATTGTACTCTTCTTTATTGTTTCAGTGATTAACTTGGTTTCGTAAGCTTGTGAATAAAAAGATTCGATACTACTATTGGCTCATTCGAGCATTTTTAGGCAAGAATGCTCGCTTCATGATTATAAGCGCCATCGGCAGCTTTTTTCTAATTTTTTCTATTATCAATTTCTATCCAGTCATTGATGCATCACTATTCACCCAAAAAGAGATCATTGGTATGGTAGGTGAATACCAAGTACAATCTCCTCCATCAGAAATTGCAGCACATATTTCAAATCCGCTCATCAATATTAACGACAAAGGCCAAATCGTTCCGCTTCTTATTGATTCATGGAGCATGAGCAAAGATGGAAAAACATATCGATTCAATTTGAAAAAGAATCTTTATTGGAGCGATAAAAAGCCGTTCACTGCTCATGATATTAGGTATAAATTCAACGGTATTACTATGAAAGTTATCGACGATATGACTATCGAATTTCATCTTTCCCAAAAACTTGCTACGTTTCCAATCTATTTAACACGTCCATTAATTAAGTATCCGCTCATTGGAATTGCTGGCGTATATGATAGACAAAGCTATAAGGCATCAAAAGGCAACATTACCGAGATGCGTTTGATTCCAAACAAAAAAGATCTTCCAACTATTACATATAAAATGTACACAAATGATAAAGCGCTTGTAAATGCGTATAAACGCGGAGAAATTAGAAATTTTAATACATCTCGTAAATCGATCGCAGATGTGTTTGAAACATGGAAGAATTCAACAGTAACAAAATCTGTCGACTATAGTCAAATAATGACGCTTTTTTATAATACTCAAGCCGGAATTTTGGAAGATAATGATTTTAGACGTGCGCTTAATTATGCAACTCCACCTGAAAAAACGAATGGACAACCTGCAAGTGGCCCAATTCCACCCACTTCGTGGGCATACTACTCTAATTTGAAACGGTATGCATATGACCCAGAAAAGGCACAAGGCATTGTTGAAAAGAAAACCGCATCTGAATCTGCAACGCTTTCGCTTACAACTTTCTATGAGAATATTACCCTAGCAGAGGAACTTAAGAAGAATTTTGAAGCAATTGGAATTAAGGTAAATCTAAAAATTCTGTCTTACATCCCCGACGATTTTGAATTACTACTAACTGCATGGAGCCCTCCGCAAGATCCTGATCAGTATTTTTTCTGGCACTCAACACAAAATGAAGGAAATATTACCAAGCTGAAAGATGTAAAAATTGATAAAGAGCTTGAGGATGGTCGAAATTATATTCAAGTTGCCCGTCGAAAAGCCGTGTATCAGCAGTTTCAGAAATCTCTAGTTGATGAAGCCCCTGCAAACTTTTTGTACTATCCGTATCAATACGAAGTGAAGCGAAAATAAGTTAATCCATACTGTCTATAACTATAGAGGCATCCAGCGTATTCACTCTTTTATCATTGTTAATGTCCTCGGCTAAATTTTCACCTGATTGACCGTATTTATTAACGAGAATTCTGTAATCTGCCCAGTCAACTATTCCATCTCCATTTAAGTCTTGCGTCTTGATCTTTCTGAACTCGTTTATAGTATCGCGATTAAATGGTTTTATATTACAATCTGCTTGACAGTTATTAACGTCCTCACCAATGGCCTTGTCGCAAATATTATTACCACACATATTCTTCGGAGTAACAGCAACCTGTTTTGGAATATTGAAATCGCTTAATTTCATAACCAGTTTTTCTTTTCCATCCTGATCAACTACTTGAACTGAACTCGCAGAAGGAAACACGGGAAGATGCACTATAATTTTTGGTTTCTTTTCAATTACAGGCTTACCGTCCTTGGATACATGGGAAATACTTTCCTCAATAGCCACTTGCTGTGTGTGTATAATCTTGTTTTCACCGTTAAGCACATTAATTGACACAAACTGAGTTCCTGCTACTTTCGTCGTTTGCACGGGGTAGGCCTCTACTATCTGTAATGTAGGACGAGTAAAAATATTAGAAAAAGTCTGGTTAAAATTAACCTCAAGTGTTTTGTGGTAAATTGGATCTTCGACCTCTAAAGCTGAATCTAGACTCTGAATAGGGGCAGGAGCGCCTCCTGCTCCAAGGACTTTTTTCCAAGCATCAATAGAAGGTGCATTGAACTTTTTAGCGAAAAAGTAGCCGTGTCGAGAATTTCTCATGATACTGCCATAATCAGGGCGATACCAATTTGCGTATCCACAGCCTTTTATACAGCATTGTGCTGGGTTTGTACAACCCCATTGTTTACAGCGTGGATTCCTGGTGCAATTAGGCGCAAAATTTTCGTCAATATTTGGTGGATTTTTGGAATCCGCTTGTTCATCATCATACTGATCGTATTCATCATAAAGTCCAGCAATTGCATGTCCTAATTCGTGAGGAACTGCTTCTGGATCACCATACGACATACTCACTCTTCCTTCCGCATAGGAAGCTGTTGATCGACTGGTACCACTATTGCTCACAACCACAATAGTATCAGCATTACAGACAGATTGCATTTGCGAGAACAAGGAATTATTGCTGCAGTATACAAACTTGCCACCACCTTTATCATTTGCATCACCTTCTTCACATTGAAAATCAAGCGGCTTTCCATCAGGTCCCGTTTTATTTTCATAGGCAGAAAAAAATAAGTGATCTTGTAAACCTTCAACATTTAGATTGGTTCTAGCAATGTTTAATAGGGAACTAACAATGAATGAAGCCATGTCTTGCTGATAAAGACCATCATTTACAAAAAGTATATTATGGTCACCATTTCCACCTAAGGCTTTACAATTAGCTTTATCAATTGCATATATTGGAGTTGGTGTTGGAAGAATTGCCGTCGGAAAAGGAGTTGGCGTGGGAGCTTCTGCTTTATTTCCAATAACAACTGAAAGTACAGCCGGGGCAAATGCTACACAACCATTTTCATATGGATATGTACCTTCTTCTTTTTTCCCTCTACATTCAAGTATGTACATTTTTTGTTCTTCTTCCTTTGCATCGTAACCGTAAACAGATACACTATAATGTGACTTGCTATCTTCTACTAAGTTTCTAAAAACATGGACGTAATTTTTGTTATTTTGAATATTCATTATTTTAGTCTTCTCGACATCCGAATATCTTCCATCCCTCTCGACTCTTAAGTGTGCTTCTAATCGAATAATCGGATTCGCTTGCTCGAATTTTGTCAACATTGACACGCTAAATGTCTTCGGTTCTATGCGTACGGGGCACTCTGGGGGTGGTGTTATTTGCTGGTCAGGATTACTACCAAATGGTCCAATATAGTCCGGACATATTCTATTTACTGTAGGAATTGGCCTAGGACTCGTTCGAACTGGGACAGCTGTAGCTGTAGGAGCAACACATAGCGCCATACCGCTTGGGGACTCTACACATCCTTGATAGTTCCAAAAGTTATTCGCGTTGTTGGCTTGGCAAATATACTTTGCACGCTGACCCTTTGGGCACACTTTACCCGATGCTGGGTCGGTATGTCCGCAATTTCCATAATATGTAGAGCCCGGTGTACAACGACTGTCATAATTATTGGGACAGTTGAAATCCCCTGGCTTTATTTCTCCTTTATTAGTAGGACAACAGAGAGTTTTTCCATTTGGATTTGGCCACGCACCATTGGTAACTTCATCTACCTTACCACCATTGCACGATTCACATGATGTTTTGTTACGTGTGCCTTTACAATAGTATGTATTCATATTGTAGATAACTCGGTAGGTATACACATTGCCTTCAGTAACCGTTATTTGTGTTCCATCAATGGGAGGAGAATTTAGTCGATACCCATCATTCTTTTCTCGAACAGGAAGTACTCCTGAAGGGAAATTATATGAAACTGTGTACCCTCCAACAGGGAGAGCGATATCTACGGTCGGCTGGGTTACGGCAACAGTTTTTGTGAATCCAGCGTTTCCACTTGTGTTTCCGGTAAAGGTTACGGTACTTCGTCCATCATATAAATGTAGCCCTCCCTTTATTTGCTCGGTGAGAAAGGGAATGTTTTTGCTTAAGTCGTCACCCGCAGAAAGCTGTACATTCACCCGTGCAGTACCGGTTGGTTTTTTACGAACCACATACTGAGCATCCACATGCATGTTACATAGTAGGGCGACATTTGGAATTTCATTGGGGCCTCCAGCCGTTACAATTCCGGTGTAACTTCCTCGGAGTTGCCCCTGATTATTCACATCTGAACACCCTCGAACAACGCCATTTAATTGGTCAAATTCTCGCTGACAGTGTCGTACTATCTTCTTTTGAACAACTTCGTACGTTGGATCTGTGCGTAGCGTTAATGATGAAGTATTAGTGCTTGGGTTGGGGACATACACAGGGATAAAGGCAGATGTTTGCACAAAACCGTCACTTTTCTTGTTTGGAGAAATTGTGTCAAAGCCCCATTTCAGTGGTGACATACTTCCGTAATGTGAATCAAATTGGACCGTACCTCCACTGCCGTTAACTATTGACCATTGACTCTGACGACCTTCCAGTGAGGTAACGGGAAGCGTTTTTCCAGATGTATCAACGACTGAGATTTTGGAGTCATAAAAGCAGGGGAGTGCAAGAGGAGCTACGGTTGGTTGCACGATTGGCCTACTGGTTGGTTCAAATGGGTCTGGGGTAAGAATTGGAGCTTTTACACATCCGCATGAGGTATCATTTGGACAACTCACTGCACGACATACTCCTCGGTTTGACGGTGCACATCCGGCTTCTCCTTGCGCACAGGTATTGACACAGGTATAGCCACTTGCGCATGTTGAAGGCAATTCAGACTGCCCGAAAGAGGTTTGTCCTACCCCACCATTAGGATTACAGCGAGTATTACAAAGATATCCACGATAAATACTTAATGTTGGAGTTGGCGATGAAAAGATGCTGACAGTAGGTGTTACTCTATCTTGAGGAAGTCGATAATCCTTGGTTGATGTAGGAGAAATTGGTAATACATTTATTGTTGGAATCGGATTCGTAGTTACCGGAACGCCCATTGCAGGCTCCACAACCCATCCATATGCAATATTCACTCCACAGTTAATGTGGAAGTATTGCATAGTAAGTTTTGTTGATCCAATTCCTTTTGCGCCCAAATCACACCCTACGGTTGATCCTGGCTGCTGAGTACAGAATGTGGATTTAACTTTCCAAAGAGAAGTGTCAAGATTTTCAAGGGTAACCGTCGCTGTTGTACTTGGCTTTTTATATGGTCCAAAGTTAAAAGTTTGCGTACCAAATGAAAAGATTCCATTACCATCTAGCCTCTCACGATAATACAAGTCATTTCTAATCGACATTGTTTTATTCCCATTTTCAGAAGTTTTTAAAGAAGATCCATCTGTCTTTACTACTGATGCATTTGAGTAGTACGAACACCCAGCGGCCTTTTTTCGAATGTCTTGTGTGGCACGTAAACCTAGAGCTGAAGCAATCATTATTGCTAACAAAGAAATAGTGGCAAAAACAGCAGTAATTTCTCCGCGATCTCGTCGGCTCATGAAGTGACCCATATATTGTTACTTTCATTATATGGGAACAGAAGTAAAAAACAAGATGCGTCGATGGGAGGATTCGAACCCCCGACCTATTCCTTAGAAGGGAATTGCTCTATCCATCTGAGCTACATCGACAATGCATCAGGGCCCGTCCTCGTTTAGTTGGGAGCCGACTCGGGGATTTGAACCCCGGACCCATGCTTTACAAAAGCATTGCTCTACCACTGAGCTAAGTCGGCAAAAACAGTTGGTGCCGGGGGAGGGGATCGAACCCTCACGACTGTTGAGGTCACAGGATTTTAAGTCCTGCGTGTCTACCATTCCACCACCCCGGCGTGACAATCTGACTGGTTATATTATATCAAAATGATGGTCGAAGTGAGTTACTTTCGAAGTAAGAAAGCCACGATCTTCTTTCTACTATCTGGATCTTTAATAACATGATATATTCCAGGTGAAATTGAAAGAAATACAATTCCTATAATAATTGGAAGCAGGTATTTGTCAACATTGGGAATAAGACTTCCTAAGAAATAGCCTCCATATGTAAGACCCATTGCCCATAAAATCCCACCGATAATGTTGTAGCTTATAAACGTTCTGTAATCCATATCACCAATACCAGCAACAATTGGTGCAAAAGTACGGATGATAGGCATAAAACGAGCTAAAATAATGGTTTTTTTACCATGTTTTCTATAGAAAATATTCGCTCGCTCTAAATTATCTTTATGAAAGAAAAAAGAATCGGTTTTATGAAATAGCTTTTTTCCGACTCGAGTACCAAATGCGTATCCAATACTGTCGCCTAGAACTGCTGCTATGAAACAAACCACTGCAAGTATGTGAATATCGAAGATTTCTTGGGAAGCTAAAAATCCTGCGGTAAAAAGCAAGCTATCACCGGGTAAGAAGAATCCAAAAAATAAACCTGATTCAGCAAATATAATTGCAAATATTCCTATATAGCCAATTGTTGGCAAAATTGCTTGTAAATCAAAATGCATAGGCATGTTCTTTGTAGGAACAATTAATTATATACTAATTTATCACCAATGTTAATGTTTTTTTTCTCAGCTATTCCAGCCGCAACTTCAATCACTGCATTGAATTCATTTTTCGGAATAATTACTGAAGGAAAAGTATCTGGAGATACATTCTCCGTAAGCTCTACAACTACATTATCACGTAGATATATAAAATCAAGAGAGTAGTTCATATCCTTCATCCAAAATCCATATCGACCAATAGTGGGGAATTGAAAAAGCATTCCCTCATAGTCTTTGAGTGGTTTGCTTCCCGACAAGCCGATATTTTTTCGCTGCTCTGTATTGGCGAGTATTAACGTTAACCGGTGAGTATTGATGCGTGCCTGTTTTCGTGGATACCCGTCAAATTGCTGTGTCGAGTGAAAAATGAATATACTTACAATTAATATAAGTATGAGTGTTGGAACGAATACTCGTTTCATGTGGTCGCTAAGGGACTCGAACCCCTGACACCTGCGATGTAAACGCAGTGCTCTAACCAACTGAGCTAAGCGACCAATCGTTATAGTATATTATAACGCATTATCGCCCTCGTGCACGCCCTGATTTTAAAATGAATGGTAAGAATGCTGTTGTTCGATAAGAAGGTTGTGGCGTTTTGGTCCATTTTGGCTTTGGCGTTTGTGTTTCTTTTGGTTCTGGTGTTTGTGTTTCTTTTGCCTTTGGCGTTCCTGTTCCCGTAGCAGACTTTCGGGTAGGAGTTACTTCAATAGGCCAGCGTGTTATTGTGGGATTTGGTGTTCGTGTTTCCGTTGGAAGTGGTGTTTCTGTATTAGTTGCAGTTCGAGTTGGTTCTGAAGTAGGTGTTGCTTCTAAAGGCTTGCTTCTGTATGCTGAAGCCACAAAAGCTGGCAAACTTAGCTCAGGATTATCACCAACGGTTTTATTACAAACTATTTGGAATTCGAGATCTACAAAATTTCCATCTTTATCAATTCTGAATTTAATAAAGTCAGCAAAGCCTACAGATGCAGGTGCTACATAAGTTCCTTCATTAACAAGTTCAAGTATTCCTGTTCCAAGTATTTCTTCCTGGGGAATCGTGGGACTTGTTTTAAGTTCATGAAGAGTATCAAGTACAGTGCCATTTAACCTGGCAGTGGCTACTGTCTTGTCACCTGAAACTATATATAGTTTCAAACTTTCATCATACGCAATAGCGCGAATGTTTGATCCATTAGACATGGTGAGCATTTCTTGTTTTCCAGTTTCACTATTTATGAGAATGGCATTTGAAGTTCCATTTGCCACTATAAAGCTGTCACCAGCGACTCTATTAAGCGCTGTAACACGCACATCAGAAACTCCCGTATATGTATCAGCTGGTAAATTCAGTTTTATTGAAAGCTGTTCTTGCAATGAGTATTGTCCATTATCATCAGTAAGTTGATAACGTACAAATGACATTCCATCGTCACATGTTTTACCGTTTCCACTTCGCCTATTATGCGACAAACCGAAAAGCTGTTTGGTTACATGATCATACTGCATTTTCCCAACTAGTCCAAATCCTGTTGGCATACGTCCAACTTCAATCAGTTCAGGTTTTCCAGTATTAGGATTTGTAAATTTCTGAAAGAACGTTAATTCATACTCAGGCGCGTCGCAAACATTATCGACTGTCTCATTCTTAGGCAAATTCGCCTCGAATGCTACTTTTCTAACCGTGGTAAGGAGAACAACGCTACCTTCGGCAGTTTCATTCCCTTTTATTACTGCCGCTCCTCCTCCGTATGCTAATCTGTGGTCGTTAAGATCTATAAAATGTTCCGTGAGCCTGACAAATTCACCAGTCTCATCACGTGCATGTTTAAGTTCAGACACAGGAACAACTTTTCGGCGAGCGTTCGATACACTTTGAACAAGTAAATAATTAACTTCATCCGGGCTTCTACTGACTTCAACGAAATCAGTATTACCAGCAGATACAAAAAAAGCACCATTAACATCAATTTTTTGATCAGAAGGATCGTCACCGGCACCATAAACCTTCAAAGCATCGCAACCACGGAACTCTTGTGAGGCAGTATCTTCTCCGGCCACATATATTGGTTGTAAAGGCATGGGATTGACAGGTTCTTGCATTCCAGAGTCTTCTCTCGCACCTGCTGGCTCTTCAGTTCTATCAGTTCTAGCAGGATCATGCATTCCGGATAGTCCTCTTGCATCTGCATGTCCACTCACACCTATGATACCTAATCCAAGATTAAGAGCAAGAGCCGCATGCCTTGAATATTTTATAAGGCTCCGTCTTTCCATAAGCGATGAATTATACCCTATAGGCTTATAGAATGCAAACAATGGTGCCCGAGAGAGGACTTGAACCTCCACGCCTTGCGGCACAGCCTCCTCAAGAC
>CAYPSA010000002.1:0-152976 GCA_964413645.1 uncultured Gammaproteobacteria bacterium
GCACCTGACGAGACAACCTCTGTCTCAAACATGCGAATAGACTGATATATCGGGCTAATCTTGGTGTTCAAGAAGCCTGGATAGCTCCAAACCATTCCAGAAGGACTTATTGAACACAGTAAAACGCGAAGTTGGCCTAGAGTAGACATTTGGTACGTCACACCAAGGTTTGCAAACTTATCTCTCATGAATTTCACAATTGCCTCTAGATTGTATTTTGCAAGCAGCACATCATCCTTGGCTATCTGAAGATTTGCAATTTGATCTTCTATAAGTTTATTTTGCTCTTTAAAAATCTCGTCGGTAAAGGTTCCGTTGAGATTCTTCTGAATTAATGATTGGCGAAGTTCCTTAAGCCTCTTAAGCTCTACATCCGCCTCATCTCGACGTTTTTGAAGCTGGGCGACCCTTTCATAGTATGTGCGTCGTAATAGTGCTATGAAGGCGTTTAAGCCCTCCTTGGTGGGACTTATACTAGATAAGTATTGGGATGCAACCTCATGAAGTGCATCTGCTGGAATTGAGCGAACAGGACAGCCCTTTTGACACCTATAATACGCATATCTCATTTTTTTGCCCTTGCTCCATCCTGCAGTTACGGGTTCACCGCACAAGTAGCATTTAACGAGCCTTCTTAAAGGAAATTCGGTATTATCCAAATTTCTTCGTGCAATAGGAACATTAATATTTGTATTTCTTCCATCGATGATTGCTTGAACTTTATAAAATTGAGCTTCACTTACCATCGGAATATGCTGAGCTCGAACTTCCTCAGGATACCTACGAGAAGTTAATATGCCCATATAATATTTGCTTCTAAACATTCTGCCAATTGCTTGTCGGCGCATTATATAACTTGATTTTCCATGATTACGTCTTAAGCCCCATTCATTCATGAGGGTGGCCATTTCTTGGAGCGTTTTAGTTCCAGTCGCCATCAAGTCCCATGCTTCCTTTACTTTATCCCATGTTTTTGGATCTTTAACTACATATCCGTTTTGCGTCATATAACCTAATGGCGGTATTCCACTGGTAAGACCTGCCATAAATCGGGCTTTGAGCCCATTTTTTGTGCGTTCACTTCGCACATCATTATCCATTTGAGCAAAGCTCGCAAGCATAGATTCAATAAATTTCTCTGTAGGACTATTCCCCGTTGGTTCTGATGCTGATATGATGTCAATACCGTAGTCCGCTAATTTTTTTCTGATTGCTAAATAATCTTGAAGTTGTCGAGATACTCGGTCAAGCCGATAAACAATAAAAGCATCAAGTGTTCTCTTGTTTTTACGGCAATAATCAATTAATTCTACAAGCACTGGCCTTCCGACAATATTCTTTGCTGATCTGCCTTCTTCCTTGAAAATTTGAACAACTTCCATTCCGCGACGCTCTGCCTCTTGTACGCAAATTCTTTCTTGTGTTTCTAAAGAAAAATTATCTACTTGCTCCTCAGTTGATACCCGCAGATAAATTACTGCACGCTTAGTACCTGTATTTATTTCCATTATCATTCATTGTTTACAACTTCCCTTAAAGTCATTCCATTAAAAAGTTCTTTTTCATATTCATCCAACCAACTGCCAATCAAAAACTGAAACTCGGTTATAATTGTCTCCACCTGATCATCTGATAAAGCTTTTGATATCTCTCCAAGATTTTTTCGGGTACGGAGTAATACGCTATCTTGCATATCCTGAGAAAAGATAGACTTTGCAGCGTGGTTAAGGGCTTGATGTTGATGTTGTGTTAACTGTGGTTGATACATATTGAAAAAACAACTATCTCGATAGAGATAGTATATATCTCGAACGGGATAGTTGTCAAGGGGAAAATATTGGCTGGTTATTTAACTCTAATATGCCCATAGCTTTACTTCATTGACCTTTTTTGATATACTTCAGCCTTATTTGGGCTATCGTAACAGCCCTAATCAATATGGATACTCAAATGATTTTAAGTAATCTTTCACAAGAATTTCCATCATATCTTTCCCCGTTGTTTTCAATAACATTTCTTGCTCGTTTTGTGCAGCTATTACTTATTGCAGGCTTAGGTTATCTATCACTATTACTTTTACAGACACTTTTTCGGCTATATAGAATGTTTAAGGGTTCATATGTTTTTCTTGAAGTGAAACCAACTTATAAAGCACAACAAAGCGCCTTCTCAACAAAGCAACTCTTTACAATACTACATTCACTAGATCGCCCTGCTTCAATACTTGAGCGTCTTGTTGGAATAAAGCAAACGATTAGTTGCGAGCTCGTTTCAACAAAAGAGTCGGGGATAAGATATATCCTCCGTGTTGCTAGTGGCGATATGTCACTTATCAAAAAAAGTCTTCTCGGGTATCTTCCTGGTATTGAAGTAAATGAAATAGGTGATTATTTTAAGACTAAACTAGATGAGAAAGGTTTTCTCTCATTGAGACAGTTAAAGCTGAAGAGGTCGTTTATATTTCCTCTGCAAGAGCAATCACAGCTTATTGATTATGACCCAATTGCATATGTAACAGCTCACATGACGAAACTTGCACACAATGAAATGATTTCACTCCACTTTATTTGTACTCCTGTTCTTAAGCATACACACAATAGCGTGTACTCTCACATTCAAAGCCTGAAGCAAAAAATGTTATCAGATCAGGACATATCGAGTGATCTCTACAAGGGATTTCTACACAATGTGTTTTTTGTGCTTACAAAAGTATTTGGCTCAGGAAAACAAAAAAGAATACACGAACTTAGCATATCTAAAAAAGAGCTCTATCAATCAATAGATAATAAAATCAGTGAACCATTGTTTGAGGTAACAATGCGACTGTTTGTTTTAGTAGAAAATAAACAGAGTGCAGTAAGTCGGATAAAAGGACTTAAATCCTCATTTGATACATTTTCCACATCATATCAATCATTGCAGATACAGCGCTCTTTTCTTTCACTTATTAATAGCCACATCATCAACAGAGCTCGATATTTTATATTGAGAAGTAGACAACTATCATTAAAAGCAAACATTATTCTTTCTGTTTCAGAGCTTTCTTCACTGTATCATCTCCCGTACACATCAACCACCAAAACTGAGGATCTTATTAATGTAAAGAGTCCAATGCTACCCTCACCACTACCTTTAAAAAGCTCATCCAACCACCTTGACATGGTATTTGCTCATAATACCTATGGAGAAACCACCGTACCCATAGGTTTAACACTTGAAGAACGCAGACGACATATGTACATTATCGGAGCTACTGGTACCGGAAAGACAACCGCTCTTTTACACATGATCCATCATGACCTTTTAAAAGGTAGTGGTGTAGCTATCATTGACCCACATGGGGATTTAATTCAAAAGCTACTCGGAGTCATTCCAGAGGAGAGAATAAAAGATGTTGTGTATTTCAATCCGTACGATATTGAAAAACCTGTTGGATTAAATATGCTGGAATTACAGCAGGGATTAAACGAAGTTGAAACACAACGAGAGAAGGACTTAATTGCTTCAAGCATGATCTCTATCTTTCAAAAACTATATCCTCTCCGCTATTCAGGCCCACGGATGGAACATATACTGAGAAACGCAGTACTGACTGCACTTGAACTTGAAAAGCCTACATTATTAACGGTCTATAGACTTCTCACGAATAAAGATTTCAGAAAAAAGACGGTAGCAAGTCTTCCAAAAGGAGTATTAAAAGATTTTTGGAATGATGAGTTTGGCAAACTTGGCAGTTTTCAGAAAGCGGAACAAATATCACCAATTACCAACAAGCTCGGACGATTCTTAACTACCTCCATGACAAGGAATATTCTGACACAAGAAGAATCAAAACTTAACTTTGCAGATATTATGAATACTAAAAAGATTTTATTGTGTGATCTGTCAAAGGGAAAAATAGGTGAGGATACTTCTTCATTCCTTGGAAGTTTGATTGTCGCCAAAATACAATTAGCAGCACTCAAGCGAGTAGATATTCCACAAGACAGGCGTACAGACTTTTTCCTATATATTGACGAATTTCAAAACTTCGCCACTCCATCATTTGCACAGATACTATCCGAAGCTAGAAAATATCGACTCAATACCATCCTCGCTCATCAAACAATTTCACAAATTGAGGATAAGGATTTGTTTAAGGTCATTCTTGCAAATGTAGGAAGTGTCATTTCTTTCAGAACCAGCAATCCTTCAGACGAAGTTATGATTTTGCCATTATTTGCTCCACAAGTCGAGAAGCATGAAATATCAAATTTGCCATCCTATCACTTCTATATGAAAATAAATGCTATCGAACCTCAAAATGCCTTTACTGGTGCTATCGATGATTTTGCAATTGAGGAAAAGGGAGCCATAAGTCAATCTGTAATAAAAAGCTCTCAAGAATTATATGGAAGTATAACGAAAAAAGTGCAAAAACCAAACGAGAACTTAAAGGTACAGAAGCCTGTTTTAGATATTGATAATAGTAAGCCAGGTCGAATAAAAATCTAGCCTTTTGATTTACCCCAATTTCACAAAAATAAGTGAGATGTCGCCTTCAAACAAATTCTGAAATACTTTGACTATAAATTGAGTTGCCATATCAATGTCACAATCAAAATTTGCATTGAGACAATGTAGATCATCACCTTCATCAACATTATAGACATATGTCATGGGTTTTAGTTCTTTGTTTGTATAGGTGAAATTGAAACTTTCAAGGAGTTGGCGAACGGTTTTTAAATGTTTTATAAGATAATTTTCAGATGTAATAGGAAAGTCCAATTCAATTCTGTTGTCCACTAGATTAAATTGAATAAAATGATTCTCTATAGCACCTTGAAAAACAACATAATTACATCCCCGTACAGCTCTAAAAACGTAGTTAATAAAGTCCGGTGGGGTGAAATTGATGCGGTGGCTATTAAGTCTTTTTTGTAGTTTTTCGGTTCTCTCCTCGTAGTTAAGTAATTTGAACGAAAAGGTATACCCCCTGTGTGTAAATGAACAGTAATTAGCAGGGTGACAGCGTGTTAATAATGAATAAACCTGGGCTGAGTTTATCAGATTAGACATTTTTACCATACATATTCATGATATTTACTATTCATAAAACCATAGATAATCAGGTTCATCAATTTCTCGAATCTTTGGCTGCCAAAGCATAAGATTGCCCTCAACTTTCTTGACCTCCCACCACCCCTCAAAATACTTATACTGAATCTCATCATCAATCAAATTCTTAGTTGATAATTTCACATTTACCACATTATCTCTAGTTTTATCCGTTTCGATCTTGATTACCGTTGTATCCAAAAGTGGTTGATACCCTTTTTTCCATTGAGCAAAGCTCCCGCCCTTAATAAAATTGTCTGATAATAGTGCAAATGCACTCTCTAGCTTTCTAATCTTTAGGTAGTTATAAAATGAAGATACCGCGTCAAGAGGACTTTTGTTCGGTTGGAAATCTATACGTGCAATATCGTGTAAAGGATCAGATGCTAACTTCATCTGAATAATTTTTTCCTTCAGTGTCTCGATCGAGATTCCAAGCCCTAATCCGCCTGTTCCTGCAGTTGTCATTCCCACAACGTATCCACACTCATCAATCATAGGTCCACCACTCATTCCACCGTTATATGTTGCATCTGTCTGAATGTAGGAAACATCAATATCCTTTGCATTTCTTCGTGCAGAATATGAACCCTTTACAACTGATGTTTCTCCAATAAGTACTCCGCCAAGCGGGTATCCAAGGGCAAATACTGAGGACGGAGGAGTGAGACCATTAGATGAACCAACTGAAAGTTTTGGTACTGGCTTATCAATTTTTAGAACAGCAATGTCCGCATCTTTATCTGCAAGAATAATAGTTGCAGTAGTGAATGAATTGTCAGGAAATATAACCTTTGGACTCGGTTCAAATTCTATTACATGAAAGTTAGTGATGATTGTGTCTTGGATAAAATTGAGCGCAAACCCTGAGCCTTCAGCTTCTCCTCCCACAACCCGCACAACTGACAGTCGGGCTTTCTTTATAGACTCATTCTCATTACACGTTATTTTTGAAGATCCACCAAGTTTGTTTTCGATTTGATCTAATCTTTCGCTTAAGGAATTGTTTTGCTGCTTAAGATTAGAAATTAACACATATGCCCATATAAAGATGCCTAAGATCACTAGTATACGAAGGACGTTGAAAAAGCGGTGTAAAAACGAATAATTATTTCTAAAACGACGCATGATTAAAATTTTGACTCATGTTGTTTAATTGTAGCTCGATATCTGCAATAATCGCAGTCTGGGCTTGATGGGGGCAAGTCTTCACGATCGAGACAATCTTTAATGTTTAACACAACTTTATCGATCCAATTAGTGGAACCTTCATATGGAATAAGAGTAATATCAAATTCGAGCCGGCCATCAAATGCCTTAGCGTCTGTCTTTCCATTGCAATAGACAAAGTACCCGGTACTGCTGACAGTGTAGCCCTTTTGTCGAAGTAGCCATTGATAGACCTCCATCTGTCTTTTATATCCATCCTGCCAGTCTTTATCTAGCTCAACTATATCTTCATTTTTGCTAGTAGACTTGTAATCAACCACTATGTATTCATCTTTTGAATTAATCCATAGGTCATCAATTGCACCGGTGATTATGAGGTTCGTTGGTTTGTGGTGAAATTGAACCCCCTTGAAGTTCTCTCGCCATTCGTTTAGATCATCATGCGCTACAGGGCGAGCGTCTACGCCATATTTGCTTATCAACGGATGGGTATCGCCATTCATTCTATGGATGTCAAACTCAAGCTTGAGAAGATGATCAACTGCACTGTTGAGAGCAAAAGGAAATCCTGGAGGTCTTCCTGTGCCAAGTCGACGATCCATGTAGAAACACAATTGACACTCTAGAAAAAGATCAATTTTAGATCTACTTATTTTAAATGGCTCAGCAGATTTAGGATTGTATAACGAATTGCTGCTTCGTTGTGGATTGTAGTATTGGGACATATGTTAAGTTATTTAATGTTAGAAAATTAGTCCAGATTTAGAATATCCCATCGTTCTAAATACTTACTTTCACTATCTGTAAACTTTCTCATCGTTGAATCTTGATGGGGAGTGCCTTTTCTTGACGGCCTGCTTAGCCACTCTGCATGCTTGTGTTTTATGTGGTCAGCAACCATCTTACTTGGAACAATAAAAAAATCTGGTCGCTCGTCGTTACCTTTTAAATTTACAAACACGTAAAATAAAGTTTCAGAATAAAAATCTTCACCTTTTTTGTTTAATATCCAACTCCTTTGACTTCCTGAGCTTGCTTTTACCTGAATGCCAATAGATTTACTGGCATCTTTGTTTGTAGCCACTATATCAATGCCTCTTGTATTCCTTAGTGTAATTGAGGCAACAATACCTCTTCTAGACAATTCTCCAGCGACCAGATATTCACCAGCAATGCCTGTTAATCCTGAGTCAAGTTTCATTATTTTATTTTCATGTAAGTTGTTATTTTGCTTCATATTTACAGCTTTCCCATAATTTCTAAAATCCTATTAGCAAGTTCTCTTTTCTCAATCATAAATTCAGCATATTTTGATTTATCTGGGTTAGTAAGACCCACTGTAAATACTCTGTCAGTAGTATTCTTTTTTTCGTTAGACGTTAATCGAAGGAAATCAGGGGCAGGAATGCAAAATAAATTTGGAAATAAATCTCCCTCAGATAGATCAAAATAGGCAAACACAATCAACATTCTTGCTTTGTTAAATATGTTTTTTTCCTTAACTGTCGAAACAAACCCTCGATCCTTATAACCGTATGTTGTTTTGACTTGGACATATACAACATCCAAACCACCTCTTCTTTTTACAATTAAATCCAATCCTTCATCATCACTCATGGGCTGATAACAACTCAGGCCCTCATCACCATAAAGTGTAATCAATTCAGCTATTCGAGCCTCTCCAATGTCTCCTTTTTGCTTCGATGAAAGATCTTTGTTCACATCATGTCTAATAATTCTTGCTTTACCCTGTATAGTTTGACTAACAGTCAAGTTAGAATTCAACCCAAAGAATCCAGGGTCAGTACGAAGGAAAAGGGAAGAAGCGCCTTTATTCACAATGTCCATCGAGAGCTGGGCATTCATCGTTGCCCATGGTGTTTTACCCTGAGTATTTAACAATCCAGTATCCTGCGCAATTTCAGTTATTTCACGATAATGAAGTGGCTTCCCAGCTTCGGTTAAAATTTGGTAGGCAATGTCTTTAAATGATTTCATGTTAGTTTCTTATAGTCACTTGCCCATTCATTAACAATGGTAAAAGCCAGTCACGAAGTTCAGCAATTTTTTGATTTTCTTCAGCTGTTTTATAAATTCTATTTCCTATTTCCGTGTATAGCGTATCAAATCTTTCTAATAAACTGACTGGTGGGATCTCAGTTTTGTATCTTTTTACACCATCTAAATTAAGATGCAGTACCAATGTTCCAGTTGCATACCACTTTATATAGTTGTGATAATGCTTAGAATTGAAAAGTTGCATAAGAAAAGAAGCTGGAATATTAATTGACATAATTTTTGCAATATCCATTGAAAACACTAAGTCATCATCATAATAGTCAGGAACTAAGATAGCTTTTCCAATAATGTCAGCATTTCTAGTTACATCAGTAGCAGCAATTAGAAGATCGCCTGGATTAGCTATATTCTTCGTAGTATATTTACCAGAGTATGGTTTTACACCATCATGTTTATATGTTCCATTTAAATTGAACGAATTAAGATTAATCATTGGAATGCCTCGATCTTTGATCTCATTGCTTGTGTAGGAAAGGCCTCTTTGAACCTCAATTTCCTCACCTAATTCCTTAACATCCCACCCTTGTGGAATTTCTCGTTTTAATTCTTCATGCCACACCATTTTCCCACCACTTGATTTGTAGGGATTACCTTCTTTATCGGGAAAATCAAATTGTATAAACCAGTAGTTATAAACCAGGTTAGCCATTGCTTCTAACTCAGCATTGATTTTATTGTTGACTTCAATTTTGGAGTCAAGAACCGATAGCACATTACCTATCGACTTCTGAACTGGTAGTTCAGGTTTTATTACCGGTATGTAATCAAACATCTTTGCAGAAATCCCTGATACTGTAGATCCAGAAATCTTATCTAATATAGCTTTTTGACCCGTACTAGATTTTAAATAGTAAGACAAATATTTTGCGTCGAATTTTTCGTTAACGCGAAGTGCGAATAATCTTTGACTAAGTACAATTTTTTCATTAGAATCCCAATAATATACCTGTCCAGCAGGCGCCTCAGAAGTTAAAAGTATATCGCCCCTTCTAACTTCATCCGTCATCCACTTTTTGTATAACGTACTGTCTACAAACTTAATCTGATCTAGTTTTTCTAGTCCTGAGGATTTTACATTTAACGCTGATAAAGCACGGTAGCCTTCATTACTCCACTTCCCACCAAGTTTTTTTGGGGTCTTCCCCCTGTAATCAATTATCTTATCCAGAGCCTCACTAAGATTAGTTATGTCCATTTTGTTCATCAATTTTTAACCTATCCATATTCTGGATAATCTTTTGCTCCAATGATCTCGATTGGTCAAAGTAATCTGACAACCTCTCCGTATACTCACTTATCTGCTGTGCATAATCTTCCTTTGTAATGTCCACATACTCAATCCTAATCTCAAAGTATTGTCCAGCACTGAAACTAAAGTTTTTTTTACTAATCTCATCGAAGCTTACAACAATAGAAAAATCATCGATGGACTCCTTAACACTAAAAGCATTAACTATTTTCTGTTCTTCTACTTGGCTAAGAACCGTTTTTTGGTTTTTACCATCCTTTATTTTGGTTCCAAGCCTAGAGGCATCAACCAGTACAACTTTGCTAGACATAGCCTTATCTATAAACATAACTGAAACATTGGTACCAGTAGTAGCAAAAATGTTAGATGGCATCGACACTACACCCTTGAGCCATTTCTTTGTGACTAGTATTTCTCTAATTTTTTTCTCAATCCCGCTTTGTGCCGTTAAAAAACCAGTTGGAACAACTACAGCTGCACGACCAGTATCAGAAAGGCTGAAAATAATATGTTGGATAAAAAGTAAATAGATAGCCATACTGTCCTTTTTAGCTTTAGGAACATTAGGGATACCTGCAGAAAAACGTTCATTGACATTTGGTAAGTTAGAAATTTTTTCGTGATCATCGGCGAAATCAATTTTAAAAGGGGGATTACTGACGATGAAGTCAAACTTTTTTGCAACATGTTTAGGTTCGGTAATAGAGTTTCCTTGTATAACGTGATCAATTGAGTGGCTGAGGTTGTTCAAGATAAGGTTGAGCCGTAACAGGTTCGATGATTTTTGAGAAATATCTTCCGAGTAAATCGTACATTTATCTGGACCAATTTTATGGGCAATGTTCATAAGGAGCGTACCAGAGCCTGCTGCTGGATCATAAGCGGTTACGTTGCTTGGTTTACTGTCACCAACTAGAATCTCTGCCATAATCTTAGCAATCGAGTGTGGAGTATAGTATTCGGCATACTTACCACCACCATCTTTGTTGTAGTCTTTGATCATGTATTCAAAGAGAGTCGAGAAAAAATCGAAACCGGCTGAAAATGTGCCTGTGAAGTCAAACTTGCTATTGGCAAGTTTGTTAATAATTTTTCTAGCGGCAATATCATGTTGAGATTTATCGTTGACAGCATCTTGGATTAGCTCTTCTTCAAAAAGACGAATTTCTGTGTTTCCAGCAGTATGTACCGAGAAGATATCGGAGTTATCAACGGCTATGTCATTTAGGGTGTTGTCAAACAACTTTGCAAAATAATCGGTATTTTGGTTTTTAAAAAGAAATTCAAGTAAATGCTCGGGTTTGAGATGGGCTGATTTGGTTCCAAGCTTGATCATCAGCAATTCATATTCACTATCACTAAGTTTTTCTAAATCATCGTATGATTTTAGTTGAGGGTTGATCCTCACAATTTCAAATAAAAACTTGTCATTCAAAAATTTATACAGAAAACTCTGTGTCACAATTTTGTATTCATTAGCATCTCCTCCCAAACCCACATTGGCACAAATGCCCTTGATATCATCGATAAGCTGCTTTGCCATTATTGAAAAATCTGTTGTGTTCATAGTTAAATTCCTTGATATTCACTTAAATATTCATCGGTAGTGTATGAGATAAGATTCCCTAAAATGTCAGGATCCATTTTGTGTCCGTCTGTTTGAAAACTTTCCAAAATATCTTCTCCTGTAGCTTGTCGAAAATAGCCAGGGTTGGCGAGTAAATTTTGGTTTTGATCTAGTCGTTTATCAATTTTATTCTTTGCATCGCAAAGCAAGTTATATAGGGCCATATTATCACTTACTCTGCCAGATGGTACAACATTTTTAAATACTATTGCAAACTTGCGGTCGCCACCAAATTTGGCAATCAGCATAGAATTCTTGCGGTTAAGTTCGTGTATCTGGTCGAAGATCTCATCTAGTCTCTCAGATTCGAATCTCATTGTGTCGATGCTCTCTGCAGTAGGATCAATATTGTGTTTGCTTAGTAGTTCTACAAACGCCTGATATAAACTTAACCATTCAGCATCTTTTTTGTTAATATTCTTATCCAGTTCTGAGCGTACCTTGCTAGCAATATTGTGTAAATCTTCTGAAAGTAGTTTCAGTTCTTCCTCACCCGTTTTAGTAAATGTGAACACTACATCTTCGATGGCAGTATTTAGTAGTTCCTGTGAATTAATATCACTCATCGCTTCTTTTAAATTAAGTAGTTTTAGACGATCGCTCACCATCGTTAGTAATCTCGATAGAAGTCTAAAGTCCAATTTTTGAAGAATTTCGGTATAACCAAGTAGCCGAGCAATATTATAGATGTTACGAGCTGATTCTAGAGCGTTCTTGAGTTTTAAGATTTGTTGCCTGTCATCAACTGCGGAAATCTGACTACTAAATGTTTCCAAATTCTCAGTGGTGAAGTCAGCAATTGCTGCTTGAATTTCAGCAATCTGCTGGTCGATTTCTTCCTTACTCATAAACAATGAGCCAAAAATATTGTTTGGATCTTCATCACCAATATTTTCACTGTATTCCTCTTTAAGCTCGCGAAAATAAGCTTGATTGGTAACCTCGAATTCTGCAGAAATGTCAGCAAAATCAACTACATAACCAAGTTTAAAATTCTTATAAGGGCGGTTTACTCGAGTTAGGGTTTGCAGAAGATTATGAGCGCGAATCTTGCGTCCGAGGTAAAGCTTTTTGAGTCTAGGTGAATCAAAGCCCGTGAGCAGCATTGAATAGACAAACAACAAATCTATCTTGCCGTCTTTGAAGTCTTTGGTTTTTGCTTTGCGAATTTCCTTATTGTCTTCATCGTGGAGAATAAGGGCTGCCTTTAATTGATGCTTGTTGACAGTATTATTGAATATTCGAAACATTTCTCGTGCTTGTTCAGAGCTATCACAAACGATCATACCTCCGATAGATTTCTCGCCGAATCGAATTCGAGAGTTAATAAAGTCATCAGTAATATACTGAAGCATTGGAGTTACAAATCTTTCGTGAGCGTACAGCTCTCTCTTGCTTATATCACCAGCTTGAACCTTGATATCCTTAATAATTCCACGAATCTGTTCCTTATAACTTGTTTCAATTTCCTCTCGAAGCAATTTCAATGTGTAGCCATCTCGAATTGAATCATTGTAATAATATTTGTGAATGTAGCTACCAAAAATATTGCGAGTAGTTTTACTATCCTCCTTTGGCGAGTTGTCTTTAACATCTCCACTTTCATCATGTTCCTTGTAAATAATCAATGGTGTGCCTGTAAGGGCAATTTTTACTGAATCTTTGTCTGAGTTATAGAGGTTTGCTAAAAATGATCCCCTTGGATCATAACTACGATGAGCCTCATCGATAAAAAAGACTTTCTGCACATCGATGTTGTAACCACTATCTTGTAAAGTCATAGTGTCTTCACGAAATTTATGTATATTCACAACGGTAATGCCTTCAGACGTGGCGTTATTCGCAAAATCTCTAAGCAATGCTTCTTTACTATCAATAGAATGTGTTGCAAGACCTCGTTTACTGAATTCTTCTTTTGCTTGGGTTGCTAAATCAAGTCGATCAACCACGAAATAAAACTTAGGTATAACGCCTTTTTTAGCAAAATAATCTTTAAGCGAATGAACGTTAAAAAACGCTAGAGCGGTTTTACCTGAACCTTGAGTATGCCAAACCACTCCTCTATTCATGCCCTCATCAAGTTTTAATTTGACTGATTTAGTCGCGAAAAACTGAGGATATCTCATAATATGTTTATGAATTGAAACTTTTCCCGTATTCTCGTCAACCTCGTTTACATAACAAATTCCATACTTAAGTATGTCTCCAAGTCTGTTCTTACTAAACAATGAGGAAAGAATGCGATTAGTTGGGCTTTCGATATCTTTGTTCGAAACAAATTCTGGAGAATGTTTGATCACTCTGCAATTGTTATCGTTTAAAATAAAATCTTCCATTTTTTCATCAATCTCCTTGATATCGTCAATATACTCAGATCTTTTTTGTTCACGGAAGTTATTGAAGGTGGTTTCGAAGTTTTTGGCAGTAGTTGCATAAAAAGCACCGATTAATTTGTGGCTATCGGTGTCATCATATTCCATGTTGTTGGTAAAAACGATAAGTTGAGTAACGTTGATAAAACGTCGAAACTTCTCATTCCTAAAGCGTGCGTGAATCCGATCGCGCTCCGCCTTAATGCCTTCCTGGTTATTAGGCTTCTTAACTTCAACAAATGCAAGAGGCAAGCCATTGACAAACACTGTCATGTCGGGTCGAAATTCATCTTCACCATTTTTGTTAGTAAGCTCAGTAGTAACGTGAAATAAGTTGTTGGAGAACTTATCCCAATCAATGAGTCTTAGACTGCTATCTCCTTCACCAATCAAGCGATTATAGAAAGCTCTTCCCAGATCATCATAGTTGAGTTCTTCACGTATATTTGTAAGCTCTTGAGCAATGGAATCTTCGCTAACTTCAGGATTTAGAGCCTCAATTTGTTTGGTGAGAACATTAGATATGATATTTGTTTCAGGATCAAAGGAAAAACCTGTATCCTTCAGTGAAAAATATTTATAGCCCAACCTAGTTAGGTGAATTAAGGCTGGAATTTTAACCCTTGTATCTTCATTAAATGCCATGTTTTAAATTAATCATAAATAATACCTTACTTGGCCTCATTCTATCAAAAAACGGCTTCTAATACAAAGGGCATAGAGGTTCAAAATGTGCTATAGTAATAATATGACGCCTACTTCAATTCTTTTCATAGTTATCTTATGTATTGTTGTAGTGGTTTTTCTCGTAACTCGAATTGTCGAGGCGCTATTTAGAATATCTCGAAGAATTGAATCGACCAACACCCATTTGGATGAAATAAAAACAGAGATATCAGAGCTTGCTCAAGTACTAAGCACTTCTGTAATAGGAATTAAAAATAAGCAGAATGAACTTGAAGATTCAGTTGAAGATCTCGAGAATACAACTAACCCTACCTATGATGAAGATGATTTAGATCCATTTTATGAACGAGCTGTAGAAATTGTTACTCAATCTGGTAAAGCTTCAGCATCACTTCTTCAGCGAAGGCTAGATATAGGTTACGCTCGGGCAGCGCGACTCATTGATGTGCTTGAGACAAAAGGTATCGTAGGAGTGGCTGAGGGCAGTAAACCACGTCAGGTTTTTTCATCACCAACTGAAGCCGAGCCATTATTTGAGGAAGCAGTTAAGCTTGGCCAGAAGGATGGTAAAATCTCACCAGCAATGTTGCAAAGAAATCTTCAAATTGGTTATGCACGAGCAGCACGGATTATTGACTTACTTGAAAGTGGAGGGTATGTTGGACGTGCTGACGGGGCAAAACCACGGCCAATGCTAAAGTAGTATGAAGCTTAAAAGAGTTCTTATCCTTGAAGATGACCTTGAAACTGTATCAGTACTGTTGGGCAAACTTGCAAACCTTGAGAATGAATTCATGAAATCTGATAACAAGATCGAATTTCCTGTAACTGTAGTATCAGAATACACAGATGTTGAGCAATTAATTAACAGTCAAAACCCTAACAAGTACGATATCATCCTGCTGGATAGAGATTGCAAAATAGCTGGTTCTTTCCACGTGCTAAATATTGAGAAGTTTGGTGTAGAAAAAATAATTTCAATATCCTCAACACCGCCATACAATGAGGATGCCAAGCTACGAGGAGTTACGCGAGTCGTACACAAGGATTATTCCAACCTAAACGCCTTCGCAGTTGCTGTGATGCGACATATCAAAGAGCTCATATAATTGGTTCTGTCCTATGCTTCAATAAATTTAGCTAATTAGCCACAATCACGTAACATTCTTTCTCCTCTTTATCCTTATAAATAAGGAAAGGGATATACTTTCCTCCCTCATACTATATAATAGGGAGGATTAAGGTGGGTTATCACTATGCTACAAACACATATTACTAACAAACAAAAAGAAATACTCTTACTCCTATATAGATTCCGATTCCTCAACAGACTACAACTTCAGCAGCTCCTAAACCACACAACATACAAACGAATAAACCTCTGGCTTAAAGTCTTAACAGAAAAAGAATACATAACTCGAATATTCAAACGATCATGGACAGAAAATTCAGTTCCTGCAAAATATTACATTGCAAAACATGGCATCCGATTTCTCAAAACACAGCCAGATTGTCAACCTGAATATTTAAAAAAACTTTACCGGGAAAAAGACCGCTCACAGCAATTTATTAATCGTTGTCTCTTTATTGCAGACATCTACATTCACTATCTCAAGGACAGTTCAAATAAAACTTCAGCGCATAGCTTCTATACACAATCTAATTACACACCTACCAGCATCATCCGGGACATTCACCCCGACTTTGTTATCCTTACAGGGAAAGATGACACGCATCACTTTAATCTTTATCAGCTCTTTCCCGAAGGAATACCACGCTACGCAGTACGTAAACGAATTGAGCAATACATGACATTTCTAACTGAGGGCGAAGGTACAGATTTGCCTGCAAGTCTCTATTTGATTGTCCAATCAGAGATACTTTACAAGTATCTGATTCGTCACATTCAAAAACTACTTGAAGATGAAAGTATTGATGTCCCCACATGTCTTGCAACCTATGAACAAGTCGCACAGCACGGTATCAAATCAAACACGTTTACAACTACTTTGGAGAAAGAGGCAGAATAATGTTCTCCTTACAAGATTCCTTGTTCAGCAAGGCTACAAAATTTGCCTTGTGTGTAGATTATATGATCTACTACTTTAATTCCCAGTATCTCACCTGCCTGTATAAGTCTTCTTGTTGTAGCAATATCCTCATGTGAGGGCTCAACATCCCCAGATGGATGATTGTGCGCAAGTATGATTTGGGCAGAACATTCACGCACTGCTCTACAAAAGACTTCTCGGGGATGAACGAGTGACGCATTTAATATCCCAATGCTTACCAGTTCAAGAAACTTAATATTATTTCTCGTATCTAAATGAATTACGAAGAAATGCTCTTTCTTGCGATCCACCCCGTCCTGATTTTTAAAATAGCCACAAAGCAACTTATATATACCTTCGGGTTGTGTAACTTTTTTCATTGACTCACTTACCTTAATTTTCATATACTTTAGATGAATTAATAATGTTTAAAAACCGCAGGCAACGAAACCACTCGTCACCTGCGGCTATGATTTCTTTCCTCAGCTACGGTTTTGGTAGCTGTGACAGTCGGCAGGGCTTGAAATATCTATCTCGTTCAATAGGCAATCCTAAATGCCCACGAACTGCACTAATCTCAGATAGACTAAAGTATCCAAGTTCCCGTTCAAACCCGTCTACAAGTCCGTAGAACGTGTCCTTGCCGTCATATTCAATCACATACCATGTCCAACTGGAATCTGGTGTAAAAAACTTACACCATACCATCGGATCCTCGGTATTTTCACTTGCATATAACGTGGGCAACTTGCCCAGAAGCTCTTGTGTCAGCAACATCATAGAATTCACCTCCTTTCGAATGAAAAACTGATAAATCAGAACAGATCTATTTCTGTCCTTCAAAAAAGGGGCATGGGGTGAAGCGAAGATGTCAAAAGTTTTCAAACGCAGTGGAAAAGGATTGTAATACCTGTCAGAAAAATGATGACATCAATAATAATCGTTGTCATTATTGTCATTTTTCTACAGGTTTACATACCCACCTTTTGACAGATTCGAAGAACCCCATAGAATGGGAAAGAAAGGACAGAAGAACACAACACAATAGTCATAATAATAAAACTGTTTAAACTCTGCTATGATTATATGTATGAATTACACAGGCGTTATTATTGAAGAAAGTCTTGAGGATAGCTCCTTTCTTGCTGAAATAAAAATTATTAGTACTAAAGTAGAAGAAGCAACAGAAAAGCATCGAACTCCTTGGATACAACAATGGACACTTCATTCCATTGAGATACCAGAAGAAAAGGTCGATGAGATAGCACAGAAAATAAGCGAAGAGTTAGACAAAAAACATAGTTGGTACGCAGATTTTAAGAACAATATATTTCACTATATAGTCTATCGAGATAAAGTCTTTAAGGTTGATCTCAATAATCCTATTCTTTACAAAGATGCTAAAGCCTATGGTATTTTTTTAGGTATTCCTTCATATCAAGTAGATTTTGCCCCTACTGATACTGTTTGGAAAAGATAGTACATTACAGAAAGTCTGTTTCCTAAAACGTGTCAGAACATAGTAAACTATAGCCCTATCAATATCCAAATGTATCGAAAGATATATCAGATTCACTTAACTAGTCAGAAGTGGACTCTTCGCTATACTGCTTGCTCAACATCTCCTCAATCATTGGTTTGATTGCAGGATCAAGATGATCAGGGTGTAGGAAACAAAGATTCAAGATCATTAAATTAATATCTGATGCTCGCTGATTAAATTCAGCCTTGGGATTTTCTGGACTTGTATTAAATCCATCATGAATACCATAGTCCCTCATTAAAATATCAGCATGCCATCTAGCGATTTGATTACAACCATAATATGAAGGTAATTTATCTGAGGCAAACAATGGACCGTAATATGAACCGACAACGAGGCCAATTACTAAAGCGATGGCAATAAAAACAGGATTACGATATTTTTTATTCATAGTCAAATTATACTAACGACTATCTCATTTCTCTACTGGAACAAACTCGGGTGGATTTTCTGAAAAAACAGGTCCCTTTCCATCCCATAAGTTTTGCTCACATTCAGAATGCTGATACCACCACTTCTGCTGTCCCTCTTTATCATATTGCCCTGAATCTGGAAATGCTTCATTTTCTTTTAACCCGTAATGCTGCTTCATGGCAGGCATACATACTTCATACATCACATAATTATGTTCCCGTGAGCCTGGCAAAGCCATTGTTGACAGGACTAATAAAAATCCTATTACTAAACCTAGAATAGACCCAGCAACAATGAATAATAGCTTCTTTGTAATCGTTATCTTGAGTCCTCTGGCAATAAATAGAGAAACAAGCACGTTTGCAAAAAGAATGACATATTGTTCCATAAAGATACTAAGGGGCTTTATGGCAAAATAGCTTATGAAAAAGAAAATTAGATTGACACCAATATAAATCGTCAAAGGTAAGACATATGGATTCTTCTTCGTAAGTTTCATAGATTTAGTCATTAAATTCGTTGGCCTGCTTCTCACTTACTTTGCTTTCTTTAAAGCAGACAAGAAAACTATACCATGAAGTGTCACCATTTTCTCCTAGCTTCCCATCTGTACTATAACGCCAGCATTCTTCAACACGAGAGTCATTGGGCATAATCACTTCATTTATATTGTCAGGATTTCTAAAGCCAAATGCATCGTGCGTATATGGTTCTCCTAAAAGCTCTGTAACTTGTAATTCAGTCATGCCCTTTTCCACCAGATCGAATTTTTGTGGAGTGAAGTCTTTAGCAAAGATTGTATCAATATAAGGATCTTTATCATAATGTCCCTCAAAATGGAGTGGAGATCGATACTCGGGAATTCCATCCATATCACGGGGCAATCCTATTTCTAGCAGTGGAATTGCTTTTAGATTTGGCGCATAGCCACTTAAAAACCATCCAGCAAAGACATTTAAGGGAGAGTGAATAAGTAGGAAAATCAGAAGCAAAAGAACTCCTAAAATACAAAGAGCGACTTTTTGAAACTTAACTTGTTTTTGTTTCTTCATTTACGTAATCTTCTATTAAAAACCCTGCCGGTCACGAAAAAAAGAACTGCTCCAACGATTGAGATAAGAAATAAGCTCATTGTTATTGCCCATCCTGCATAATCCATTGCATACCAATTGATTCCATGTGTATCTCTGAGTAGATCTCCGATGCTTATATATGTTCCAATAGAAGTTAAATGCCTCACTATCACAAGATCGATTACGCCAATAAAGAAAAGTGCCTTGAGCGAGTACTTATCATGCGACACAAGCTTTTGTACAAGATAGAAAATGCTTAAAGTCAGAGCAGTAAAGAAAATGATTTTCAATAAATTCAATTTCAATTCTGGCAAAACACCTAAGTCCTTATATGCCAGGATCCCTCCTAAGTTGCCAAAGACGAATAGACATGCATAACTTAATCCTACTGCTGAAAAAATTGTAAAAGCTGTTTTAAGATTTATTTTCATGGGTTCAAAGATGTAAAAAAGGATATAAGCGTTTGCTTAATTTTAATTCACAACGCAATAGCTCGACATAATAGGGAGAAGGTTGTGAGTTTGCATCAATTATTTCAGGCCGATTTTTATATGCCTCAATAAGGTCTTGTGGTGGTTCGACCAAAAACTTAGAGTACTTTTTTGCCTCTTCCTCTGCTTTGGGCATGCAATATTCCTCAAGAATTATAGGGCGTGCAGAAAGATACAGTATGAAGAGGACTACGATTCCAGCAAAAACTAAAGAAATCCATATGAACTTTTGCATTTTTCGGAGTCGAAATAATTCGAGTTTATTTGGGCCAGTTGTCATAATATAAAAGTATACAAATGAGATAGTGAATACAACAGTGAATCGAGTTTAAGAGTAATTGGTGTTTTTTCTTCTAAAAGTTCTCCGCCAGAAGTTATTTTGTATAGCTTCGTTTCTCCAGCATAATGAACCACAATCTCCCATAAGTCATCTTTTTGGGCTACATATGTATTAATTAACTTCTTATAAAGAATAGGCATTTGAATTCCTATTGTTTCTCCATTTCCTACTATATTATTTTTACATTGTTTATTAGTTGGTATGTTTATTGCTGGAACAGTTGTTAAAAAAACACAACCGGTATACATAACTGTATCTACCTTATCATCCTGGTCAATTTGTTCAGATACTATATGAGGTAAGTTCCAGTCCATTACAGAATAGGTTTTATCGTATCGATGAAATACATTAAACTGATCCATCTCTGTCCACATGATGGTCAGTATGTTTACTAAAACGAGCAAAAAGAATAAGAAGCCAGCTACTAATATTTTAGTATTAGGAAGTTTCCTTTTGTTTTTTCGGTTCATATGATAATTATAGCATGGGAGTTGATTTAGCAGTAAGGCTAAAACCATTCTTTCATACCAGCTTATAGCTTTATCGAATATTTCATTCAAGCCTATTATGAAAGGAAACAGATTATATATAAAGCAACCCATATAATATTGACTTCTACACTCAAATAGTATATACTTCCCAATCACATTAGTGATTTATTAGAAATTAGTATCGCAAACTAAAAACTTATGGGTCCATCAGAATATAACAGTGCTCAACCACTGCAATTTGCAAACCTTGATCAGCTTTTGTGGGGTATCGTTAAAACGCTTCAATATTACTCTCTTCCTGCTATGGCAATCGCTATCGCAACACTCGGTGTATTTCTTGTCATGAGTGGCGATGATACTGATCGAAAGTCAAAACTTAAAGGATGGATCATTAACATACTCGTTGGAGGCTTATTGGTTTTTGGAGCTGCATCACTCGCGCAAATCATTAAAACGTTTGTAGGCGGATCAGCTTAAAAACTGAGGAGCAACACTAAATATGTATGAAGTTAATCTTAAGTGTACTTATATGTATTGTATTTCTAACTAATACCTTACCTGCTTTTGCTGCTCCAACTCCTACGCCTACAACTGCTCCCCAAACTCAATATACCAACGAATTTACCGTTGACAATCAACCATCTGCAATCGTTGAGTTGCTACAAAGTTTTATCCAAGGCTTTGATTCATTTATTGGCGGCTTTATTTTCTATACACCCGATCCTTTAGGCGATAAAATCGTCCTAAAGGATAAATCAGAGATTCCAGGAATTACCAAATACCGCGATATGTTTTATCACATTGCGCTCCCCATACTTGCAATCGTTATAGCAGGTATAGCTGTTTCAAAGTTGGGATCAGATAATGCACAAGAGCTAAAGTCATTTGCCGTACGTTTTCTGATAACCATAATCCTATTCATCACTGTTCCTTCAGTTCTGTCATATAGCATTCAAGCAAATAACCTACTTGTCACTAAGATTTCATCAACGCAAAAATTTACGACATTTTTAGATGATTATCTTGATAAAGCAAAGGAAGGAATTCAGAATAATGAAAGCTCAGAGAAATTTGGTATTCCGGCGTTTGATATATCACTCAAGGCAGGTATATTTAATTCACTTGGAAAGTTTATCGTACAGATTTTCTTGTTTATTTTGACCTTCCTATTTCTACTTCTCGGCTTTGTGTATTTGGGATTTCAGTTTGTTATACGCTTTGCAGCACTACTATTTCTAGGTGTCATCTATCCACTTGTCATTCCCTTTATGTTGTCAGAGAAAACACAAGGTATCCCGATGACATATTTTAAGTCTTGGTTTACCTTTCTCATCCAACAACCAGCATTCGTACTTGGATTCTCTATTGCTACGGATATTTTTAACAGCATCTTAAATGCAAAAGGTCCCAGTGTGGGAATGCTTTTCTTTTATACCGGATTCTTGTTTTTCCTCGGAGGGGTAAACGTCTTGGTTGCTCGCATATTTGGTGATACCTGGACAGCCTTTTCAACCAATATGGGGGCAGCAGTTGGATCACGTGCTGTAAGCTCACCCGTTCAATCAAGGGTAGATAACTTCAAACGAGGACTCCTTGGTGGAAATGGTAGTATGAGCACAATTGCCGGGAGTGCACTACGAAATAAGTGGCAACAAAGAGGTTCTGGTAGTGATGGAGGTGATATTCCTACAGGTGGCGCACCAAGTAGCTATAAGTCATATCCAGGTCAAGGTGGTAGTAGTTCAAAAGGAGGACTATATAACCTTCCCCAAACTGATAGCAGACCACGATTTTCTAAGGATTTAGGTAATCGAGGTATGAATGTACAAATGGAAAACTACAAGCAGGGTGTCGTATCAGTTTCGGGTGAGGCATATAAGCATGATGACGCCAAAAGCGGTCTAACGTCATACTACCCAACTCGATCAGATGCAATACGAGATGGCGTACAGGAAAGTCACCTTGAAAAAGTAACACTTGATCAGGATAAGTTTATTGATCTTTCAACATTTACCAAAGACAATCCTAACCCGCACAATTTTAATGCGATGCAGGAGGCAAAACGAAAGGGTAAAGATATTAACTATGCCTACGTAAATGAGTCAAGCCCACCTCAGAGAGTGCAACAGTTTTTCGAGATGTCACACGCCCGCAATGAAGCGTATGGCATAAAGGGTGTTGTTGTACGGCGTCAAGGAAAAGATAGTAGTGATCATATTATTCGTTTGTACTCACCCAGTACTAAAAACAAAAAATCATGAGAAGCGTACGTATATATAAGGATGATATTAGAGAACATGTGTTAAGAAGTATATTTTTTACAGATACTGTATTAGCTCTTGCCGGAGCAGGCATTATTGCAGCCGTTGTGTTTGCTATCTTTCACTTTGTACTCCATTTTTTTAGCTGGGGAGCTTTTGGCACGACCGTTCTTGTTTCAGAAATATTTTTTATCGGCATTATTACACAAAAAATCGACAATCAACCAATCTACAAAATAGTACCACGAGCACTCAAGTTCAAATCAGGTTCAAAAGAGCATAGGCACAGTGATATCGAACCATACTTTGTTGATTTTCAGATACAAGATAATCTTATCGTGCGAAAAAACGCGATTATAAAGATGTATGAAGTAGAACCATTTGATATTGCCCTTCTTAACAATCAAGATCGAGAGCATTTCTTTGCCAAACTTAAACAAATGATCCATGTGCTACCTTCACAAGTTCAATTTATTGTGCGGAAAGAACGAGCTAAGGTTGAAGACTACTCAAAACATTTTTTCTCCCTCTACAACAATGCAAACACCAAACGAGAGTCATTAATTAGCAATTATATTGATGATCTCTCTGGTCTTGTAACTAATCATTCATTTGTAGCAATGCGTCACTATGCAGTGTTTTCAGTAACTTGCGATACGAACAAACCACACGAAAAGGTTAAAGCTATTAAGAAAGTATCAGATTTGGGAATGCGCTTTGCTTCATCTCTTTCTGCATGCAATATTACGGTTCGGCCGCTAGTTGATGATCAATTGTTACAAGTTGGACAAACCACACTACGATGAAAACCACTAATAAACGAACAACTAAGGGAAAGGTCATAAAACAACAGTTGGGTCTTATGCCTGCACTTGTGAACTTTCAAATGGGGCGAAAACTTCGTGAGGAGGTTAAAACTCTTTCTGATAGTAAGGCAAAGCATACTTTTGAGTTAAATAAAGTACTGAGAGAATACGAACATTACACAAAGAAAAATAAGGGACTCAAGGACATTGAAAAGCACTTTTTCAATGGTGAGCCAAAGCTACATCAGAGCACCCTTATATTGGCTCTGAGAGAGGAAATACGACGACTTATGGATATCGTGAATGCACAACAAGAAGTAATTACAGAAAAGCCATTTCTAAGCAATCAATTGCCCAGTATTCAAAAACCAAAGCAGTCTACAAGTTCTAATCCGTTAAAAGCGTTCAAGCTCGATCGACAATACAAAAAAGAAGTTAAGGCATATGAAGAAACTATCCGTAATACAGGAAAGTCAGATTTTCATTTTGTTATTGAAAAAGATGACAATGGAATAGCTGTTGAACGAGACGGAACCAAGGCGTATAAAAGCGAATATTTGAAAGAGCACGGTTCTCATTTGCAAGTAGGTGAAAAATATCGACGATTTTATTACCTTGCTGATATTCCAGCTTACTTGAGCCCGTATGTATTTTTTAGACTCTTAACCTCATCGCTTCCCTTTACTTTAAGTGTTTTTATTCAACCAACTCCAAGCAGTGAGCTACTAAAAAAAGCCCGACAGAGACTCTCTGTTCTTGAAATGCAACAAAATGATCGAGTAAAGGTTGGTAAAATTCGCGATCAACAAACTGACAAGAACATTGAAGAAGTTATGAGTTTCATTGACGAACTGGTGCATGAGGCAGAAAAAGGTATTTTGTACTCCTTGTATCTTCAACTCGAAGGTAAGGACGAAGCAGAACTAACGCATCTACAAAAAGAGCTTCAAAATATTACTGGAGCTATGGATATTACGTTTAATCAGTATACGTTTGGCCATAAAAAAGCATTTAAGAACTTTTTACCATTCAATATTGATCACGTAAAAGAAAATAGAATCTTGCAATCAACTGCTGCTTCATATCTTATGCCCTTTGTATCAAAGCAATTAAATGACCCAGAAGGCATATTTATGGGAGTCAATGCATACAACAATAGTCTGGTGTTTATTGATCCGTTTACCTCACGAAACAATAACATCAATATCTTGGGAGTTTCAGGATCAGGAAAAAGTGTAACGTCAAAGACGTTGATGAATAGGCTCTATATGCGAGGTATTCAAATTATTGCCATTGATCCTGAGGGAGAATACGTTAATCTGGCACGCTCACTTGGAGGTGAAGTTATCTCATTCTCTCGAGAGAATGGAATTAACCCGTTTTATATTAATAGCTCGCAGGAGAATGACATTCTTGATCACATATCCACACTTAAGACGTTTTTCAAATTCTTTATTCCAACCCCACACTATGATGGAGCGTTACTTGATGAAAAGCTTATAAAGCTCTATGACTCAGGTTCACCAAACTTTGAAAGTTTACTTGAACTACTGGCAGGGAGTCCTATGCAAAAGGATCTGAGCGTATTATCTGCCGGAAGTTTGCGAGGGGTATTTAACTCAACGCGTCGACTTGAGCTTGAAAATGATGTCATTGTCCTTGATCTGCATGATCTTAAAAAGGATGAGAAAAGGGATCCTGCAATTTATCTTTTGACTTCACTCATATGGAATTTGGTGAATAAAAACAATGATAAAAAGCGAATGCTCTTTATTGATGAGGCACATAAACTCCTTGTTGATCCAGAGGTTGCTGTATTTTATCGAGAATTGGTCAAACAAGCTCGTAAGCGAAATGTTGGTGTGGTATCCATCACTCAGGATGTTGAGGACTTTCTCAACAATGAGTATGGCAAAGCTATTATTACCAACTCTGAAACAAAAATACTCTTAAAGCAGTCATATGCAACCCTTTCAGAAATCGGAACTATTTATCCGATGACCGATGAAGAAAAGCAGCAACTCGGACATCTTGAGATTGGTGAGGTTGTTTTATTTCGAGAAGGTGAGCATGTACGGCTGAATATATTAGTTTTGCCTCATGAGCAACCCTTAGTATTTACATCACAAACTGAAAGCCATGAAGAAACTAGCTAATCTTCATGCATTCAAAAATGATCCGTTTGGCTTCATAATTGACACGCTCATTACGATTGTTGTCAATCTTGTTATACCAATTCCACTTGCCGGAAATATTGTCAGTAGTTTGCGAGGGCCTGCAATTGGATGTTTGATCTCTCTGTTACTTCTTGGGGTATTTATGATTGTAACTATTGGAACAATTATCATGTCGCCTTTCTTAGTGAGCTCTACATTTCTTCAACAGATAGCCTCAAACCTAACCGTGCCTTCAAATATTGCAGCCGATGATAGTTTTATTGAAACCTCAACTCCTGTACAAAATCCCTTTGGAGGATCAGGAATGAGTTACACTGCAATCAATGCCTATTTTCTTGATCCAAACTATTTTTTGCAGTTTGGAAAAATTCATACGGGAGTCGATCTAGTGCCAACAGATACATATTACAAAAACAGTAAAACATACAAGGAAACGCATCAAGTTGTCATATTTTCAACGATTAATGGAACTGTGACCCATTTTATTGATGAGTATGGAGGAGAAACGGTGGAGATCATTAATAGTGAAAACTCACTGCGGGCAATATTTGTTCATTTCAGCAAAGTATTTGTTAATAGTGGAGACACTATTAAGGCAGGTACTCCCATAGGCATTATGGGAAAGACTGGATTTGCAACTGGAGAGCATCTTCATTATGAAATACGGCTCAAAAACGGTAATTCATGGTCACTTACAAATCCATTACAATATATACAATAACTATGAAAGACATTGAACTTAATCCCTTAGATAAAAATCAGCGAAAACTACTCCAATGGGGAGTAGTTTTAATGCTTTTAGTATTTCTTATTGGCTATTTCTTCGCTGTATCGAGAAAAAACACTACTGTCTATCTCGAGAATCAGAATCTGCATGTCTTTGATGAGTCAATGACATTTTCCTATCCAGATAGATTATCGATGCACTACCCATATCTTCTAGTGGTAAAGCCGGAAAAGCAGATGACGCATGTCTACAACCTTGAGTACAAAACAAAAGAAAAAGAGATTCATGAAGTCGTTTTAGATTATCAAAATAGTAAATTATTGACTGTTAGAGGTGCAAGTACATTTATTGAAGATCAAGACCTAGGTGTTTTGTGCGAAAAAGGAGTAATTAAAAGCGAGTCTGAGGTGCTTTGTGTTGTGAAAATTGACCTAAATAGTATGCAGAACAAGCTGATTGCTATTGATATCAGATCGATGACTAAGAAAGACTTGTATATATCGAAAAATCTTATAACTGAACTGAGTGTTATTGATGGCAAATATTACTTAGGTGAAATTGGAATAGATAACCAGAGGAATTTTCTTGTTGTTGACGGTAAACAAATGGCCGCGCCTAATTTAGTAAGTATGATTTATGTGTTACAGGATAAACCATACTTTGCTTCATTTAAGAGCGTATTAAATCAGCAAAAGGAGTCCTATTACGAAATAAATGGCTCTAGTGTTATAGAGCAAAAGGGTAGTAAAATTACCCTATATAAGTAAATGTTGCACAAATTTCTTGAAAAACTAATTTCACTAGCCAAAAGACTCCGCTACAAAAGACAGGATATTAGCTGGAAAGAAATTAATGGTATCATAAAAGAAGATAGGTCGAAAAAATGAGAGTCTATATTAGTTTGGTATACTTTTAATATGGAGAAGCAAATTCCAAAGGGATTAGGAACAAAATTGAAACAAGCTAGAATGAAAGCAAATCTTACTCAAGAAGAGGTTGCTGATAAAGCAGAAGTTTCAGTCAACTATTACGCTCGCATCGAGCGTGGTGAGGCTATGCCACGATACAACATTGTAAAACAAATCGCAAAAGTTCTGAAAGTTGATCTTCCCTTTTAATTCACCTTTTTTGTATAATAGCCTGTAGAGAAAGAGTGTTCCTTAGGTGCAAAAGGATCCTTTTCAGGGACATATTCAACCTCATAAGCAACCATAATCTTGCTTATCCAAGGTAAAAAGTGTTCAAAAGAAAGTGCACCAGGGGCACACAAAATTCGCAACTCCATTTAAATGCGACTTATTCAATGCAGCACGAACATACATACAATAGCCTATCTATAATACTCTAAGCTTCTTGACAGAGTGAATATTGATCCAATATTTTATTGCTTTAGAACTATTTCAGCACAGTCTTGATTTATTTAATAGATATAGTATACTACTATGTATGAATAGATACGATAGATATGCGCAAACCAATCAACTTTTTAGACAAGCACTAATTGATGCTGTAAAAGCTCACGGGCTAAAGGCACTTGCCGCTACTATCGGTCTTGGTGTATATCAAACATATCAAACTGCAAACTATGAAGCCGCCAATACACCAGAAGTACCTTGTATTACGTCACTAGGAACTCCTATTCCACCCAACCAATCTCTTGGACCTGACAAATGTGTGCATGCTTATAAAATTGGCGATACAACAATGAGTTCGGTAATATTCGATGGAACGAGTTTCTGTCTTGAAGCACGTCCCGGTATTCAAACAGTAAGTGTGGCTCGCGTTGGTGGACACTGTGTTGGCTATGAACCAACTCCAGATGTCAATGAATAAGCCCAAATCATCTGCTATAATAATCCCTTATGAAAACATACACAAAAAAAGATTTAGGAAAAGGAACGATTGAACTTTTGATTACCTTAGATAAAGATGTCATTAAAAAAGAATTCGACGTAACGTTTGATAAAGCCCTTACTGAAGTTGAAGTCGAAGGATTCCGCAAAGGAAAAGCTCCTAAGGATATGGCTTCAAAACAGGTTGATCGAGAAAAGGTATACGAAAAAGTAATTGGTGCACTAATTCCGGTAGCATACGAAGAGGTTCTTAAAAAAGAATCGTTAACTCCTGCCACACAACCCCACGTTGAGCTCGTAAACGGCAAAGAAGGCGAAGATTGGGTAATTAAGATTACATTGGCTCTTCGACCCGTGGTAACAGTAGGGGACTACAAAAAAATTGTAAAAGATGTTAAAGGCGACATGAAAAAAGATGAGATTTGGGTTCCCGGCAAAGATGCAAAACCCGAAGATAAGAATAAAGCAGAAGAAAATAAACGAAAAATGCTAAACACCATTCTTGACAGATTGGCTCATGATTCTACCATTGAAATGTCTGATTTAATCATGAAAGACGAAGTAAATCGCCGCTTAACTCAATTACTTGACGACGTAAAACAAATCGGCATGACGGTTGAAGAGTATGCACGTTCAAAAAACACCTCGCTTGAAGCTATGAAAGCCCAATTTGAGCATGAAATTGAAGATATGTATAAAATCGAGCTAGGACTCGAGAAAATAAGTGATGAAGCTAAAATTACCGTCGAGGAATCTGATTTGGCCGCAATGTTTGGAAACATCACCGATCCAAAAGCTAAGGAACAGGCACAAAAGAATGCATATTTTTACGCAACGGTCATAAAACGACAAAAAACACTTGACCATCTGCTCGGCCTTTGATATCCTTACCTCAAGCGACGTGATTTGACGTAGCTAATGTCCTGTAGTATAATATAGGCTTATGAATTTTCCTACGTTGGGAACAAAAAAAACGAAGTTTGTAAAAAATCCGCTTGAAATAGATACCGCGGCGCGTTCTTATGGCGAACGACGTTCTGCGCCTCCTGCTCCAGAAAACAAACAACCTCGCACTGAATTTACCATATTTAGCCAGATTCATCATGCTGAGACTGTGGAAAATGCGAAAAAAGTAGACTCATTGCTTGCCCAAGTAAAAGAACAGGTTGATGTTATTCAAAATTACAACAAGTCAATTCAATCTGAAATTAAGGATATTGAAAAAGTATTAATTACTGGCGTTGCCGAAGGTAATAAAAAAGGATCGTATATTGAAAATATTCTTGAAGTGTTCTTGTTTGTGTTGCGCAATTTAACATCTAAACTTGGTGAAGCCAAAACGTGGCTATCTGCCATGGAAACTAAAAAAGCAAAACGTGGTAGCGCTTTTGCTGCACGGTCTAAGAAAAAGGGAACTGCATACTCAATGTCGCAAGAACTTTCAAACGCACGCTCAGTGCAGTAAATATTTGATATAATAATCCAATCGGGCGGTTAGCTCAGTTGGCTAGAGCGTTGCATTGACATTGCAAAGGTCACAGGTTCAAGTCCTGTACTGCCCACACTCCTCGAACTTGACCCCTTCAGATACTTCCTGTACCATTACCTACTACAATGTTATTCGATAAACCCCTTTGCTTTGTAGATATTGAAACTACCGGAACGAGTGTGACTCACGATCGAATTATTGAAGTCGGAATGCTTAAGGTGATAAACAATGAGATCGTAGAAATGTATGAGTCGCTCATAAATCCACAAACACATCTTTCCCCATTTATAACAAGCATTACAGGAATTGCGCCGTCAGACCTTGAAGATGCGCCATCGTTTGAAGCGATTTATCCAGATGTTCATAATTTTCTAAAAGAGTCTATCTTTGTTGCTCATAATGCTCAATTCGATTACGGCTTTATTCGCCAGGAATTGGGGCGATGCGATATTTCGTATACAAGTCCTGTTTTATGCACTGTTCGACTTTCACGCGCGCTGTATCCTACATTCAAACGTCATAATTTGCAAAGCATTATTGAACGATTTTCGATTCCCATCGAACGTCGGCACCGAGCGCTCGACGATTCCAAAGCCATGTTTACGTTCTTTTCCCAATCGGCAAAAAACTTTCCCTCGGAAGTTTTTAACAATGCAGTTACGACAATTCTCAAAAAACCGTCGCTACCTAAGCATGTATCCAATACCATACTAGACAATCTTCCCGAAAGTTCAGGCGTATATATCTTCTACGATGAGTACAATACCCCTTTGTATGTGGGTAAAAGCACAAACATTCGAAATCGGGTACTGTCACATTTTACGAGCGCCAAAAATTCTACAAAAGAAATGAACATTAGCCAACAATTACAGCGTATTGAAACAATTCCAACAATAGGGGAATTGGGCGCACTACTAAAGGAGTCCGCACTCGTAAAAGAATTACGACCAGTCTATAACCGAATGCTTCGTGTTAAAAGAGAAATGACAGTTTTGACAAAATATACTGACAACGACGGATATGATAGAGTAAATATTGAAAGTATTTCCACTTTTAACTCCGACGGATTAGATAGTGTACTGGCCGTATGTAAGACTAAAAGGCAAGCCAAGGACCTCCTCGTTTCGCTCTGCAAAGAGCATGAACTGTGTGAAAACTTAATGGGAGTTACCAATGGAAAAGGGGCGTGCTTCACATCGAAACTAGGAATTTGCAAAGGGGCATGCAGCAAAAAAGAACTTCCAATTAAATACAATATGCGATTTTTGCAGGCGTTTTTTGCTACAAAAATTAAACGCTGGCCTTTTGATGGAGCAATTTACATTAAAGAAAAATCAACAACAGGGAAAATTGAGTATTTTGAAGTGAATAATTGGTGCATAGTTGGGAGATACAGTGAACATGATGCGGAACATTCAACGCCGCAGGCTCTTTCATTTGACTATGATACCTATAAAATACTCGCTCGATTTATTTTCAACGAAAAGAATAAATCAAAAATTCAAAGCAATCCTCAACACACTCTTTAAATAGAATTTGGCGAAATGACGAATATTAAGTTAGATTGTCGCTATGCTATAATTTAATCATAATTTTAGTTAATATGCCAGAAAAACAAGTAAAACACGAACGAGCAGCAAAAGCATTTGAAGCTGGAAGAGATAGTCAAGATATTGGCGCCTACTATGGAATAACGCTTGCAAGCCTTATTACCGCAATTGAAACAGGGCAACTTTCACCACAATTTGAAAAATCATTCAACGTAACAGTTCTAGGAGAACCGTCCGATAATCATGGTGAAGTTGATGCCTTTGAAGATGAAGCTAGAAAAGCATCTGTGTGGTCAGCGCTGGAACCAATCCTCCTACAGCACCCAGAACTCCGCAAAAAGGCATTGTTTATATATAAATACGCAGCGTTCCCTGCTAGTCGTACAGATAGTGGACGAACAGAAAAGAGAAAAATAATGCGACGTGCAGGTATGTCGGATGATGATATTACCCAGCTAGAAGAATTTAAATTTCCGGGTAGTGGCGTAGTTATCGGACTATCAAAAGATTTTATACGGCGAACTACTGATGCACATCAACAATTGGTAACGGGAAGCTGCTTGAAAATTTCTCAAACAGAAATATTTTTTGCCGATATTGTTGCAATTGAACCTCTTGATGATGAGGCTTATAACTATCTAGATTCCTTACAACCGCAATTGAGTAACTAATGTTTGGTTTAATGTCTTAGAAGTCATACTATTTTGTTATATAATAACTTCATGAATTCTAATAATCTCGACAATCTTCGTCACTCGGCTGCGCATTTACTTGCAGCTGCTGTTATGGAGCTGTGGCCTACTACAAAACGAACGATTGGTCCTGCTATTGAAAACGGTTTTTATTTTGATTTTGAATTTGAACACCCAGTTTCAGAAAATGATTTTGCCAAAATCGAGCAAAAAATGCATGAGTTAGTAAAAAAATGGGAATCGTTTGAGCGCAGAGAGCTTTCAGCGGCCGATGCAAAAAAAGAATATCCAGATAATCCGTATAAACATGAACTTATTGATGAATTTTCCCAAAACGGTGAAACACTTACCTTTTATAAATCTGGCGATTACTGGGATTTGTGTAAAGGCGGACACTGTGAGCATCCAAAAGATGAATTAAAATACTTCAAACTCCTCTCCGTGGCCGGTGCATATTGGCGCGGGAGCGAAAAAAATAAAATGCTTACCCGTATTTATGGAACTATTTTCCCAACAAAAGAGGAGCTTGAAGCGCATTTGACACTTCTCGAGGAAGCTAAAAAACGAGATCACCGAAAAATTGGCGCTGAACAACAATTATTTTTCATTGACGACGTTGTTGGAAAAGGACTGGTTATGTGGCTTCCTAATGGGACGATTATTCGCGACCAAATCGAAAAATTAGCGATTGAAATGGAAGAAAAAGATGGGTACGTTCGCGTTGTTACCCCACATATTGCAAAAGAAGAGCTATTTACCACATCTGGACACTTACCGTACTACAAAGATGGCATGTTCCCTCCGATGGTCATGGATGACGGAACATATTATTTGAAGGCTATGAATTGCCCACATCATCACCGCATCTATTTACATACTCCAAAATCATACCGCGAGCTTCCTCTACGACTTGCCGAATATGGAACGGTATATCGCAATGAACTTTCTGGAACACTCGCCGGACTTCTTCGAGTAAGAGCGTTGGCCATGAACGATGCTCATATTTATTTGCGTAAAGATCAAGTAAAAGAAGAGTTTAAAAAAGTTTTAAAACTTACCACCGAGTATTTCAACATGTTTGGACTAAAAGATTATTGGTTCCGACTTTCTAAATGGGATAAGGAGCATAAAGAAAAATACATCGACGAGCCGGAAAATTGGGAATATACCGAGCAAGTTATTCGAGAAGTGCTACAAGAAGAAAAATACCAATTTGAAGAAGTTGCCGATGAAGCCGCATTTTACGGTCCAAAAGTTGATGTTCAATTTAAATCAATTATTGGTCGCGAAGAAACGATGTCGACTATTCAGCTTGATTTTGCTGCAAAATCACGTTTTAATCTCTCCTATACAGATGAGACTGGAGCAGACAACAATGAAGTATTTGTTATTCACCGCGCACCGCTCTCTACGCATGAACGGTTCATGGCTTTCTTAATCGAACACTACGCAGGAGCGTTTCCATTTTGGCTCGCACCAGTACAAGTCTCGATTCTTCCGGTATCCGACAAATTTGCTGATTATGCTCAAGAAGTTGCAAAAGAACTCAAAACACGTGGAGTTCGCGTTTATGTCGATTCCGATAATAAAACGCTCGGAGCCAAGATTCGCCAAACCACATTGCAAAAGGTGCCCTTCATGTGTATAATAGGAGAGAAAGAAGTTGAAGCAAAGAGTGTTTCAGTACGAACACGTGAAGGAGTAGACCTTGGTGTTATGTCGATAGACGACTTTGCTAACAAATTATCAAACCACATTGAGAACAAACAATAATCGCTTTAAAAAAGATACGAGGGTTTGGTATGTGCGAAATGAACATATTTCTGCACCTGAACTGCGATTAATCGATGAAACTGGTCATCAACTCGAAGTCATGAAACGCGACGATGCGCTTGCGCTCGCCCGTGAAAAAGAAGTCGATTTGGTGTTAATTGCTGCGCAAGCACAACCACCAGTAGCAAAGTTAATCGACTTTCAAAAGTTTTTGTACCAAGAGGAAAAAAAGAAAAAGGAAGCAAAAAAAGGCGTGAAGAAAAGTTCGACTAAAGACGTGCAATTATCACTCTTTATCGGAGCAAGCGACTTGGAACGAATGCGAGCAAAAACTGAAGAATTTATTAGTGAAGGAAATCAAGTACGAGTTAAACTGGGTTTACGAGGACGAGAACTTGGGAAAAAGAACATGGCGTTCGATTTAATGAAGAAGTTTATTGAATCAGTTCCCGATAGCGCCGTTTCAAGCGAACCAAAGTTCCAGGGAAGAGTACTTTTATGCGTACTCGTTCGTCGAAAGAAAAGCTAATATGGGAAATAAATTAAAAACTAGAAAATCAGCAAGCAAACGATTTAAAATGACCAAAACGGGTAAAATTTTGCATCGTGCGCATGGGGCTCGACATTTAAAGAGCAACAAATCAAAAAAAAGACTTCGTCACTTAAAGGCCGTACGTTCTGTACAAGGTATCTTTAAGAAAAAAATTCGACGAATGTTAGGAAAATAATATGGTACGAGTAAAAGGTGGCGTTAAATCGCACAGAAATCACAAAAAAGTTCTTGACCTTGCAAAAGGGTATCGAATGACCCGTCGCAAACACTTCCGTTCAGCAATGGAAGCAGTTTTGCACGCGGGTGAATATGCATTTGCAGGTCGAAAAGATCGAAAATCAAATTTCCGCACATTGTGGATTGTCCGTTTGAATAGCGCCCTGCGCACAATGAACACAACCTACAGTGCATTTATAAACAAGCTTAAAGTAAAAAATATTGAGCTTGATCGAAAGGTACTTGCCAAACTTGCCGTTGAAGAACCGGCTCTGTTTGAAAAGATTGTGACTGAAGTCAACAAGTAACTTTCTATGCCCACCAAAAAAAGCGATATTCTTACGACATTTAGTCAAAAATTCTCCTCTATTACCTCACTTTCCGCACTTGTTCAACTCGAAATCGATTATTTAGGTCGTAAGGGTATTGTGAATAAGCTGTTTACTGACATGAAGGATGTCGAGGGTTCGCACAGAGGTGAGTACGGAAAGATGATTAATGAGGTAAAAAATGAGATTACCAAGGCAATTGAAAGTAAGAAAAAAGCACTCACCGAGGCCTCTCTTAATAGCGTATGGACCGATGTAACACTTCCAGGTGAGAAACCTTCTAAAGGAAGCTTACACTTAGTTACGTATGCCATTGAGGAAATTAGTGCAATTTTTGAGCGAATCGGCTTTGCTCGCCAGTCGTATCCTGAAGTTGAATGGGAATATTTTTCGTTTGAAAGTTTGAATATGCCCCCCGGGCACCCGGCTCGTGATGATTTTGAAACGTTTTTTGTAGACGCTCCTGCACATGAAAAGTATGGCCGCATGGTACTAACTCCGCACACATCAAATGGCCAAATTCGCGAAATGATGCGTGTTAAAACACCGCCAATTGCCATGATCAATATTTCAAAAACCTATCGTCCAAACTGGGATGTTTCACACACTCCTATGTTTCACCAATTTGAAGGGCTTTGTATTGACGAAGGAATTACCATCGCAAATTTAAAAGGAACCATCGAACATTTTGCTACTAATTTCTTTGGGCCAAACAGAAAAACCCGTTTGCGACCCTATCATTTCCAATTTACCGAACCATCATTTGAAGTCGACATAAGTTGCGACATTTGTGATGGAACAGGATTCGTAAATGATACCATTGTCATTTCGAGGAGTGAAGCGACGAGAAATCTCGGAAAAAACAAATGTAAACTTTGCAAACAAGGTTGGCTTGAACTTGGAGGAGCCGGCATGGTTCATCCAAATGTCTTGAAAGAAGGGAAAGTTGATACTAATAAATATAGTGGCTTCGCATTCGGTTTTGGAATTGAACGTGTATATATGATGAAAGGCGGACTAAAATTAGATGACTTGCGTACTATTTATAGTGGAGATATTAGATTTTTAGAACAGTTTTAAATTACAGTCATCCTGAGCGACCGAAGGGAGTCAAAGGATCTCGGTGTTCAAGCAACACCTAGAATCTTCTCCCGCTGAAGCGGGATCAGAATGACAATTATATATGAATATAAAAATTACCTACAACTGGCTACTTGAATATTTAGATACTGATGCAGATCCATATGAATTGCAAACGTATCTCTCTTTGTGTGGTCCATCCATAGAACGCGTAGAGAAAATTGATGATGATTATTCGTTAGATATTGAAATTACTTCTAATAGAATCGACAGCGCGAGCGTATTTGGCATTGCCCAAGAAGCGAGCGCGATACTTCCACAATTTGGAAAAAAAGCAAAACTAAAATTTAATCCGTTGGAAAAATATACGTTTAATTCTCTCTCTAAATCAGCCTCGAACGCAGGTTCCACTCCCAAAGAGCTCGGCGCAGAGATTAAACTCCTTGACCCTAAACTAGCTTCTCGAGTAACCGCGATCATCCTCTCTAATATAGAAATAGGGAAGTCTCCTGAATTAATCAGTAAGCGTCTTACCATGTGCGATATAAAATCAATTAATAATGTCGTCGATGTCTCCAATTACCTTATGCTCTCACTGGGTCAACCAAATCATACCTTCGACTACGATAAAATCGTAGATCATAAACTTTACATCCGAGAAAGTAAAAAAGGGGAGAAAGTAAAAACACTTGATGAAAAAGAAATTATACTTCCAGGAGGAGATATTGTTATTGAAGACGGATCGGGCAACTTAACCGATCTGGCAGGCATTATGGGTGGTTACGATTCAATGATCTCCAACTCAACTAAAAATGTCCTACTTTTACTGGAGATCTATGACCCAAAAAAGATTAGAAAAACTTCTATGACAACCGGCCAACGAACAATTGCAGCAACATATTTTGAAAAAGGCTTGGATCCGGAAAGAATTGAGTCAACGCTCTCGTATGGCGTAGAGTTACTTAAGGAATATGCATCGGCAACTGTGGCTTCAGATGTTATTGATATATACCCACAGCCTGTAAAACCAAAAAACATGACTGTTTCAGTCCAAAAGATCAACTCGCTCATCGGAGAGACAGTATCAGCAAATAAAATGCAGCAAATTCTTGGAAATATTGGGTTTGAAACGACTATAAAAGGAGACTCGTTAGATATCTTAATCCCTTCCTATCGAATTCGTGACGTAGAAACCTGGCAAGATATTGCAGAAGAAATTGCTCGAATTTATGGATACTTTAATATTGCTGGTAAATTACAATCAACGCGTGCGACAAGCGCAGATCAAACATTACAAAAGACATTTGCGATTGAACGAAAAGCAAAATATTATCTAAAACATTTAGGTCTTCATGAAGTTTTTAACTATTCCATGATTTCAAAGAAAACGATAGACCGAATGAGCTGTGAAGAAAAAGATTTTCTCAAACTAAAAAATACGATCTCTGAAAATATTGAGTATCTAAAAACACTTCTGCTTCCATCACTCGTAGAAAATATTGAACAAAATGAAGGTAAGCGGCCAAACCTAAGCTTCTTTGAAATTGCTAAAACATACAAAAAAAACGATGGAGAATTACCGATCGAAAAACGACATTTGGCTTTAGCTACTCGCGCATCATATTCATATTTGAAAGGAATACTTGAGGGACTTTTTGCAGAACTTAATATTACGAATTTCTCATTTGAAGAAGAAAAAGAAAGTCATTTGTTTAACAAAAATTTAGTTGCAAAAATAAAATTCGGGGACTTATATAACGGACATATTGGCCTCATAGCAGGTCAAACAGGCATGTATGGCGTAGAACTCGATTTTGATCGTCTCGTTTTAGAATCAAATCCAATCCCTGCCTATTCTCCAATAAGCACCTATGCAACAATTCGATTAGATGTAACATATACATCTTCACCCAAACTCGTCTTCCATGACATAAAGAGGATTTCTTTTAAAACAAGTAAATTGCTCAAAGACGTCATCTTACTTGATCGATATCAAGATAAGATTACCCTTCAATTCGTTTTCACAAGTAATAAAGATAATATTACGGAAGAGATCGCGAAAGAGGAGCTTGTTGCCATTAAAAAAGCGGTAGGAATATAATCACGGAGTCGGAGTTACTTCATCCCAAGGCTTCTTTATTCCAACCTTCAAGGTTGAGTCTGTAGAACTTCCTTTAGAATTACTTGAAAATACTTTAATTTCATACACGCCATCGGGCAAATTAATTGTTTCATCAACATCTCGCTGATCATCAGTGAATGTTTTTTTCACCGTTCCATTAACTATGATTTCAGTTTTTTCTACCCGGTCAAGTGATGTAATCTTCGCACGAACTCGAACATCATTCGATTCTAATCGACAACGATCACATGGCTCTTTAATCGACACAACTATCTTTCCTGAATTAGTATCGGAAGTTTCTGTTGGTGGTTTAAACTTATTATCTGACTGCTCATTTCTCCAATCATTTATCGCTTCTTGCCATCGATTTTTTCCATCGGTTGAAACAGGATCGTTTTCGGTAATGACAATAAAGTCTTTTTCTTCATAATCACCCATCTTTACTTCCAGCTCATTAGCAATCTTTCCCGTACTTTTTGAAATTTTCAATTTTTTATAATATGGTGAGGTGTCAGTTGGCTCTGAACCTTTTATGTAATACTCGGATCGTTGTGGGTACCCATCTTTAGGAAGTCCTCCGAGAAATGCATCGATTTGCAGCGATGTTACATCGTCGGGAACTTGCATAATTCCATTAGGATATTTAGCTAAAAGGGATGACATAATTTTGCTCCAAATTGGAGAAGCACCGGTAACTCCAGAAGAAATCTTTGGATTCATTGGTGAATTATCATTATTTCCCACCCATACTCCAACCGTTACGCCTTTAGTGTATCCAACGGTCCAGTTATCACGTTTGTCGTTGGTTGTTCCTGTTTTTACCGCAACTGTTTTTCCGGGAATATTCAAGAAACTTCGTGTTCCAAAAGCATCGGCACGAGCATTATTGTCTGAAAGTATGTGCGATACTAAAAATGACGATCCTTTTGATAATACGCGGCGTTCATCAGCATCTTTACTTCTGAAAATTACCTTTCCTCGTGAATCTTTAACTTCTAAAATAGATGAATAATCTCGGGCAATTCCTTCTCGGGCAAACACAGAATAAGCATTCGACAAATCGAGTAGTGTTGTTTCACCGCCTCCTAATGTGATTGAAAGACCAAATCGCTGCATGTTTTTAGTTGTCGGCTCAAATTGCACAAGACCCATGTCGTATGACTTTTGCAAGAAATCTTTTATTCCAACCATTGCCACTAATTTCACCGCTGGAATGTTGTATGAATTTCCTAAGGCAAAACGCAACTGCGTGGGACCTCTAAATTTCCCGTCGTAATTTACGGGGATGTATTCCTTTTCTCCTTGATCAGGAAAAATTGTTTTTACATCCATAAGAACCGTTGACGGTGTGTATCCTTTTTCAAATGCAGTTGCATATGTTATTGGTTTTATTGCAGAACCAGGCTGACGAAGGGCTGTTGCCGTATTGAATCGCCCATACTCATTATCGTTATAATCGTACGAACCCACCATCGATAAAATCTCATTCTTTTCTGAATCTAACACGACTGCAGCACCGTTGGTGGCATTCAATTTTTTTATTTTTTCAATCTCTTCTTTTACAATTTTCTCCGCATTCTCCTGAACGTCAAGTGACAAAGTGGTTTTTATTTCTAGTCCTTGATCAAGTATTTTGTCGCCAAACATTTCAGACAACTGATCGCGAACATAAAATACAAAGTGAGGTGCAGGAAACGCCACGTGAGGAGCTTCAAATTTCATTTTATTCAATTCAATCAAGCTCGAAAGCTCTTGCTCTTTAGTAATATATCCATCTTCACGCATGCGTCGAAGCACCGCTTTAGTGCGAGGAATGTACGCACCCTCAACGCCAATAAATGGTGAATATACACTCGGTAACTGAGGCAGACCAGCTAAAAATGCCGACTCTGTAAGATTCAACTTACTCACGTCTTTTCCAAAGTATCCTTGCGCGGCAGCTTCTACACCCCAAAAACTACCTCCGTACGGAGCTTCATTCATATACATCTGCAAAATTTCATCTTTTGAATATCGACGTTCTATTTCGATTGAGAGCACTAACTCTTTAATCTTGCGTGAGATTGTGCGCTCAGAGCTTAACAACACGTTCTTTACCAATTGCTGCGTGAGTGTTGACCCTCCTTCTGTACGTCGCAACACCACTGTGTTAAAAACAGCTCGAAGGAGTCCTCGGGTTGAATACCCACTATGCGTATAAAATTCTCTATCTTCAATTGCTACTGTGGCATTCTTCAGATTTTTAGTAACGTGCTTAATATCAACAGGAATTCTATTCTTATCCTTGTACATCTGGTAAATAATCTTTCCATCGCGGTCATAAAATGTTGTCGCATTTCCACTTGAGTCTTTTAATTTATTTGGAGAAGGGAGGTCGGCAGAAAAGTATGCAAAAATTAGAAATGCAAGAAAAAATAGTCCTACAAGCGCCCCTATTCCTACGTAAACAGCCTTGAGTGACAAATTATGGATTCCCCCAAAACTTGCTCGATGTCGCAATCGTCGTTTAAGAGCCAATTTCATAATATCATTATACTAAATATATACTCAATGTCCAAATCGGTGGAAATTAATGAAATTTGCCGTTAAAATGGGTATAATAAGATTATGAATCTGCTAAAAAAAATTAATGCACAAGTCATTTGGAAAATTATAGTCATAATATCATCGCTATTACTGGTGCTTTCGTCAATCATTCCACTTTTTTTATCGTAAAATAGGGCATGGATATTGATAGCCCGATTTCAACACTCCCCCGAACATCTTCGCTAACGATTCAGAAATTTAAGTCGCTTGAAATATTCTCAATAGCTGATTTGTTAAATTACTTTCCTACACGATACGAGGATTACTCTCTCATTATTCCGATTAAAGACCTGGGGAAATATTTTACCTTGGAAGGGGAAAAGAAACAAAAAATAACTATAGTTGGTACAGTCGATTCCATGAAGAACGTGTTTACAAGACGAGGTTTTAAGCTGCAAACGGCAGCAGTTTCAGACACTACCGGTAGTGTGGAAATTATTTGGTTTAATCAATATTACTTAATGAATCTTATTAAAGCCGGGCAAAAGATCTCACTTTCCGGAACGGTAAAACCCGATAAGAGGGGATATACGCTGCAAGTCGAAGAATTTGAAATGTTGGATGGAATCAAAGAATCTATTCACACCGGACGATTAGTTCCTATATATTCCGAAAAAGTGGGACTTTCTAATAAAACGATACGAGAGAAAATCCATGCGGTCTTGGCCGAATTGCAAAACACCGATGCATCGATTGTTCCTGATACAGTTGCGACGAGCGTAGATCTTATGGGTGCTGCAGCGGCGTATAGGGCCATTCACTTTCCGGCCAATGAGGAGGTGGCACAAAATGCTCGGGATCGACTCTCATTCGATGAACTTTTTGTGATGCAACTGGCTTCTCGAATAATCCGAAATAAATGGCACGAACGGAAAGTAAGTAAAGTTATTACTCTCGAGGAAAACAATGAGAAAAAGTTGAACAGTTTTATCTCTTCGCTCCCATTTACTCTTACGGGAGCTCAGATTCGATCGTTCGAGGAAATTAAAACTGACATGTTGAAATCGTATCCTATGAATCGACTACTACAAGGAGATGTGGGAAGTGGAAAAACAGTTATTGGCGCGCTTGGAGCATATATGGTTGCACTAAATGGATACAAAACACTCTTTATGGCCCCAACGGAAGTTTTAGCACTGCAACACTTTGAGACGATTCAAAAATTATTTAAAAAGCATGACTCTATTAAGACCGCAGTTTATACCGGTTCCCATAAATCGTCGAGTGAGGAGCTTGAGAGTGCCTCTATTATCGTAGGAACCCATGCTCTGATTAGCTCCAAATTTCAAATAGAAAATGTGGGGCTTATTATTGTTGATGAACAGCATAAATTCGGTGTTGCTCAGCGACAGGAACTGAAGAGTAAGTCAGCAAGACCCCACCTGCTTTCTATGACCGCAACTCCTATTCCTCGAACAGTTAGTCTTACACTCTACGGAGAGCTAGATATTTCAATCATTGATGAACTTCCCAAAGGGCGGCTTACTATAAAATCGCACGTTGTCCCACCAACTAAACGAACAGATGGGTATAAGTGGATTGTTGAAGAAATCAAAAAACATAAAACCCAGGTTTTTATAGTCTGCCCATTAATTGATGAATCCGACAGCGAGACAATGAAAGAAGTAAAAGCGGTAAAAGCTGAATTTGACATGCTTTCAAAAGGCCCCTTAAAACAAGTCGCGCTCTCGTTGCTCCACGGAAAGCTAAACTCTAAAGAAAAAGAGTCAGTCATGAACGAATTTGCAGCTGGAAAGAAAGATGTACTCGTTTCTACACCAGTCGTAGAAGTTGGAGTCGACATTCCCAATGCAACTATTATGATTGTGGAAGCTGCAGAGCGTTTTGGATTGTCTCAACTTCACCAACTCCGGGGGCGGGTAGGTCGAGGGGATAAACAGTCATATTGTTTCCTGTTTACGGAAAAGACGGATGAAACAATCATTAAACGATTACAATTTTTTGCACAAACAAATAATGGGTTTGAGCTTGCTGAATACGATCTAAAACATCGGGGAAGCGGTGATATTTTTGGACTTAAACAACACGGACTTTCCAAACTCCGCATTGCCTCGTTTAACGATCTGCCTATGGTAAAACTTAGCGGACAAGCTGCCAACAATTTTATGAAAGAACTTGATGTTAAAAACTTTCCCAAATTGTTCAAGAAAGTTGAACAATTTGAAATTGAAAAAATCGCAAATGATTAAATCACTATCAGTAATTACCGAGCTTAAACACGCAGCAGACACACAAAAGGCTCAGAATTTGTCTCGTTTCTTCAAAACGGGAAAAGGGCAATATGGCGAAGGTGATATTTTTTGGGGAATAAATGTACCAAAACAGCACGCGATTGCGAAGAAATATGTAAGCCTACCTCTTACAGAGATTGAGGAGCTCATAAATAGCCCTGTTCATGAATGCCGACTCACCGGGCTTTTAATATTAGTCTATAAATTCAAAAAGGCAGACGAAATTCTTCGAAAAGAGCTGTATACGTTTTACTTGAAACATTCCAAAAAAGTAAACAATTGGGATTTGGTTGATACATCAGCCAAAATATTAGTAGGGGAGTATTTACTCGATAAAGACACTGCAATTTTACAAGAATATGCACGCTCAAAAAATATGTGGCAACGACGTATTGCCATTTTGTCTACCGCAGCTTTCATTAAAAAAGATCACTTCGACGAAACGCTTAAAATCGCTACCATCCTCCTTCGCGATAATCATGATCTTATTCACAAAGCCGTCGGCTGGATGCTTCGAGAAGTCGGGAAACGCGATCAAGCAATACTACTTTCGTTTCTCGAAGTTCATGCTAAAACCATGCCTCGCACGATGTTACGTTATGCGATTGAAAAAATGTCGGATGATCTAAGATTACATTATCTGAAAAGCTAAGAACAATTAAACAATATACAATAATTATGAATAATGAGTTTGAAAGTGAAATCTTTCGACCAGGTGAAAACACAGGAGTATATACAACGCTCGGCTTGTTCGCAAATGGCATAAGAACAGTTATTGGATGGCTAATCGGCGAATACGACGATGAACTTACACTGTATGAATATGAAATTGAGGACTGGCCACAAGAGTGAATAATCTTCAACAAGTCCACCGCTAACTTATTATTGTAAAACTCGGGTTTCTAGTGTAAAATACTAACTATGGCACCACTTCCAAAGAGAAAACATTCAACAGCACGCAAAGGCAAACGCATGATCGCGCGTAAGACTGCTATGCCTCAGCTTTCAAACTGCGAACACTGCGGCGCACCAAAAATTCCACATCGTGTTTGTAAAAAATGCGGTAAATAGTATGGATAGACGCCACGAAATACGCGTTTCGATAGTTCAAAAACTGTATTCTTTGAAATTTGCCCCTGCCGATTCAAGCGACTCTATTGACGTAAAAATCCGCTCAATTCTAAAAGTTGCTGAAGATATTAACAAACTCATAGTCGATGCAGCTCCAAAGTTCCCATTAGAAAAGATCTCACGAGTTGACTTAAGTATTCTACAACTGGCAATTTACGAAATGGTATTTGAAAAGAAAACACCGCCAAAAGTTATTATTAATGAAGCTATTGAATTAGCACACGAACTGGGAAGTGAAAAAACACCAGGATTTATCAATGCCGTTTTAGGTAAAATCTTTGCAGACAATGAATGACATTAAAATATTACAAGATAAAATTGGTATTCAGTTTAAAGACGAAGAGTTACTTCGCAGTGCATTCGTGCACCGCTCTTACTTGAATGAAAATAAAGACTTCAAATTTCCATCGAATGAAAAGCTCGAATTTTTAGGAGACAGCGTCTTATCTCTTATAACATCGATTTACCTCTTTCGAACCTACCCAACGCTTCAAGAAGGTGACTATACCGACATTAAGGCATCTATTGTAAAAACAGAAAGTCTTTATGAAGCCGCATCAAAACTGTCACTTGGAGATTATTTATATCTTTCAAAGGGGGAAGATGACAATAAAGGACGTGAAGGAACATCTATATTAGCTGATTGTTTTGAAGCAGTTCTTGCGACGATTTTTTTAGATCAAGGGTTTGACACTGCATATAATTTTATTGTTCAATTCTTATTCACCGATAAACTTGGCGCTATTGTGGAAAGTAAAGAATATTTATCAGCAAAAAATCGATTACAAGAATATTGGCAAGAAAAGTACAAAACACTTCCCGTGTATAAACTAATTATCGAAGAAGGACCAGAACACCATAAAAGCTATACAATTGGAGTCTATCACAAAGGAAATCTTCTTGGGCAGGGTAAGGGATGGTCGAAAAAGTCCGCTGAAGAAAAAGCTGCAAAAGATGCATTAAAAAGTTTATAAGTATGATATAATAAACCTATATGGCATTGAAAATCAAATTATTTCGAGTCGGAAAACGCAACGATCCAAAATATCGAATCGTAATTTCTGAACAACATAACAAACGCGAAGGTAAATATATTGACAATATTGGTCACTATGATCCTATTGCTCAACCCCACGTTTTGAAAGTTGACGAAGAAAAATTAAAAAGCTGGATCGCAAAAGGAGCAACGTTTACCGAAGGAACCAATAAACTATTAGGTAAATCTGTTAAATAATATGCAGGAATTTCTTCATTTCTTAATAGCGCAAATCGTCGATGATGTTGACTCAATTTCTATTACTCAATCTTCAGAGGGTGACACGATCCGATTCGATGTGAAACTTACCGAAGGCGAATACGGAAAAGTAATTGGAAAAGGTGGAAAGACAATCAATGCTATTAAAACTCTTCTATACGTATATCAAGCCAAAAAGGAACAGTCTCATCAGCAAATCTTCATAAACATCGCGTAATTTTTTTATTGACTAAATGGATCTTGCTTAGACTCTAGTTGGATCTCTGGTTTATTTTCATCGGAAGAAGACGTGATATTTCCATCACGAGCTTCGATTTTTTGCAAGAGCTGCACCATATTCTGATTAATTACGGGAACGGTATTTGACGACCCATTTGCTGCAAAGGCCTTACTGTGAAACTTCAATTTAAAAACCGCAGTCGAAGCAGGAGGATTTAGTGTAATATCTTCAATGGTCGCAACCCGAGTACCAGCAAGTTGATATTGTTCTAGAAAATTTAGGAATGATGAAACAGTTCCAGACGCTTCTGCAGAAACCAAAACTCCATCGGTACTTGTACCTGAAAAAGGTGATGAAAATGATGTAAATGTAACACCTGTATTAGTCCCCATAACATCAAGCGAATTGAAAATCGAGAAATAATCTTCAGAACTTGGTAGCAATCTGTTAAGCGTAATCGCCAGCTTATCTAATTCGTCCGGTGAGTATCGCACGATCGTATCATTCTGTTTTTGAAGCTCTGCGATTTCTAATGTAATAGAATCAATCTTTCGGTTAGTTTCAAGAATCGATTGGGTATTTCTAGATGCAACAATCATCAGAATACTGCTAAATAACACAAGCGCAACTGCATATAATGCATTTTCCTTTAAAACTCGCGTAAGTGCGAAATTAAGCTTCATATTATTTAAATGTACCCGCTAAATTAACCGAAACAACCGGACCACCTTCGACCGTTTGTCCAATTGATAACGAATCAACCAGAAGCATTGAAAAAACATTCTTAAATATATTGCTTTCTACATTATTCATAAACTCATACGCTTCTGTTTGGCTTCCAAATACAATCGTAGTTTTAAATGTTTTAGTTTTATCAACGGTAAAGGTATTTATAGTAGCCGAACTTGAAGAAACAGGAAGAATACTTGTTAAGCGAGTAAAATACGATTTAAATTGCGGATCCTTTTCTATCAAGCCCGATAACGCATTACTTTTAAGAGCAACCAATTGAACTTTCCGAACTGTTTCACGTCGTGAACTCAGCTCATTTATCAAAGACTCCTTTTGTGCAAGTAATTGTGCATAATTAGCCTCTACTCGATTTTTCTGGATAAAAATTATTGAAAGGGCAACAATGGTAATCGCCCCCACAACAAATGTTGCAAGGCGCAAAAAAAATAGCGCCGAATGCACCCGAGGACTCACTACTTGTCGTGACAGTAAATTAATTCTGTGTCCCAGCATGGTAATTTATGTAGGCAATCCCGCACCTATGGCGGGAATAAACAAGCCTAAATCTTTTTTGAAGTATTCAACAACTTGATTATTTTGCATGAACGGAGCGGGTGTAAAACAAACTACAGGAATGCCCACGGTAGCTGCCAGTTTCGCGTCAAGTCCAGCAAAATGACATCCTTCGCCGATAATTACAAGTTTACTGATTGGAGTTGTATATTTTTGCTTCGATGAAATTACAAATTTCGATACCTCTGCTGCAAGTTCATTGTATGCCGCCGATAATACATTTTGGATCGGCACAGGAGCAACATGACCAGTTAGACCAACTTCTGCAAGTAATTTTTCAGCCTCGGCGTCTGAAATGTTGAAATTACTTTTAATTTCCTTTAAAAAAATCTCCATGCCAACCATAAAACTATGCGTCTGAAGCGGAGATCCTTGTGTCATGTCATATAAGGCCAGCGATGTTGATGAGAATCCAAGATTCATAAATAACTCAAGCGCGGGTACTTGTGCCGTGGGTGCTTTTTGCGCATGGGTAATGTGAGCAATAAAATTGAACGTTGCGCTTGATTCATTGGTAATTGATATGGGAAGTAAATCAGCATGCTCTACAATACCGCTAATTTTTTCAATCATTGCTTTGGAAGTTGCCACTAGCAGAACTACTGTTTTTTTATTCTTTTTATCTTCTACAAGCATTTGTAAATCAAGCGCTGCTTTATCGATAGGTATGGGAATATATTGCTCAGCCTGATAGCGAATTGCCGAGATAAGCTCTTTTTCGGTTAACGTAGGCATTTCCAAAATACGCGTATAGCTTCTACTGTCTGGTATAACAATTGCTGCATCACGAGCAGATACTTTCGTATCTTTGACCATCTGCTTTATTAATGCCGCCAGCTTATTCGCGGCATCATCTGAATCATTAACATAAACATTCATAGGAACGCGCTCATACGCAAGTGTATCGGCAACAATATGACCATCAGCAATAGAAATTTTCGCGAGTTTTACAAACGTATCACCAATATCAAGCACTATCTGGTTAGAAGACATACATTCAGTATGTAAAATTATTGAGGCAAAATCAATAAGGAAACCGTCACCTTACTGGTAATTTTGAAGTTTAGTTTTGGTTTGATAGTATAGCGTCGCTTTCTCTTCACGCGTAGCAGGTGTTCCCAATTGTGAGACTTGAAAACTAATACTTATAAGTGGAGGACTAAAAGACGAGGTTCTTTCACAACTAATTGAAAAGTTACTTACCGCAACTTTATTATTGGTTAAATATAATGGATTAGGGCTGATTACTGCCGAGTCAGAAGCAATTTGTCCATTAGTCAGATAAAAATAAAATCTATTTCCTCCAGAATCTTTCATGTAAACGTTATTTGATGATGTAGGCGTACTCGTTCCCGATGTCGTTGAACAAACTTCCGTGGTAAGAGCGGCATCTGAATATATGGCACTTGCCTGTGTGTGAACCAACTGTTCAATTGAGGCTAATGCATCATCTCCATTGCGTTTTACTTGCTGCAAAATTAGAATTTTTGTTCTGCTTTGCAAATTTACCAGAAACAAGCTAAACACTACTGGTAGTGTGAGTGTTAATATACTCAGCGACACAATTAGCTCAATAAGCGTAAAGCCTTTTCTGTTTTTTTTCATATTATTCCCACGACGTAAACCGAGTATTAAGTGGTATTGAATTAACAACGTTTCCTTCATTCCATTCAACTAAAATATTGACGTTTACCTGGGTACTTGTACCATTGGTAAATGAAACATAGCGTTTAAATACCACATCCGAGCCTTGTCCAAGCGTAAACGAACTTCCACAATTCCCATTTGCACCCCATGCCGCAATAGGCGATGTATTAAAGCACTGTGTTCCTGATTTGGGAAAGTTGGAAAAGTTAGCTTCTTTTTGACCTTTAAGCCAATCTTTCAATTCGCTTGCGTAGTACGTCGCCAGAATTCTTCGTTGAGAAGCTTTCGTATTGCGAAGTGACGAAACCATAGCGCTTGTTATACCCAAAAATACCATCGAAAATAAAACGATAAATAGCAAAACTTCAATAAGAGAAAATCCAGCTTTTTTCTTTGTACTCATGTTAATTTGCCTCAACAATACCAGCTCCATTAATCGTAATAGTTTTAAGCTTGTTATTTCTTGTATTAGTAACCGTTATCGATGAAATCCCTGAAACAGCTACTCCGGCGCCTGAAAACGTAACAGAGCCAGTTGTAGGAGCTAGAGCTACAGACGAAGAAAGCGCATAAGACGCAATAAGTACATCTAAACAACCTGGACTTAACGTGCACGACGGAGAAGTATTAGAACACATTACGGCCTGTAAAGAATATGCAGTAGCACTAGTTATGGAAATCTTGTATCCATCCAAATCACATGCGGAATAATCTACGCCTGCTTGAATAATCCCCGATTTGTCGCCAGCTCTCGATTTTTTCTTTGCTAATTCTATTGCCGAAATGAGCTGATTTGTATCTGCATCAACTTTTTTATTCTCGTTAAACGCCGTATATCCTCCTACGGATAAAGTAGAAAAGAGTGCCATAATAGCAATAACGATAAGTAATTCAAGAAAAGTGAACCCGTATTTCGTACGTTTATTTTTGTCCATACGAGCCATAGCATACGTTGCAACTGAATCCCGTACCACATGTGTCGATGCCAGGAGTTGGGGCAACGGTACATGAAGACGTTCCTTCCAGTCGCGAAGCAAGCGTGTAGTCAGCACCATTTAATGTGTAATAATATTTACGACTCGATAGGGGATCTTGGGGAATAGTTTGCAGATACACGTTTCCAGCGCTATCACTTAAAGCACCGGTTCCAAAAGCTAAGCCGTTAGAAGCAACAACTGGTGTTGGATAAGCGTTATTATTTTCTCGATAACTTTCAAGTGCTCCTCGAATAAGTTGAATGTCGGCTTTACGTCGACCATCGCGAGCTCCTTGTTGTACATTCGTGTACGACGCAATACCAATAGTCGAAAGAATCGTTATAAGACTAATTACAATGAGTAATTCAACAAATGTAAATCCATTTCGATTCGCAAGCATACTTTGATTGTACAGTTCCTCATATAAAAATCAAGAACCTGTATTGAATCGGTGAATCTTAAGCAATAAATGATCTACCGCAAGTTGAGGACTGATATTATTTTTCATAACCAACATTCTTGTAGAGATAGCTTCCGAAATAACATCAGTAATTTTATGTGTCGGTTTATTTGCTAATGCACTTTCATGGAGCTTTTGCTGCATGTAGCGCAATAGTTCATCACAAAAAGCTACTGCCTTTTCGGGTTTTTTTTGCATCCCGTCATACTCAATAAGCAGAATGCCTAAGTTCTTGTCTAATATAAGAGAGTTTACTTTTTTTATTTTTTTTTCAAGAAATACCGTTTGAACACGTGAGAGTATCGTTGGCAGTACAGCAGATTCATCTGTCGTAACCAAAATAAATTGAGTATGTGACAGACTCTCCTCGAGTGTTTTAAGGAGCGTATTTTGACTGTCCGATTTTGCTGTTTCAAAATCGAACACGCAAACAAGAAGAGGAGTATCGCCAAGTCGCGTAACTTGCTGATTTAGTTCTCGAATAAGATCAATTTTCAATTGCATCTTGTCTTTTCGGGCAATTAAAACGTGTGTATCCTGAATTTGAAGCTTTTTTTGCACTTCATTAATGTATTTCTGCGCTTTCTTTTCATCATCGGTGACTAATAAAAGGGGAATCATTGTGATTGCATTTTAGCAGAGAATTCGGGTATAGTGAAAGTATCTATGGTTATTCCGGTAAAACAATTTCTTGATCTTTTAAAAAGCCAAAAATTGGTTTCTGAGGCTGATGCAGCGCGCTACGAAGTCGATACAATTCGACGCAACATGGAGATCGACACGTACTTAGCTGAATTTACCAAGATATCAAAAATTGATATTCTCAAGACAAAAGCACAGCTTCTAAGCATAGCGTGGGTCGATGTGGGTAATATTCCAATCGTCCCACAGCTTCTGACACTTGTATCAGAACCAGTCGCCCGAAAGTACGTACTAATACCTGTTTCCTTGGAAGAAAATGGAAGCCGATTGAAGGTTGCCATGGAAAATCCATTTGATTTTCAGGTTATTGAATTTTTAGAGAAAAAAACAGGAAAAAAAATCGTTCCCACACTTGCTCTGGGCGAAGATATTGGGAAAATGATTGACACCTTTTATACACAAGGGCTTTCACCCGACGTTGTTGAAGCAGTTAAGGAAGCCCAACCCCAAACGAAAACAATTAAAGCAGAGGACTTAGTAAGCGTTCATGACGAAGCTCCAGTTGCTAGAATTGTAAGTACCATTTTGGAATATGCCATGAAAGGACGGGCTTCAGACGTCCATATCGAACCGCAAGAAACTCGCACTCGTATTCGATATCGTATTGATGGAATTCTACAAGAGAAAATAACCCTTCCAAAAGGAATTCATGATTCCCTAGTTTCACGTATTAAGATCCTTTCGGATCTTAAAATTGATGAAAAACGAGTCCCTCAGGACGGTCGTTTTAATTTTAAACTTGGAGAAAATGAGGTTGATTTGCGTGTTTCTACACTCCCAACAGTATTTGGAGAAAAAATTGTTATGCGACTTTTGAAAAAAACAGGAGGCGTACCATCACTTAACGAGCTTGGGCTTCGTGGACCGCAACTTAAGATATTAGAAGAAGCAATTTTGAAACCATATGGAATTATTTTGGTTACCGGGCCTACTGGTTCGGGAAAGTCGACCACGCTATACTCTATATTATCTCGATTGAATCAGCCGGGCGTTAATATCTCAACGCTTGAAGATCCGGTGGAATACCAAATGGCTGGCATTAATCAAGTACAGGTAAATATATCAGCAGGACTTACATTCGCCACAGGACTGCGCGCCTTCCTACGACAAGATCCTAATATTATTCTTGTTGGAGAAATTCGCGATGTAGAAACTACCCAGCTCGCATTACAAGCTGCGCTTACCGGACACTTGGTTTTTTCAACGTTACACACTAACGATGCCGCAACCGCGATTCCTCGACTAATCGATCTTGGAGGAGAGCCTTTTTTGATTGCGTCAGTTCTCAATGGAGTGCTTGCGCAACGTATTGTTCGAAAAATATGCACGCATTGTGCGCAGAAATATACCGCTCCACCCGAAATAGCCCAAGACATTCGAAATGTATTGGGATTATTGCTGCCACAACAATATAAAGAACCCACTGCGCCTATTACGCTTGTGAAAGGCGCCGGATGTGGAGAATGCAATAACTCAGGATATCTAGGACGAATGGGAATTTACGAAGTGATTAAAGTGACACCAGCGATTAATCAGATGATTATTAAACACACTACCGCTCGAGAAATCGAAGAACTCGCCAAAAAAGAAGGAATGATTAAAATGAAAGAAGACGGATATCTAAAGGCACTTGAAGGAACCACGACAGTGGAAGAAGTATTGCGCGTAGCAGAAACTTAGAATTTTTGTTAGATTTAATATATGGATCTTGCCCAACTATTACAGTTAACGATAGAAAAAAGTGCATCCGACTTACACATCGTCCCGCATTATTATCCTGCTATTCGCATGAATGGGGAACTTCGACAACTAAAGACATATCAAATTATTGAACCTGCAACAGCGGCGGCTGTTCTTGCATCAATCCTCACATCAGAACAAAAAGAAAATTTTGCCGTCAACCGAGAACTTGATTTTGGATATAACTACAATGGAATGAGATTTCGCGTGAATATGTATTTCACTAAAGGGGGCGTTGCCGCTTCGTTTCGCCTTATTGCAAATATTATTCGAAGCCCTGAAGAACTAGGCTTACCACGTATTCTAAGCTCCTTTACAAAGCTCCGGCAAGGATTTGTACTCCTCACGGGCCCAACAGGTGAAGGAAAGTCCACCACGCTTGCATCACTTATTAATGAAATTAATCTTAATTCAGATAGACATATTCTTACTATTGAAGATCCTATTGAATATATTTATCCGGCAGCTAAAGCAATTGTTTCTCAACGTGAAATTGGACAAGACACTCATAACTGGGGTATCGCACTAAAATCAGCTCTTCGCGAAGATCCCGATGTTGTTTTAATCGGGGAAATGCGTGACTACGAAACAATACAAGCAGCTTTAACCATTGCAGAAACAGGACATTTAGTTTTTTCAACCGTTCATACCAATTCAGCTTCCCAAACTATTGATCGTATTATCGACGTGTTTCCTAACCATCAGCAGGCTCAAATTCGCATTCAACTCGCTTCCGTGTTAGCTGGCATTGTTACGCAACGTCTTGTTCCATCAAATGCTGAAGGTCGAGTTCCCGCGTGCGAAGTACTATTAAATAATTCAGCAACAGCCGCAACAATTCGAGAAGGAAAAACACACATGATTGACAATATTATTCAAACATCCTCTTCTGAAGGAATGATTTTCTTTGAAAATAATCTAGCAAACTTATTTACCAGCGGAAAAATTAGCAAGGAAACGGCGCTTGGATACGCCATTCGCCCAGGGGAAATACAAAAATTAATTTCATAATTCGCTGTAATCATGCTATTTTCATACAAAGGCCTACAAAATGACGTACCTGTAAAGGGGACTATTGAAACAGATAGTGAAGCAAAAGTAATTGAGTATCTTAAATCAAAGGGCATTACAATTCTCTCGATCAAGCATAAAAAAGCCGGGATTTCACTTACCGACGATTCATTATTTGCACGAGTTACATTTAATGACGTAGTTAATCTTACTCGACAACTATCTATTATGCTTTCGGCCGGGCTTTCGGTTGTAGACAGTTTGGATATTTTAAAGAAACAAGTAGGAAATAAAGCAGTAGTAAAACTTATCACAGAAATCGATGACGATGTCCGGTCGGGCATGAGCTTCTCAAGTGCACTCAAACGACATGGAAATTCATTTGGAACTCTCTACATTGCTCTCGTAAAAGCAGGAGAAGCTTCGGGTAAGCTAGATGAAATACTCCTTAAGCTTGCAGATGGGCTTGAAAAACGACGCAAGTTTCAAGGAAAAGTAAAGGGCGCGTTAATTTACCCCGCTTTAATTGTGGTCGCTATGATTGCGGTGATATTTATTATGATTACCTTTGTTGTTCCGCAACTTATGGAACTATACAAGAATTTTAATGCAGAACTTCCACTTCCCACAATTATTCTTATTAAAATATCTGGGTTTTTTCAATCATATTGGTGGCTCATGATTATTGCGACTGCATGCATTCTTATGGCTCTTAAGAGTTATTTTCAGACTAAAAAAGGACGTGAAAATTTCCATGCGCTTACACTTCGTATTCCTGTAGTAAAAAATGTCATTCAAATATCTGCTTTGGTAAATAGTACGCAAACTCTGGCAATTCTTATCCAGTCGGGAGTTTCCATATTAGATTCGCTTGATATTGTAGTGGAATCGACAAATAATGTTGTTTATCAAGAATCTTTTAAGCGCATTCGTCAAAAAGTTGAAAAAGGGGAGACTCTTGGCAAATCATTGGAAAGCGAAGGAATTTACCCTCCAATTTTAGTACAAATGACAGCTGTTGGTGAACAAACCGGTCATTTAGACGATACCCTAAGGCATTTATCCGACTATTTTGAAAGTGAATCCGAAATGGCTACGAAAACGCTCACCACACTTATTGAACCAACAATTCTTGTCGTTTTAGGCGTTGCAGTAGGATTTATTGTTATTGCAATTGTTACGCCAATATTTAGTCTTTCAAACTCAATCTAAAGCAGCGTTTTTACCTATTGACAAACATATCGCGATTGATCTACTATAAATTTAAAGCAGTTTTTACAATTTTTGCTTAATATAGTATGAAATTACTCAAAAAGCACACACAAGGTTTCACCCTTATTGAAATCTTGATTGTTGTTTCACTTTTGGCCATTTTAGCAGTTGCGGCCTTGATTGCAATTAATCCAGGCGAAGCCACCGCAAAAGCACGAGACGCACAACGTCTTAAGCAGGTAGCTGACTTGCAAAAAATCATGGAGCAATGGATGCAAGAATCCACTTCAACAACCGCATTTACCGCAGTTTCAACTGCAAATGCAGGTTCACAGTTATGTACTGGAACAGGATGGTTATCAGGAGGCAACATAAACGTATGCGCATATGCTAATAACGTCGTTGTCGATCCAGTAAACCGAGCGACACAGACATATCAGAACTCAACGGCTGCCACAACCGGTACTGTTGCATATGAAGTTGTTTACGATGGTGCACAACACTATCGAATCTGCACACGTTTGCAATCTCAAGCTAATCGAGCCGCATTGGGTGCCGATGGGGGCATTCATGCAGATGCATATGAGATATCGAATGTTACAGCCGGCACTGGCTGCAACTTCATTAACTAATGAAACTTTAGTAAAGCCAAAAAATCCCCCGGAAGCGGGGGATTTTTTGTGGTCGGTGTGATACACTAATCAACATGAGTTTTTTAGTCTTTATAGTTTCTCTACTATTTTTTCTTTTCTTTCAAACTACAAGTATTTATGGGGGTGACGCTGGCGATTTAGTCACATCGGCATACTTACATGGCGTTGCGCATCCACCAGGCTTTCCACTGTATACTTTCCTTGGCTTTTTAGCAAGTAAACTGCCAATCTCCACTGTTGCTTTTAGAGTAGGGCTACTTTCGTCATTCTCAGGCGCAGGAACAATTGCAATTTTATTTCTTCTACTACGCGATATAACAAGAAATAGAATTGCAAGTCTACTTGCTGTTTGCTCACTCGGAACGACGTATTTATTCTGGCTCTATACGAGCGTTCCTGAGGTATTTATGTTCCATAACTTTTTTGTAGTTAGTCTGATATATTTACTATACAAATGGAGTGTTACTAAACAAGAGAAATACCTTTCTTTTTTTACTCTTACTCTTGGCCTTTCTCTTTCACATCATTTGCTAGTACTCTTCTTATTTCCAGGCTTCGTATACTTTGTTTTTTCAAATAAAAAATTACTACCAAAACTATCACTCAAGTACTTTGTAAAAAAATTAGGGATCTTTATGACGGGACTCTCTCCACATTTATATGTATTTGCTGCAGCTTCAACAATCCCCGCAATTAGCTGGGACAACGTAACAAACATATCAAACTTTTTTAGTCTTATATTAAGAAAATCCTACGGAACATTTCAATCAGGCCCATCATTTGCTCAAAGCTTCGTATCAAGACTCATTCAGTTTCCATACATGGGCGAATTCATGATCAATGATTTTACAATTATGGGAGTACTTCTGGCGATTATCGGATGTATAGCACAATTCAGAAAACGACGAAAATTGTGGAATTTTTTCTTTATTCTATTTATTTTTACCGGCCCATTCTATTTTTTCTACGCCTCATACTATATTATCGATAGCTTTTCATTGGCCACATTTGAACGATTCCTTTTACCATCGTACATGATCATTGCCATATGGCTTGGAGAGGGCATAGTGGCGTCTCACGGAGTAATCAGTCGCTATACAAAAAAGTCACTAGCTCCCATCTTTTACCTCCTATTTCTCATTCTTCCGGTATCGCTATTCTTTATAAATTATCCAAAAATTAGCATTTTAAAATACGATCGAACTGCAGAAAATCATGCCATCGATATTCTCGCTACCGTTCCTAAGAATTCAATTATGATTTTGCAGTACGATACGACTCTATTTAACACGCAATATGTGTACTACACACAAAAGTTACGTCCCGATATTAAATTAATACATTTCACAAAATTATTTCTGGGTCAATTAACAGATCAACTTGAAAAATATTATCCCGAATTGCATGTGCCAAAAAGTTCTGAAGCAAAGTTCATGGACGAATTTATTCTCGTGAACTCAAAAAAGTTCCCCGTATATGTTAATACCGACCTTCCTTTGTCAGTTAAAGACAGTTATTGGGTGCGTCAGGGTTTGTTATTCCGATTTTATACTAAAGATACGCTTCCTACGGCATCGCAAATTTTTGCTGAAAATGAACGCTTATGGAAAATTTATTCCGATCCACTTTCAGGTAGCTTAGGAAAATATCAGAATCTCATGCTTTCAAATGTAATCTCATTCTATAAAGATGCGCGCTTAGAACTTGGACGACTTTATGAAGCCGGCGAACTGTATGATGACGCACTAATCCACTATAAGCAAGCACGTCGACTTGACCCCCGTTTACCTGAAGCTCCATATCGAATGGGTATTGTATACGCAAAACAAGGAGCATGTACACAAAGTCGGAAATATTTAAACACTGCAATTGCCATAGATCCTAAAAAGGCAGATTACTATTACAGCATGAGTCAGCTATTTAAAAACTGTTTTAAAGATCCTTCAAAAGCCGCTGTTTACGAACGAATGTATCAAGAAATGAAGAACGCTTCGCAAGTACCAGTAGAACAATTGTAACGCCGTATCCAAATATTGAAATATCTGCTGCGAGTTGCCCGTTTGTAACCGAATATTCGAACCTAACTTTGTGCTTGCCTTTAGGGAGCACAATTGCACGTTGATTTAAATTAGCAGGAATAATTTCCGCTTCTGAATCGTCTACGTACGCTTTCCACCCGGGATAGTATGAATCTGCAACTACAAGAAGACTCTCGTGTGGAGTAAAAGTCACAATGTGAAGAGACATGTCACTGTCTTTCGTAATTTCTGCAGTAGTACGGCACGATAAAGGATTTATACTACAGTCTTTATTAAATGAGACAGGAATATCCTTCTCTAAAATTACACTATTTTTCATATCAAACTCTTTAGAAACAAGGGTTTGTTGTATCGATTCGAGCGTACGTGCAACAGAGTAATTGTGCACGATATGAGCTCGTGGAATGAAATACTCATTTTCATATACAAAGTATGGAGAAAGATTTTCTGGATTATTGGTTGTTGCAAACTTTTTATGAATTCCGCTGTTTCGAATATCTTCCGGGGTAACGACGTACCGAACAGAAGCAAGTCCCATAAGCTGCGCTGAGGTTGTTGCAACGCTCAAATGATTAATTTCCGGTTGATAAATTCCCGAAGAAATAAGGTTACTATACGCAAGTTGCCTGTTTGTAAGCACTTTTCCAACATATGCATCATATTGATCAATACCTGTTAGAATGTTGTAGTTTGGCGAAAGCCAGTTACGGAAATATACATAATTATTCTTTTCACTCCATCCATTCTTTAGAAAGTAATCGAGCCATGATTCGGCACCTAATACAGAGTATATGCGGCCATCTTTATTGTTATTTTTAATAAACCGGGCAGTATCGGGGGTTGAAAGCCATTGAGACGCCTTTCCAATTAAGTGATATCCACGCCACGCTGTAAACAAATCAACCGCACTCAATACAATTAGTACGATGCCAATTATTGCTCCCAATGTCCTTTTATCCGCACGCTTAAACGTTCTAATTTTCTCCAAAAGTACATCGAGTCCAATTGCAGCGAGCGTACAAAGTGAAAAAATGAACATAATAATATACCGTGAAGGAACGCGGAACTTATTGAATGGCGGTAGTGTATGAATAAAGTAAAACGGCGAATATTTACCTGTCATAAGAAGTGCGGCAGAAAGTAACAAAATGGTTATTACGAGAACTTTTTTGTTTTTGCGAATTGTAAACAGCGCAATGCCTGCCAAGATCAGTGGAATCAAACCAATATATCCGGCATTTTCCCAAAAGATGCTTCCATTAACTTTGTTGTAGTGTGGATACGAGCCGTCTTTTGGAGATCCAAGAGCAAAAGGATTAAGCAGTGTTTTGAAATGTTTTATTGGGTACGAATATTGAATATTTTCGGCAGGAGTAAGACCATTTTTACGTGCAGTACGATCAATTAGTTCTGCCGTTGGAATTACCTGAATTGCTGAAAGCGCAAGCGCTCCCGAAATAAGAACTCCTATAAGTAGAGTGCGAAGAGCGATAGTCTTTAAAAGATCTTTGCTTTCGAAGATAATACCATAAAGTATGTAGAGTGTTACAAAGATCCATGTTATAAACGAAATCTGGGCATATCCGGCAAATATCTGCTGAGACATAAGTAAGATCGCAATAAGGGCATAGAAGATTTTTTTGGTGGAAAAGAATTTATCTATCACCAAAAAAATCCAGGGAATATAACTTGCGGTCAACATCATATTCTGATGTTGAATATGCATAATGTAAAATCCTGAGAATGTAAATGCACAAGCTCCTAAAAACGCAGCTCCATAAGAAACACTACTGTGTCGTAGGAACAAGTACATTCCCAAAAAAGAAAAATAGAAAATAACAATGAACTGCATATTGAAAGCAACCAGATGTGGGAAAATCATATAAAGCAGAAACGAAAATCCATTAAAGAATCCCATTTGACTTTCTGCTAAAATTGGAAACCCTGTTCCAATGGTGTTAGTCCACCACGGAATGTAACCCCCTTGAATAGCCTGCGACATAAGCTGTTTTATTGGCACATTAAATTGCCATAAATCAGACACTCCAGCTTCAGGAGTTACAAAAAGAGAAAGGTACGGATAAAAAAGTGGAAGGAAAAATATACAAATAATTAAAAACCCAATTAAATTCAACAATATATCTGTGTAATATTTTTTCATGTATGCTAAACTCTCCTCTATGAGAACCCATTTTATCAAAGAAATCAAACAAATGGAGGACACTCACTGGTGGCACCGAGCCAAAAGAGAGATCATTGCTTCAGTGATTCAAAAAGAAATCGACAAAAGCAAAAAAAAATTACGCATTCTTGAGATTGGCGCAGGTACCAGCTTGCTCATTAAGGAATTTATTCACTCCGCCGATACATTTGCACTTGACCGCAGTAAAACTGCACTTGCACTCAGTAAGAAAAATGGCATAGGAAATACCATTCATGCTGACTTGGGAACATATTCAGGATATAAAAAAAACTTTTACGACATCGTTGTTGCGGCCGATGTTCTGGAACATTTAGAAGATGATTTTGGCGCTGTAAAAAAAATTCATGACATGTTAAAAAAAGGTGGAATTTTTATTATCCACGTTCCTGCCCACCAATCGCTTTTTTCATATTGGGATAAATCACTTGGACACTATCGTCGATATGAAAAAGCAGATCTAAAAAAATTAATAAAACATTCTCCATTTACCATCTCATTTCTTTCCTTTCGCCTACCTTCTGCGTACCCGTTTGTGCGTATATTTCGTATGTTATCTAGTAACACTAACAAAAAGAGAAAATCTGATTTTGAACAATTCTCACTACTCAACCTTCCGTTGTACTTATATACCAGAACAGAAGATGCGCTCATTCGCAGAAAATTAATTCATCCGCCATTTGGACTCTCGTTATTTGCTATCGCAAAAAAGAAATGACGCTTTCCATAATTGTTCCCGTATTTAACGAACAAGAGCGTTTTGATAAACCAGCAAAACTACTTTACTCGTATTTACTCAAAACCTTCCCAAAGACCTCTTGGGAATTAATTTTTGTAAATGATGGATCAAAAGATGATACGCTAAAATTTCTTAAAGAGTTTTCTAAAAACAATCGAAAATCGCTTTACGTAACATACAAAACAAATCGGGGAAAGGGGTACGCAATCTCGCGAGGCGTAAAAAGAGCTAATGGAACATATATTTTTTTTATGGATATTGATTTATCAGTCAAACCGAAAGAGCTAAAGAAAGCGTTAGTTGCATTCAAAAAAAATAAAACCGATATTGTTATTGGCTCTCGCAGAGTTGAAGGGAGTGTAATTCGCATTCACCAACCCAAGCTCCGAGAAACCCTGGGACACTATTACACACTCTTAACAACAGCGCTCTTAGGACTCCCACTCTCTGACCTGACCTGTGGCTTTAAGGGGTTTAAGAAAAAAATAGCAAAAGAGATTTTCAAAAAACTTACCGCAACTCGTTGGTCGTTCGATGCTGAAGTTCTTTACAAAGCTCATAAAAAAGGCTATGCTATATATGAACTTCCCATTACCTGGGAACATGTTGGACAGTCTAAAGTAAACGTGAGTTTCGATGCGATTCGATCTTTAATAGAAGTCTTAAAAATAAAATTTCACTCTTCATCATCCTGAAATCGATTCGGAATGGCGAATCTTAAAAGCTTTTTAATTCTCGCTGTACTTCCTCATCATTTTTATCAAACGTGTTAAGCATATACTGGAAGACTGCAATCGCTTCTTCTTTACGACCCAACTTCTTTAAAATTAATCCTCGCACATAATATGCATCGCGATAATCAGATTTCATTTCAATGGCTCTATTGATTGAAGTAAGTCCACGATCTGCGAGCGACCGTTTCGCTTGCACTTTGTCTTTCAGTTCTTCATTGTCAAATTTTGCAAGGTAGTATACTGCTCTTGAATAGAGAACTTTGGGGTCGGTGGGTGATAACGCTTGGGCTGCGTCAACTGCTTTGTCGCTTAACACAAAATATGCTGGGTCAAGCGTGACTTGGTAAAACAAGTATAAATTTTTTGCTCTAGTTTTCCAAAATGTCGGATTGTAAGGACTTACCGCAAGAGCCTTGTCACTACTTTGCTCAGAAAGAGTAATAAGTTTCTTGATTTGCTCATTTTTCTTGCTTTCCTCGCCCTGATCAAATGAAGCTAAAAATGCCAAATTTGCATACACACCCGATAATTTATCACGATACAACGGTTCATTTCGTAACGTAAGCGCGCGTTCCAAATACACGCGTGACTTTTCATATTCCTGAATCTTTTGCAAATTATCTCCTTGCGCATAATTGATGTCGGCTAAAAAGTAACTAACCACAAAAATTGCTCCCAAAATGAATGTTAGCACTCCTACATATTGAGCCTTCTTCATATTTCGTGAGATATACTCTGGCAACACGCGCTCTTGTTTAAGCCATGTAAATGCAAATAGCAGTGCTGGAATTAGGTAAAAGTAAATACTTATAGTTGTAGTAGCAAATCCAAAGAAGTTTGTTACGTGAATTGTTGAATACGCAATAAGCATAGTGCTCACAAAATAGAAATGATCGTCATGCTTCTTTCTACGAATTAAGTAAACTAAGAAATACCCATACACCGACCCAACTAGAATCAAATATGAGCCAAGCCCAATAAATCCACTCGTAGCCAGAATGTTCAATAGCTCATTATGAGCACGGTTATAAACGAAATCCCATTCTGACGTATTGTTATGCGAAGCGGGTCTGGTTGAATAATATGAATATGCGAACGTTTCAGGTCCTGTTCCTAAAGCGGGATTTCTTAACCCAAGCTCAACTGCTCCGGCCCAAACAATTTTTCGAATATCAAACGATTCGGTAACCCCTTTAGGCGCGTTCTGTGCAACTTTTTTAGTCTGTTCAAATGAAGGAAAGATTCTATCGATTGAAGCTATTCCAGTCTTAAACATAATTGAACAAACAAGCAGTGTTCCCAAGAATGCGGCGGCTAGTTGTCGGTCTTTTTTATCCTTTTTCGCCCAGAAGTAGAGTGTGGTGTATGTAGCAAGTCCGAGTAAGACAGCAAGGAGCGCAGATCGGCTTCGAGTAAATAATATTCCAACAAAGCTCAAAACGCTTAAAGCTCCATACCATATTCGTTGTCGAGCAACTAAATAGTACAAACTCATGAAAAACGTTACACTCAAATATGCCCCCAGCCAATTCGGTTGCCCTAATGTTGAAAACATGCGTACTGCCGGATTAAATTGCTCCGTCCAACAGGCGTTGTTTAAATTCCCCGTAAAGAGTAAGCACGTTAAATCATATCCAAGTTTTCCCGAAAGGCCCCATACAATCACTAAAAAGGAGGATGCGAGTGAGTAATGTAACAGGGTGTGAACCGCATCGTCCACATATTCTTGAAATTGATCAATATGCGATACCAGTCCGTAAAAGAGCACTACAAAGGCAAAAATCGATAATAAGCCGCCATCGAATCGTCCGTAATAACCGAAAAAAGATGTATGTATATCGATCGAGAACACTGTTGCCAACGCCTGCACACCCACAAAGAGCAGTAAAAACTTGTCAAAAACCGTTCGCTTAAACACAAATTTTCCCGTTCCAATCCACTCATATAACCATAATGACAGTACACTTCCGGCGATTGCGTAAATAAACAACATTTTATTAAACTCAAAAAGTTCGGAGGTTTTGTGGTACATTAATAGGGGAGTCACCAAGAAAAGCAGCTTGTAGCAAAGAAAGAAAAGTCGGTTGATACGCGTTTTCATACTCAATTAATTACATTATATACTACCTATGAAATCAATACTAACTCATTTACGAAGTAATGCGAACGCAATTTTGAATGCAAATAGCATTGCTGTCGATTTTGGCACTACAACAACTCGAATCGCGATTCATGGAAAAGGAGTAGTTCTGCGCGAACCTACATTCATAGGTCTTAATAATCGCACCAACGAGTATATATTCTTCGGGAATGAGGCGTATGAGATCTATGGAAAAGCGCCATCGTTTATATCCATAATTCACCCAGTAGACTACGCGATTATTTCTGATTTCGACTCCTCAGTCAAGCTTTTAGAGAGATTCTTTGAAAAAGCCGTACATCCATTCTTTTTTAAAAATCGTCTCTTTAAGTCCAAATATACTGCTTATACCACAGTTCCTGCGTCAGCAACAGAGGTTGAACAACGCGCGATTGAAGAAGCATTAATTAAAGCAGGTGCGGGGAGTGTACGAATTTTGGAAAAATCAATCGCCACGGGGTATGGTGCCGATTTACCTGTTTTTTCAAATGACCCAGCATTTATTATCGACCTGGGTGCAGGACTGATTGAAATGGCAATTGTAACAACGGGGGGAATTATTGCTTCAAAAACCGTTAGATCAGGCGGACTCGCAATGGATACGGTTATTAAAAACTACATACATCTTAAATATGGAATGGTAATAGGGGAATCATCTGCTCAAAAACTTAAAAATGGACTTATGAGCTTTGGTGACGAAAAGAAAGTTCTCACAGTTCGAGGAAAATCCTTGGAAAACGGCTTACCACGCTCGATCAGAGTAACATCTGCCGACGTTCGCGAAGCACTTATTGCCAGTTTTAATGGAATTGTGGATGGAATTAAAGATATGCTTGAAACGGTTGCTCCGGAAGTCGTTGATGGCATTGTAAAAAACGGCATTACACTTGCCGGGGGACTCGCCAATATTCCCGATATCGATAAATACATCATGCAAGATATTAAAATTCCGGTAAACGTACCCGAAAATCCACAGGATGCGACGATTCACGGAGTGCTAAAATTATTAGGGAATAAAGAGCGGCTTGAAAGAGTAATTATTCGGTAACGTATGTTTAAAACACTTCATTACGCCTGGGAAACACTGAAAACTTCGTATGAAGCTAACGGAATCTTTGCGCCACTTTCTATTTTCTCTAAAATCTATGAAAATACGCTTTTCCCTTTTTTTCAAATCTTCCTTCTATCTCAAATTCTCAATCTCCTTCAGCGTAACCAACAGCTACAATTCTCGGATTTAAGCAACTATGCACTGTTGTATGTAATTGCGGCTTTAATAAAAATACTTTTAGTTAGTTGGATAAATCAGTATCCGCTTGATATCCGATTTGAGGCGCATATTGACAAACTAATTATTGGAAAATTAACAACGCTTGATCCTGCAACGTTTGAAAGCTCCCAATTTCAAGAACTACTTACTCAAATCGAAACGACAAAGGGAACAATGTTGGCACAGTTAGAAAGATTGACTGGTTTTATTGATGCTATTTCTAAAATTCTGACAGCAACACTTGTCCTTCTTCCCATATTCCCACTTTTTATTCCGCTCATTTTAGTATCAGTGATTCCTTCATTTTATGTGGGAAATGAATTTCGCAAAAAGTTATGGCCATACTACACAAGTAAGAAGAGTCCTCTTGATCGACTGACGCAATATGTTAAAGATCTTCTTTCGCAAGACAGTACTTCTAAAGAAGCTACAATTTTTCACACCGGTCCTGTTTTACAGAATAAAGTTATATCAGCCCAGGATGCGTATAAAGTTGGGTATAACAAGATTAATAATCCATTTATAATAAAAAATTGGGTCAGTAGCGTATTCCAACAAATAATTTTTTTATGGACCCAGTACATTAACTTACTTGCCGTTCTTAGAGGAACCTTGGGAATTGGTCAATTTTCGCTTGCATTTCAGCAAACACTAAGCCTCGCAACGGGCTCTCAGCAAGTACTTGATATGTATTCGAGTATGACCATGCGCACGCAAATAATTAGCAAGTTTTATGAATTTCTCGACTACAAACCCGCAATTATGTCTCCATCCGAGCCGGTTCAGTTACCGAGTTCTCCGACACCGCCGAAAATAGAATTTAAAGGTGTTACCTTTAGGTATCCTAAAACGAAGCGCGATATTCTAAAAAATTTTAATATAACTATCGAACCCGGTGAAAAGATCGCGCTGGTTGGAGAAAATGGTGCCGGTAAAACGACTATTATTAAACTTTTATTGCGCTTTTACGATGTAGTAGAAGGAGAGATTCTTATTAATGGAGTAAGTATTAGCAAACTCTCCCTTGACGAGTGGCACAGTTATTTTGGAGCGCTATTCCAAGATTTTATTAAGTATCAATTTACTTTTAAGGAGAATGTGTATTTCGGTCAGAGCGATGAAAAAAATAATATAGAACTATTGCAAGCGGCCTTGACTAAGTCGGGTGCAAGTAAATACATGGATCAATTGCCCAAAGGAATGGATCAAGTTGTTGGAAAAATGTTTGATGGAGGGATTGATTTGTCAGGTGGTCAATGGCAAAAATTGGCTTTGGCACGAGCGTTTTTTAGAAATGCGCCGATACTGATTCTCGACGAACCAACTAGTGCAATTGATGCAAAGGCAGAATATGAGATTTTTGAAAATGTTCAAAAACTACAAAAAGACAAAACGGTCATTATTATTTCTCACCGATTCTCAACCGTCCGCAATGCCGACAGAATACTCGTTTTGGATGGAGGAAAAATTATTGAGCAGGGAAATCATGAGAAACTAATGAAAGAAAAAGGAACGTATGCACAGTTGTTTGAGATACAGGCAAAGGGATATAAATAAACGTAGTCTTCTATTGTAAATGCTCGATCGAAACGGTTATCTTTTGAATGGGAAAATCAAATAGCTTTTGAGCATCATCGTGCAGACGATCGCGAATATTGAAGGGAAATAGGCGTAATTTCTTTATATTGTGCAACGGAATCCACTGGGGTTTAAAAAATCCAAAACCTGCTTCCATCGCTACTTTTTCAGGCGAATCACCTAGTTCAGGCAATCCAGAAATATATTGGCAAATGTAAAAATATTGCTTATCAATTCCTCTAAAAGTTTGGGTATATTCAAGCTCGTAAACCTGTTTTCCAACTAACACATCGATTGAGGTTTCTTCCGATATCTCACGTCCAATAGCTTGCTCTATCGACTCATCATGCTCAACTCCACCACCGGGAAACACAAAATACTGATGGTCTAATTTTTTACCCTCAATTAACAGAATAGAGTCGTCTTTTATTACAATGCCAGCAACCCGTATGTTCGTACGCATGGAGTAAGTATACTGCACGCAATGCATTCTTTTCCTTATAATGGGATTCTTTCTCAAAAATCACTCATTCATTCACATTAACTTTAACTTCAAATGGAGCGCCAATAAAATCATTTTTAATGTCATCTTGGAGTCGATCACGGATGTAAAATGGATAGAGCGTTAATGATTGAATTCGATCTAACGGAACCCATTGGGGAATATATACTCCATTTCCCGCATTCATGTGAGCAAGCTCTTCAGATGCAGAGTGTAGACTGGGTTCTCCTGAAACATACTTACATAAATAAAATAATTGAGTATTTCGCTCAGGTCGTTGTTCAAAATAGGTGAGTTTGAATACGAGCCTATCTAAATCGACTAAAATCGATGTTTCTTCTTCAAGCTCTCTGACAGCGGCTTGTTCGGGAGTTTCACCTTCCTCAACACCACCTCCAGGGAATACAAAATAATGCTCCTCGTCTGTCTTTCGTTCAATTAGCAAAACAGACGAATTCTTAATCACTATTCCGGCAGCTCGTGTATCGGTACGCATTGAGTAAGTATACCATTCCCCCTTGCAATTCCAGGCTTGGACGTATATAATTTACCTACTTCGAAACATTCGAGAGTTCGGTTACTGTTTCGCGCACGTTAACAATATGGATGTGGTGGAAAAACTAGTTTAGTTTTCTACAAAATACCAATACCTATTCTACCGACACCGCAAGGTGAGGCCGGAATGGTATAGTATTATTTTTGAAAGTTTTTTATAAAAATTTTATTTAAGAGTTTGATCCTAGCTCAGGATGAACGCTAGCGGTGTGCCTAAGATATGCAAGTCGAACGGTTCTGGAGCAATCCAGGATAGTGGCGGACGGCTGAGTAACACGTACAAACGTACCCTCTACTTGAGAATACCCACGCGAAAGCGTGGCTAATACTCGATAGTCTCGTATCGCAAGATACGAGTAAAGGATGTAACTATCCGGCGGAGGAGCGGTGTGCGGACTATCAGATAGTTGGTGGGGTAACGGCCTACCAAGTCTATGACGGTTATCCGGTTCGTGAGAATGGCCGGACAGAGGAGCACTGAGACACGGGCTCCACACCTACGGGTGGCAGCAATTAGGAATAGTTGGCAATGGGGGAAACCCTGACCACGCGACACCGCGTGTAGGACGACGCTCTAATCGAGTGTAAACTACTGTGGTAGGGGAAGAAGATCGCCCTATGGGCGATTTGACGGTACCTTACTAGAAAGTGTCCGCTAACTGCGTGCCAGCAGCGGCGGTAATACGTGGGACACAAGCGTTATCCGGTGTGATTGGGCGTAAAGAGTGTGTAGGCGGTTTGATAAGTCTTGTTTCAAATAATATGGCTCAACCATATTCCGGGACGAGATACTGTCAGACTAGAGTTTTCTTTAGGGAAATCGGAATTCACCGAGGAGTAGTGAAATGCGTTGATACGGTGAAGAACACCAGTGGCGAAGGCGGATTTCTGGAAGATAACTGACGCTGAGACACGAAAGCTGGGGGAGCGAACCGGATTAGAGACCCGGGTAGTCCCAGCCGTAAACGATGCTCGCTGGCTGCATCTGTCTGTATTTATATGGATAGGTGTGGCGAAGCTAACGCGTTAAGCGAGCCGCCTGGGGAGTACGGTCGCAAGGCTGAAACTAAAAGGAATTGGCGGGGAGACACACAACTAGTGGAGCATGTGGTTTAATTCGATACAAACCGAAGCACCTCACCAGGGTTCGACATGTAAGATGTAATCCCGATGAAAGTCGGGACCTGCGCAAGCACGCTTACAAAGCTGTTGCATGGCTGTCGTCAGTTCGTTCCGTGAGGAGTGCCCTTAAGTGGGACAACGAACGCAACCTTTGTCCTGAGTTACAAGTGTCTCAGGAGACTGCCCTTGCTAACCGCAGGGGAGGAAGGAGAAGCAGACGTCAAGTCAGCATGATGCTTATGCCCTGGGCTACACACATGCTACAATGGGCCATAATAAAGAGTTGCGACGCCGTAAGGTGTAGCTAATCTCCATTAAACTGGCCCTCAGTTGGGATTGAGGTCTGAAATTCGACCTCATGAACCTGGAATTAGTAGTAATCGCGGGTCAGCTATACCGCGGTGAATACGTTCTTGTCTCTTGCACACACTGCCCGTCAAGCCAACAAAGTCGGGAGTACCCGAATCCTGCGTAGCGGGAGAGGGTAAATTCGGCGATGGGGGCTAAGTCGTAACAAGGTACTCGTTCTGGAAGGAGCGGGTGAATCACCTCCTTTCTAATTTTTTTGAACAATTAGTTCGAAAAAGTTAATAAAACCCGGAAAGTAAAACAATGGGCATTACTTTCCACCACATCTATATTGTTAACAAATTTTTGAAACAAATTATGGCAAAATTTGGCGTAGAACTTATTCAACCTAATCCTTCAGCAGAACCTAAATTCCCCTATTTGTCTTTACGCGAACCACAACAATGGCTTGAACAATCGGAGATTACATTGCATCGAGGACCAGGATCTAGTACTGGTACTTTTGGCATACAGCACCCCTCAGTGCATGACGCAAGCAAACTAGTAGATGTTATTGATGGATTCTTTAGTGATAGGGAAGAACATCCAAGAGTTTTACGAGTCGTAGTGTACGACTCTGCTTGGAAGGAAACTGCTGAAATGTTCCGAGATAGACATAATGATGAACTTGGTATTATAAGAGCTAAAATATAATCTTCTCCTGAACCTTCTGGATCTTGCGTAAATAGTGACAACTTTTGAATGTATAATATCCCTTACCGGGCCTGTAGTTAAGTGGTAAAACACCGCATTCGCATTGCGGGGGCGGGGGTTCGATTCCCCCCAGGTCCACACGAAGCAATGATACGTCTATAAAAATCACTGAACTTCATATGTAACTTCATCGGGGAAAAGAATAAGAAACGGATAGCCAACATAATTTCGCGTTATTTTTCCACATCCCATTTTTTTAAGAAAACCGACCATTTCTTTAGTTACTTTATCTGGATCTATATTTTCGTCTTTACCTATGTAGTCAATTTCTACAAAATCTCCCAGAATTTTTACCGAATCTATCCCAACTTCATAATCCTTATACGTCCACGTCTTTCGTACTTTATCAACTTTCGCAATAGATTTAAAATCGAGAGCCATAACGATCTTTTTGGCTTGCTCTACATTTCCCACCGTAGTTTCAATTTCATCACAATACTGACCTTTTCCCTTTGTATCAAAATGCCATTTTTTGTAATTTATAGAAAAGTTTCCTTCAGCATCACGTAGTCGAAACCATTCGGAAACTGGCCTTGTTGCCAAAAAGTCTTTGTGTAAAGGAGTAAAATATTCGCTATCTGTCGTTTTTCTGATTGAAAAATTCCATTGGTTTCTAAAAATGCCAAAAGGGGCCCGAAGTTTTGCACATTCACTTGAATTTCAATTTCGATATTCTTGTGAGTCATAACGGGTGACTAATTAATTTTAATTTGTTTACATTTTGATAGAACTAGGCTGAAAAAGTATCACCAGTTCCATATGGTCCATTTTGATATTGTAGCTTTCCTATGCTTGTAAAAAATGGTGTCACACCCCTCGTATCATTCGTTTTCATAGAACTTATTTCGGCAAGTTTATCATCTGGGATGATATATAAACCATCGGCTCTTACTCGCCTAAACCCAAGTCTATCACCTTCACTATCCATGTCTGGGAATGTTCTTTGGTAAAAATCTTCCAAAAGATCCGGGTGTTGCGCAATTTCGCTTAAGAATTCTGTCGCTACGTCCGCGGGTAACTCTGTTGAAATATAGGCTGGTGTACACCAGCCTCTGCTATCTTCCTGCTTTCTGTCTTGAAAGAAACGAAGAGTCAAAATTCTACTTGACTCATCAGTCGTCGATGGAGCAACCGATACAATATGAGAACCAATCAAATCTGGAAATTGTTTCTGTTTTTCATATACTAGATTATGTAAATAAGCTACATTCTTGTCAGAATCTGCTCTCTGTATTTTATCAGGACCATGATCATAAAAACCTGTAGGGTCAGTTATCGGTATCCCAATTACTTTAGTTCCAGCCGCAAGCTTACCATGAGCGTTTTTCCTGATAACTGCTTTAGCGAATCTTTCCGCCGAAGGCTTACCTTCATCTTGAGCTCCAACGGCTTCAGTTACTTCAAAGGCTTCAGAATTATTAACATTCGTAGTTGTATCAGCAGGACGTAACAAAGATATAGACTCAATATCTTGTGCAGTTAACTCTCTCCCTTTTAAAATGCCAATCAAAGTTTCTGTTGACACACTGTTCAACATTTCGGTCATTTCTTGTGTTACTTCTGTTGTTTCGCCTTCAGCCATGGTGGGTGTGCCAAGGATCGAACTTGGGACCTCGTTCTTATCAGGAACGCGCTCTACCACTGAGCCACACACCCTATTTACACCCCTAATTATACTTTACTCTTGCCTTTTTTCAAACAACTATATATACTGCCTTTGCGCATGATACTTTCAGACGTTGATATTAGAAAATCCCTAGCTTCAAAATACATTCGTATTACCCCAAAACCCAATCTTGCAACCCAACTTTCTTCTTGCTCAATCGACTTCCGATTAGGAAATTCGTTCTCCATTTTTGAAAATTCAAAATTTGCACTTCTTGACCCCCACGATAAAAATCTCAAAATCCCATCTCGAACAATAACCGTGAAGAAAGGAGATCGCTTCATTATGCATCCAAATTCATTCGTCATAGGAACAACAATTGAGCACGTAGAGCTTCCCGATGATTTAGTCGGTAGGGTAGAAGGTCGCTCCTCTCTTGGTAGACTAGGAATCGTAATTCACTCCACTGCTCCCATGTTTGACCCGGGATGGCGCGGACAATTAACGCTTGAACTCGGCAATATTGGTATCATGCCAGTCGCGTTGTATCCGGGAATGCGAATTTGTGCAATGACATTTGAAAAACTTTCTACGCCAAGTAGCATGCCGTATTACAAAAAGAAAAATGCAAAATATCTTAACCAAAAAGGTCCAACAGTTAGTAGAATAGTAAAAGACATATCATGAAATTGAAAATTAAGCGAATCGACACATCGCTCCCGTTACCCGAGTATCATACGAGTGGAGCTGTTGCATTCGATTTGTATGCTCGTGAGGAAACCATTATTCCTCCATTTACCCCCACACTTATTCCTGCAAATTTTGTCATCAAAACGCCCAAAGGTCATTATTTAATGTTAACCGCTCGCAGTTCAACAGCCAAAAAAAAGGGGCTTATTGTATTCACCGGAATTATCGATCAAGATTATTGTGGCGATGAAGACGAACTAAAAATTAGCGTATTAAACTTTACTAAAAAAAACGTCACGGTCGAAAGGGAAGAGCGTATTGCTCAAGGAGTATTAGTAAAAATTTCAAAAGCCGATGCTTTTAATGAAGTTACCAGCATGAGCAAAAAATCACGCGGCGGCTTTGGGACAACGGGGTAATATGAAAAACACCCTTGAACAACCATATTTAGATCTTCTCAAAGACCTCCTTAAAAATGGCGAGTACAAAGATGACCGAACCAACACGGGAACCAAAAGCGTATTCGGGCGCCAAATGCGATTTGATCTTTCAAAAGGATTTCCACTCCTAACAACAAAAAAAATGTTCTTACGAGGAATTATTGTTGAACTTTTATGGTTTTTAAAGGGCGACTCAAATTTACAATATCTTGCACAAAATAACGTGCATATTTGGGATGACTGGCCATATCGCTACTATGTGTCAAAAAACAAAAAACCACTTTCTAAAGATGAATTTATCGAAAAAATAAAAACTAATGATTCTTTTGCAAAAAAATGGGGGGAACTTGGTCCGGTATATGGTGTTCAATGGCGACGGTGGAAAACTCCTAACGGAAAATCAATTGACCAAATTTCACAGGTAATCGAGAAAATAAAGAAGAATCCGCACGATCGAAGACTTATTGTTTCAGCATGGAATGTAGCTGATATTGAAGAAATGGCTGTCGCGGGCCTTCCACCGTGCCACTCGCTCTTCCAATTTTACGTATTAAATGGAAAGTTATCATGCCAGCTCTACCAACGCAGCGCAGACTTGTTCTTAGGGGTTCCATTTAACATTGCTTCATATGCGCTTCTAACACTTATGGTTGCACAGGTATGCGGACTGAAACCGGGTGAATTTATACATACATTCGGTGACGTTCATATTTATTCTAATCACATTACTCAAGTAAAAGAACAGCTCAAACGGATACCATTTAAAGCTCCAAAAATGACAATTAATCTTAAAGTTACCAATATTTTTAAATTCGAATTGGAAGATTTTACGCTCGAAGGCTATGAATCCCATCCAAGCATAAAAGCACCTATTGCAGTGTAGTGTCATGCCGAACTGGTTTCGGCATCCCAAAATATGATCACCATAATCGCGGCAGTCGCTAATAATAACGTAATTGGATCTAAGAACGATTTGCCATGGTATCTGCCCGAAGATTTAAAACATTTTAAGGAAATAACAACAGGACATACGGTAATCATGGGCCGCAAAACGTACGAATCGATTGTGAATCGCCTTGGTAAACCTCTTCCAAATAGAAAAACAGTTGTCATAACAAGAAATCCACAATTTTCCGTTCTTCCGGATGTAGATATCTACGGCTCTCTTGATGAGGCACTAAAAAACCACACGGAAGATGTTTTTATAATTGGAGGTTCATCCATTTTTGAACAGGGTATGTCGTATGCTAATCAGCTTATCATTACTCATATAAATAATGAGTATCCCGGAGATTCATATTTCCCCACGATTGATCCAACTACATGGAAAGAACATGGAACAGAGGATCATGACGAGTATTCGTTTGTTACGTATTTCAGAAAATAAATCATTCTCCCTTTTTTAAACAAGTAAATTGACTACATATTGAATTCGCTTTTCATTTTCAGTTAGAATGAAACTACATGAACCCGTCGTTTGGGCAGTTTGCCCGTGAAAAAAATAGTCAATTTTATACTGCAGTGGCAAATTTGTTTATTTTCTTGCCACATTTTTTCTCGGTGAGCACATTACTACGCACACTTTTTTCACCCTGGAAAAACGTTAATCAAAAGAAAGAATCGTTAGGATTTTCTATTGAAGAATGGGCAAACCGACTTAGTTTTAATGTAATATCACGTCTTGTCGGTGCCGGGGCACGATCGGTCCTTATTGGAGGCTATCTGTTCTTACAAATCATGTTTGTCTTACTTCTTCCAGCCATATTCATTTGTTTCAATCTCCTGTTGCCAATTCAGTTTATGCTCAAAAGCTCCTCAGAATCAGATGAGCAAAAACTCCAAAACAAAAAAAATGCCTTTGTAGAAGCGCACAGTTTAACCGATGAAACAAAAGCTGCTGTTGGCGCATGGTTTGATCAATTACAGCAAACAAATATTTACAATCGACCGTGGTACGATCTGAAACGACTCATGAACAGCCCGCCGCTGGGCCGTAATTTTAGTGCCGGCTACACTCCTACGCTCGATAAATATGTTTCAGAGCTTACCTTAGCATTCGACCATTCAAAAAATCTAATTGCCCGTGAAAAAGAAATTACCCAGATCGAACAAATTCTTGCTAAATCAAATGAAGCAAATGTTGTATTAGTAGGTCCAGAAGGAGTAGGGAAGCATACAGTGGTTGAAGCACTTGCAAAACGGATTTTTGAAGGAGCATCAAATCCAATTCTTGCCTATAAACGAATTTTAAAAGTGGACATGGCAAAGGTACTAGCGCAGGCAACCGATCAGCAAACACGTGAAAAGATTATGAAAGATCTTTTTACAGAAGCCGCTCAGGCAAAGAATATAATTATTTTTATCGATGAAATTGACAAATATATATCAAGCGAAGAGGGGCGTATTGATCTCTCTTCATCAATTAATGAATTTGCGCTACACGACAAAATCCAATTTATCGGAATTACCACTCCATTTAACTACGAAAAGTTCCTTTTTAAGAACGATAAGATGACAGAAACGTTTGAAAAAATTGACATTACAGAAGTTGGTAAACAAGAAGCCCAAGCAATTCTATTAGGCGAAATAGGACACTTTGAACGTCGTTATGGACTAACCGTTCCATACGAAACGGTTTTAGAATGTATTACCAAGAGCGACTACTATATTACGAACATTCCTTTCCCAGAAAAAGCAATAGACCTATTAGATACTGCCTGCTCGACGGTTAAAAGTCAAAACAAGGCAATTGTATCGCCACAGGTAATTACCGATCTTCTGGAACAAAAAACCCATGTGCCTTTGGAAATAGATGCTGCGCTGAAAGCAAAATTATTGGATCTTGAAAAATCGTTATCCTCTCGAGTAATTGCACAAACAGAAGCGACAACTAAACTTGCCGGAGCACTTCGAAAATCGTTTGTAATTGGAAAAACTCGAAAAAAACCACTTGCAAGCTTTTTATTTTTGGGTCCAACGGGTGTTGGAAAAACAGAAACAGCAAAAGCACTCGCTACGGTATTTTTTGATGGACCCGATAAAATGATCCGGTTTGATATGTCTATGTATCAGTCAAACAATAACATACCACAGCTTATTGGATCAAGCACGACTAATGAACCGGGTCTCTTAACTCAAGCTATTCGACAGCAACCGTACGGCATTTTACTTTTGGATGAAATTGAAAAAGCTGATAAAAATTTGCTTAATATCTTCCTTTCGCTCCTGGACGAAGGATATTTTACCGATGGATTTGGAAAACGTGTTGACTGTAGAAATTTAATGGTGATTGCAACATCAAACGCGGGCGCCGATTTTGTATATAGCGGCACCACCACATCGCTCATTGATCATTTAGTTGAAGCAAAACTTTTTAATCCAGAATTTTTGAACCGTTTCGATGATGTCATTATTTACAAGGCACTTGATGGAGAAAATATTCGTATTCTTGCCAAACGCATGCTTGATTCAATTGCCAAAGACATAAAAGAAAAACAAAATGTTACGATTACCGTTACCGATGCATTCATTGAAAATCTTGTTGTAAAAGGCTACAATCCAAAGTTTGGTGCTCGAAATATGGCACGTATAATTCGCGATGAAGTTGAAAACAAAATTGCACAGTCGATTCTTTCCGGAACGGTAAAAAAAGGTGGTACAATCAGCTTTTGAAATGGGATATATTATTACTATCGAAGGAGGAGAATTTGTAGGTAAAACTTCTGTAGCTATTCCAGCAATCAAGTCTTTTTTTGAAAATGCAGGTTTCAATACGATTATTTGTCGCGAACCAGGAGGCACCCCCAAAGGAGAGTTAATTCGAAAAGAAATATTTTCCAAGCTCGAAAAAGGAGTTGGCCCGTTGCAATTAGCTCGACTTTTTAATAAAGGACGCAAAATTAACATTGACGAAATTATTAAGCCTCACGTAGGAATTAATAAGGAAAATAATTCTGTCGTAATACTTGATCGTTATCTTGACTCAACACGAGTATATCAAGGCCTTGAAGGTGGAGTTCCAATGGAAGATATTCACACATTAGAAAAAAAATTTGTTGGATCATTTTTTCCTGATTTGACTCTTTTATTATACTTTCCTGAAAAAGTTTTTATAAAAACACTTGAAAAGCGTATGGCAAATGAACAAGGAAGCAGAGATCTCACCGGTTGGGATAAAGGTTCTGTACAAAAACACCTCGATAGGCAACGATTATATTTATCGCTTCCAGCCATAGCACACAGGCTCGGAGAAAAACGTCTTTTTACACTCATTGATGCTTCCGGTACTCAAGCACAAGTCGCGCAAGAATGTATTAACGCGTGCACATCATTCATAAAGACACGATTTGACAATTAATAAGCACGGTGTTATAAACAAAACATGGACAAAGTTGACAACAAATTAATGGGGTTTGTGGGAATATTCTTTCTCGTTTTTGGCCTTTTTACCGTAAATGTATTTTTTGGTCGTGATATTCAACAAATTCGTGCTCGAACCGTTGTTGCGTCACCCACAAAATCAAACATCTTTTCGAGCGCACGAGAACTAACCGCAAATGGCACCGATAAATCTACTATTTCAGTTTTTCTTCGAGCAGAGGACGGTAGCGGAATCACTAATACACCTGTATCTGTAAGCGCCACCGTAGGTACAATTACTCCACCCGAAGTATCCACCGATACAAGCGGTATCGCGAATTTTTTCCTAACATGCACAACACCTGGTGTTGCGCAGATTACCGCAACATCAAAAGGCGTTACCATTGGCAACCCAGTTACGGTTGCCTGTAATTAATATTTTTACACACATATGAAAATACGAAAAGTGGTTATCCCGGCAGCTGGTTTTGGAACACGTTTTTTACCTCAGACAAAAGCAATCCCCAAAGAAATGCTTCCAATCGTCGATAAACCAGTCATTCAATACGTCGTTGAAGAAGCAGTAGAATCGGGTATTGAAGATGTAATTATCGTGACCGGTTATAGCAAGCGCACCATTGAAGATCATTTCGACACTCCAAATGCAGACCTTATTAACAATCTCAAATTGGGTCATAAAGAACATATGATCGAGGATTTGCAAAAGATTTCAGATATGGCTAATTTTATTTATATTCGCCAAAAGGGAATGTATGGAAACGGAACCCCCGTACTAACTGCTGCTCCAATTATTGGAAACGAAACGTTTGCTGTTATGTGGGGCGATGAATTTATCCGAAGCACGCCGCCTCGACTTTCCCAAATGATGAAGGTTTACGAAAAGTATGGCGGAGCAGTCATTTCCGCCGTTCGAATTCCAAATAAAGAAGATTTAAAACGCTATGGAATTGCCCAAGTTGACCCGGTAGACGGAAATATTTATAAGATTAATAAGATTGTTGAAAAACCAGATCCTGACAAGGCTCCATCAAACTTAGCCACACACGGAGCGTACATTCTACCTCCTCAAATTTTTGACATTTTGCGACAACAAAAGCCGGGTCACGGCGGAGAAATTTACTTACCGGAAGCCATTGATGTGCTCATTCAATCTGGATATCCGGTATACGCCTGTGAAATCGAGAATGGTAAATATTATGACACTGGAAATAAAATTGAATACATGAAAACAGTTATTGATCTGGCGCTACAGCACCCCGATGTAAATGGTGCTCTTCGAGAATACATCAAATCACTTAAACTCGATTAACTATGGCACTCATTGCAATCGTCGACCACGACAATACGGTTATTGGCCGAAAAGCACGAACTGATTTACAATCTGATGACATTTATACAGCCGCAACGCTGTGGATTAAAGATGAAAAAGGAAACGTACTTCTTTCACAACGATCGTTCAAAAAAAAGAACTCTCCTGGAAAATGGGGACCAAGCGCGGCGGGAACAATCGAATATGATGAGTCGTACATAAGTAACGTTATTAAAGAAGCCAAGCAAGAGCTTGGACTAAACATTTCTCCTGATGATCTACAGAAAGGGCCATTAGTTTTTCACCAGAAATCAAGAAAATATTTTGCACAATCATATATTTACACATACGAAGCAAAAGAAGACGATTTTTTGCTTCAAAATGATGAAGTTGTCGATGTGAAATGGTTTGATATAGCTCGCGTAGACGATTTGCTTATAAAATATCCGGAAATGTTTAGCTCGAGTTTTGCCGATACCTGGAAATTAGTAAAGCCCTACTTATTAAGTACGACCATCTTAAAATAAAAAGACCTTTTCTCTCTTGTACTTGGGCTCGATGCATGGTACAATACCTGTAGTTATTAACACTCACGCGTTTAATAATTCTCTTGCGCTCAAAAGGCGACATAAACGCGGCGGCTTCGCCCAAAAGGCGAGAATAAAGAGAATGAAATTATGAAAAAAACAACTCCAGAAGATTTAATCGCTCACGGTGTCCATTTAGGTCACAAAGCATTCAAGGTTCATCCTCGTTCAAAGCAATACATTTATCAAATCGAGAGCGGAACATCAATTATTGATTTATTCCAGACCGCCGATCTTTTAGAAGAAGCAAAACAATACGCAAATGAGCTTGGGAAAGAAGGAAAAGTACTTCTTGTTGTAGCTACAAAAAAACAAACGAAAGAAATTGTCGCGCAATTGTGTGTTGAAAACAATATTCCTTACTTAGCTAATAAATGGGTTGGAGGATTTTTAACCAACTTTGGAGCGATTTCCCAAAATATCAAGAAAATGAATACCTTGAATATTGAAAAAGAAAATGGCGATTGGAGCCAATTTGTAAAACACGAACGAACAGGGCTTGAAAAAAAATTAAATCGAATTTCAGAAATTTACAAAGGCGTCGCAAGTTTAACCAAAACTCCTGATGCTTTATTCTTAGTAGATATCAAAAAAGAAAACAACGCAGTTCTTGAATCACGCATGGAACACATTCCAACAATTGCAATGGTTGACACGAACACAAATCCTGACTTAGTCGATTATCCTATTCCTGCAAATGATGATGCAATTTCAAGCGTAACCTTTATTGTTACAGAAATTATTGGAGCATATGTTGAAGGACGTGGAAAAGTTGTCGCACCTGCGACCGAAAAAGCCGCTTAATATGGATACACAAAAACTAAAACAACTACGAGAAGAAACAGGAGTTTCATTTAGCTTATGTAAAAAGGCTCTTGATGAAGGTGGAAATGACCTTGATAAGGCAAAAAAACTACTGCAAGAATGGGGAATTGAAAAAGCAGCTTCAAAAGAGGATAGAGTAACCAAAGAAGGAGCAGTTTTTTCATACATCCATCACAATAAAAAGATTGGCGTAATGGTATCGCTCAATTGTGAAACCGACTTTGTGGCTAAGAATTCCGATTTTGAAGCGTTAGGCAAGCATATTGCAGGCCAAATTGCTTTCTTAAAACCTAAAGATGCAAAAACATTGCTCGAATCAGATTCAATTCGAGAACCTGGAAAAACTATCGACGCATTAATTAAGGAAAGTATTCTGAAAATTGGAGAGAATATTACTTTAGGAGAGTTTGCACGATTTGAAATATAACTGTCATTCTGAACGAAGTGCCATTCCTGCCGGCAGGTAGGAAGAATCTCCATTACTCCGCACGATATTCCGCTTCTCAACCATAGACTCTGCTCGCGGAGGCCTGTCACAACCTCGTCCCAACGTTTCTTGCACAGCAAAAAGCCGTTAGGACTCCCTCCGGTTGTGCCACCCGCTCGCACTAGTACTGATCAGACATCTCGCACCGTTTATCCAAATTACATATCATAACGTTTTGCATTTATTCTTCCAATATGCTATAAATACTCCTAATTATGGAAGTAATTTATAAATCCCTAAAAGAAAAGTTTGAGAAAGCAATTGAGTATTGTCGAGAAGAATTGTTAAGTATTCGTACAGGCAAAGCTTCACCAGCTATCCTTGAAGGCATTAGTGTCTTGGCTTACGGGGGAGCAACGAAACTTCGCATGCAGGAACTTGCGACAATTTCCATAACCGGACCGGGTTCACTACTTATTAATCCTTTTGACCCCGCAACAGTACAAGAAATCGAAAAAGCAATTCTAGCTTCGCCTTTGGGACTCACCCCACGTGTTGATGGAAAAACAATTCATATTACCATTCCAGCATTATCCGAAGATCAACGTTTGAAATACCAAAAAATGGTTAGTGGCAAAATCGAAGAATCGAAAAATACTCTCCGCGGCGCTCGCGATGATGCCAGAAAACAAGTTAAACAACTGTTTGAAGATAAAGAAATTACTGAAGACGATAAGTTTACAAGTGAAAAAGAAATCGATAAAATCACCCAAGAACATTCTGCTCGACTTGACGAAATGAAAGAGAAAAAGGATCGAGAATTAATGGAAGTATAACTTTAATAAACACATGCTATCTTTTTTTGTATTTTTACTAATCCTATCCGCTTTAGTTGTTATTCATGAATTTGGCCATTTTATTGCCGCAAAGAAAAATGGCGTTAAAGTTGAAGAATTTGGATTTGGAATCCCTCCACGCATATGGGGGATTAGATTTGGCGAAACCTTATACAGCTTAAACTGGCTTCCAATCGGAGGTTTTGTAAAAGTGCTCGGTGAAGAAGAGGCACAATTAAAGGGTGTCCATTTAGCTGAAAAAGATAAAGATCGAACTTTTTCGCGAAAACCCGCTCATGTTAAACTGCTTATCCTAACAGCTGGGGTCATTATGAACGTGCTACTTGCTGTAACCGTTTTTTATGGACTTTTAGGCGTAACAAACTTTGTATCTGATCCTATTTTACTCCTCAACGACTATAAATTCCGTTTTGGACAGGCCAAACCCGTTACTGTAATTGCTGGTATTCTAGAAAAAACCCCTGCTTCCAAATCGACCCTTAAAGCTGGTGACATCGTAACTCGAGTACAACTTAAGGGTTCAGATAATTGGCTGTATATTAGCGATTCCAAAAGCCTAACCACCGTAATTAATTCTGCAAAAAATACCCCCGTAATTATCGAAACAGAAGATTTTTATAGTAAAGAAGTTAAAACAGTCACAGTAACACCATTTTTTGACAAGGAAGAAAAAAGAAATATAATTGGCGTTTCTTTAGTGCCCGCAGCATCTCTAGACTATACACGGTCAAAACTAACATCAGGCTTAGAACACTCATATAATTTAACCGCATATAACGCCCATGTTATGGGTTCTTTAGTGGCTAGCTCATTCAAAACCCGCTCGGTAGGCCCTGTTAAAGAAGTGGTTTCCGGGCCAGTCGGTATTTTTAAATATGTCGATGAAATTCTTGAGAAATCAGGCAAGCAACTACTCGTAAATGTTTTTAATCTCTTAGGTGTACTTAGCTTGTCGCTCGCGTTCATTAACATCTTACCGTTCCCAGCTCTTGATGGAGGACGAGCTGCCGTAGTACTCTATGAGAGTATCACTCGAAAAACAATTAATCCTGAATTTGAACGCAAAATGAATATGATTGGATTTGGAGCATTACTGTCACTTTTGCTTTTGATTACTATTAATGACTTTCTTAAATTCTTTTAACCTGTGAACTTTGATAAAATTACCGTCTCGGGCAAAGCGGGGGTCGGGACATCTACACTTTCTAAACATTTAGCACATGCACTTAAGTGGAAATATATTAACGTAGGCACTATTCAACGGGAATACGATGTTTCTTTGGGGCTTTTAGAATATGACCATGGCACAACCGCGCATACCGATGAACATGAGCGAGGAATTGAGCAAATGACAGATGACGTGCTCAATAAAGAAAAAAACATTATTTACGAAGCCTGGCTTTCAGGGTTTATTGCTAAAGATAAGCCAAAAATTCTGCGAGTCTTATTGATTTGCTCAAATTTTGGTGTCCGTATTGATCGAATTTCAAACAGAGATATGCTTTCCATGAAAGAAGCTAAACATTTTATTCAAATTCGAGAACGACAAAATATTACCAAGTGGAAAAAAATATATGGAGACCATGATTTTTGGGATCCAACATACTTCCATGTAATTATTGATACTGCAAAATGTGGTCCTATGGAAACTCTGGGTATCGTTTTAGATAAACTAGGGTATAATATGAAGCATGAAGTACGCACGTCTATTTCCAAAAACGAATAAAGAAACTCCAGCTTCGGCAACGCTCGTTTCACATCAATTATTGTATCGCGCCGGCTTTATACGCGAAAGTGCAGCGGGCCGCTACTATTTACTTCCTCTCGGTTTGAAAGTTCACCAGAAAATTCAGGCGATAATTAAACAGGAAATGGATAAAACTGGTGCTCAAGAACTTGTTTCTCCGGTTTTACATCCATTGGAATTATGGCAAGAAACAAATAGGTCTGCATCTGTAGGATTTGAACTCATGAAAATTAAAGATCGTGGGGGTTCAGAATTTGTACTAGGGGGAACGGCGGAAGAAATGATTATTGATCTAGTCCGAAAATTCAAATTAAGCTATAAAGATCTTCCTTTAAATTTGTACCAGTTCTCAACCAAATTCCGCGACGAAATGCGTGCCCGCGGGGGACTATTGCGTGTTCGAGAATTTATGATGAAAGATGCGTATTCATTCGACGTTGATGAAGAAGAATTCAAGAAGGAATATCAGACAATGTGGGAAACATATTCTACGATTTTTAAGCGCCTTGGACTCGACACAACCGTCGTCGAATCAGACAACGGCTACATTGGTGGTGATTACTGTCATGAATTTGTTGTTGAATCGGAAGCCGGAGAGAGTAAATTCCTAACAACTGACGATGGAACCTATGCCGCGCATGAAGATATTGCCAAATTTAATAAACAAAATAAGAACCTAGCGGAAGAATTATTACCCCTTCAAGAAGTAGATGCGGTTCGAGGAAAAACTATGGAAGACGGAGTCAAATTCCACAAATTACCTCTGTGGCGACAAATTAAAGATGTTTTGTTTGTCGATGAAAAAGAACGATTTATTCTCACTGTTATCCGAGGAGACTTTGATGTAAATGAAGTTAAATTAAAGAATTTAGTTCACGCCCTCAGCTTGCGACATGCAACCGATGAAGAAATTCGCGAAAAATTGCATTCAGAACCTGGGTTTATTTCACCAGTCGGAATAAAAGATCACATCGAGCGAGGAGTGCGACTTATTATTGTCGCCGACGATTCTTTGCGAACAGTTAGGAATGCCTACGGAGGAGCTAATAAATTGAATGTAGATACGCTTAACATGAATATTGGTCGAGATTTCCAGCCTGACTTGGAAGGCGATATTGCTCTTGCCAAAGACGAATATATTAGCTCTGTTTCAAAACAAGTTCTACATGAACGAAAAGGAATCGAAGTAGGAAATATTTTCCAACTCGGTCACCATTATTCTAAAAAAATGAAAGGTGCCACCTTCATGGACGCCACTGGAAAAGAAAAACCGTACTACATGGGTTGTTATGGAATTGGAATTGGTAGAACACTTGCGGCAGTTGTAGAAGTACATCATGACGAGAATGGAATTATTTGGCCTAAAAACATTACTCCATACCATGTTCACTTAATTGGGCTATCAAAAGAATCTAAACGCGCTGATTTAATATATCGCAGCCTACAAGCTGATGGATATGATGTGCTCTATGATGACCGTAGCGACATTTCTGCCGGTGAAAAATTTGCAACCGCGGATTTGCTGGGAATACCTGTTCGGCTGGTAGTTTCCGATCGTACCGGAGACAATATTGAGGTTAAATTACGAACCGATGATGAAGCGCAGGTTCTTTCATATCAAAAAGTGGTCGATATACTCGAAAAAATCTATGAATAAAACGATCGTTACTCACTTATCTCCAGATCAAGACGCTGCTTCCGCAACATGGCTAGTACATAGATTTTTAAAAGGATGGGAACACGCAGATGTAGCATTCGTACCTGCGGGAACAACATTAAATAACGAAGATCCGGATAGTGATGAAAATATTATCCATGTCGACACGGGAATGGGGAAGTTTGACCATCATCAAACAAATGAAGAAACATGTGCCGCGGAATTGGTATTCAAACACCTCGTTCGTGAAAAATTACTTGACAAAGAAACCCATCAGGCTTTAGAACGCATGGTAGTAATAATCTGCGACGAAGATCACTTTAAAGAAATTTACCGTTTTGAGCCTGATAGCGACTTGTACGATTTCATGCCCAGCGCCATACGCAATGGGGCTCATTCAATTTTCGATAATGACCATCAAATTCTAGAATTCCTTGAGCAAATATTTGATTGCATTTTACAGGCTATGATTTACAAAATCCGCGCCGAAAAAGAACTTGCTAAAGGGTTTGAATATCAAACCGCATGGGGAAAAACACTTGCTATTGAAACGGATAACCGAGAAACATCAAGTTTGGCTCAGAAAAAAGGCTTCAACATGGTTATCAGCAAATCAAAAAATGGTCAAGTCCGCATTAAAACTCGACCTGATGTTCAAAAAGATTTGCAAGATATTTATGATATGGTGTTAAAAAAAGATCCAAATGCTACCTGGTTTTACCACGTATCCGGACATATGCTACTCAACGGCTCATCCAAAAACCCCGATATGATTCCTTCGAAACTTACATTACGAGAACTTATCGGAATGACCAAGATGTAATTTCAAATAATTTCGGCAACCTGGCGAATTGTCTAGGCACTGTCAACCTGGAAGGTTGTCAATATCAAGGGGGGTATTGTATTATTTCCCTCTCCATCGTATAATCTACTTGCACAAGTAGCACCGTGTTATAATTCTCTCTGCTACTATATATTGCTCTATAGGACAATTTTTTTGATCTATTGAGCATCCGAGAGGGGGTAGTTAATACTATTATGATCGTCGTTGTCAAAAAAAAAGGCGAAACCACAGATAAAATCTTAAGAAAATTTTCAAAAATGTTCCGCGAGGAAGATATCATTTTTGATGTAAATAAAAAAGTTTTCTTCAAACGACCCGCAATTCTTAAAAAAGAAAAATTACGAGAAAAAATGAAGAAAAGCTGGTAAGGTACGTATGATTAATATCTTTGTAAATCCTCGCTACAAGCTCGATAAAAAGAGCGTGAGCGCTAAAACTGCAGATATTCTTGCGGCACATCATGTGGGTTCCGAAAAGACAGTAAATATTGCATTTATTGGAAAGCGGAAGATGAAGCAGATTGCGCTAGAATATAAAAATGAAGACGTTGCCTTACCCGTGCTTACTTTTTCATATAAGAAAGAGCCGCTCCATGAACAGTTCGAAGAAAACACGTTTGGAGAAATTGTGATATGTTATCCACAAGCAGTGCTGCTTGCGGCGGAAAAAAATAAGACTGTAGAACACACGATCGTTTCATTAATCGAACATGGGGTGCAGAATTTGTTGTATAAGTAATATCTGTCATCCTGAACCCTCTTGGGTGAAGGATCTCGGTGTTAAAATTAACACCTAGTTTCTTCGCATCCGCCAGGCGGCGGAGCTCAGAATGACTTATGTGTAGCTGAATGTCTTTATATGTTCTACCAAAAATACCGTCCACAAACCATTGAACAAATCGATAATGAAACCATTCGGACTCAGCTTAAAAATATCCTCTCAAAAAAAACCATTTCTCATTCATGGCTACTTACCGGGCCTAAAGGAACGGGAAAAACGTCAACCGCACGACTCCTTGCTAAATCAATAAATTGTTTAAGCAATCTGTTTGCCGATAAAGGAACAAGCGAAGAACCTTGCAACAACTGCGAACATTGCAAACTCATAACATCAGGAAATGCAATCGATGTTATTGAAATGGATGCTGCTTCCAATAGAAAAATCGATGATATTCGACAGCTCATTGATCAGATAAAATTTGCACCAGCGCACATGCGGTATAAGGTATACATCATCGACGAAGTTCACATGCTTACAAACGAGTCATTTAATGCGCTGTTAAAAACTCTCGAAGAGCCACCCAAATCGACTATCTTCATTCTTGCGACTACCGAACTCGATAAACTTCCAAAAACCATAATCTCACGATGCTTGCGTCTTAATTTTACCCACGCAACTCCCAAAGATGTTGCTCGACAACTTACTAGAATTGTTGAGGGCGAAAAGCTTTCCACACCTACGGAGCTCTTGGAAACTATTGCACTCCATTGCGATCACTCATTTCGAGACGCAGCAAAATTACTTGAAGAAGTGACTGTTCAAAAAATTACAACAATCGATGAGTTCCTAAAACTCATCGGGCTTGCCTCATCAGACATAGAAATTATGAAATTTATTCAAGCGAATGATGTAAAAGGAACGCTTGAATATATACAATCATACGATCAAAAAGGGGGTAACTTTAGAGTTCTTATTGAACAAATGCTCCAGACGCTACATGAACACCTACTTTCCCAAAATGGCATTGGAACAACTAAAGCTGAATATGAATTTGATATCAAGCAGACAAGTAAACTCATCAAACTTCTCACTGATGCATATGTAAAAACAAAAGCCTCCCCAATTGAATCACTTCCGCTGGAAATTGCATTGATTGAGTACTCGCAATCTAACTAAACATTGACAGGACTAATCACAAAACCCTATACTGCATATATCATGCACGCGAAAAGGGGAGAGATTGCCACAATTCTAACACTAGCATCTTTGGTCGTTATGGCCGTTGGTCTTTATTTTGGCAGCACACGAAAACCCGATTTATCACGCAGCAAAGCCGCTGAGGATTGTTTATATAATGCAACAGCAGTTGTCGTAAAAGGAACGGAAGATGGGCCACTATTAACACTAGAAGAAAACAATGGTGTACCACTTAAAGTGGTCAATGATAAAGGTCAAGAAGGCAATTTCATCCAAACACCTACGGGCTATTTTTATAACTTTACCCAAGATCCTTTCAAGTTTGGTCCATATCATCGTCCAATCGAGGATGTTCCCGATAAGGCATATGTAGATCTGATTGGACTTGATGAAGAATCACCTAACGGATGGTATATAAAAAAGACGTTTTGCACCCCTATTAACCGTAGGCTAGGCTGTGGAACGCCAACAGACCCTGTACAATTACCCCCTGATTTGCGAATCTCTAATTTTCATATTTCATGTGGAGTACATATAAGATATGGATGGGTTGTTGAAAATAAGGCAAAAGCAACGCCCACACTTACTATTGCGCCAACCGCAAAAATCCCTACAGCAACCAATACTCCAACCGCCACACCTACGACAACTCCAACAAATACACCCACATCGACTCCACGACCGACAGCGACCATACGACCTACATCAACTCCAACCAATACACCTACTAGCACTCCTACAAACACTCCAACTCCTATTCCAACAAGGCAGCAAGCGGTTTGTAATACAGCTATAACCGCGGGAAGATATAGTCCCGATGCAGATATTAAATTCTGGGAAATGGGAAACACGGCGGGCACTGTTTATCTATCGTATGGAATGTATGGAATACCAGATGAACTCAAAATTTCGCATGACGATGAAACAGTATTTGAAACCAATGGAGTAACTGCTGGAGCCAGATCAAACATTCCGATACAATACATCCCGAAAACCTCAACAAAATTCAAAGCCTCTCTTACTAGTAGTCGAGATAGAATAAATACAATTTGGTGGTATGCATTGTCGTGTCCACGCGATCCAATCCCAACAACCTCATTATGTATTGCGGCTCATCCAATAAAATCAATTTCAGGAACAATTAAATTCGATCCTCAAATTTCTGAAGCATGCAGGGATAATAATTGTAAGGTACGAGTACTACTTGAACAAAAAAATACAGGAACCTTGGTTCAAGAAGCAACTGGACCTGATTATCGGTATTCCTTTGGAGCTGTGAAAATTGATCCGGGCACACACATAATTGTAGATAGAGTTGAAATCCCCAACAGGTCTTCGGGACTTAATGAAACAGCAATACCATCGAATTGTTTTGGATCCAGAAAAATTCGTGAACATGATACGGCGTGTGGGATTGATATGTCAAAGGAATTTGACTGTCAAGCAACAAATGTAGACTTTATAGTAACTAATTTTGGCAGATCACCAACTGCAACGCAAAATCCGTTAATAATAGTTGATATTAATAAAGACCGACGAATAAATATTGTCGACTTAGGATTGGCACTAAAGGCTTTCGGATCAAAAGCAAAAGGCAATCCCGCAGATATTAACAAGGATGGAGTTGTTAATACTCTTGATGTCGCACGGGTAATTGGCAACCTCAGCAAGTCTGTTTCACTAGAATAGCTTCCAGAGCCTTCGAGTATGATAAAATAGAGGATTATGGGAGCACCAGGTAAGGAAGGACTTAAATTTATTAAAAATCATCCTAAAGCCAGTGGTGGTATTGCGGCAACTGCTCTACTGATTACAGGAGTAATGTGTGCTGGCACAATGCGTGCGCTTGAACTTGGCATCGATGTTTTTGCCCCAACGGGCGAAATAGCACCCGGGCCAATAATACCCGGACGTCTTCAACCAGACACTCAACCCGCAAGTAATATTAAGCCAGAAGGTGGCTGTTTAGTGGTAAATCAAGGCGATACCCCCGCCGGTTTGCTCGCTCGAACCGGAGAACGTTTATATCCTGGCAAGAGAATAAAAGTTATCTACACTGCAATTGGACATGGCGGTGGACAAGAATATTTTCCAGCAAACGATTTAACAGATCTTGGCAAAATAAGTCGTGTCATTTGGGCTGGTGATAATTTCTGTCCTGAAAATCCAGTTCAAATTAGAACTGATACTCAATCATCAGCTGCTTGTGTAACAGTTTACGACGGCAGCACTATCTCAGGTATTATCCGCACCTTAAGCGCCCCTGACGGAATTACAGATTTCATTATAGTTAATCGTTTAGGTCAAGGTAGTGATAGAACTACCTCTATAAATCCACTCAGTGAACTCACTTACATGCGCTCAGACATCAGACGCGGAGACCAAGTATGTGTGGAATGATACTTTTACCCCATGACTTCCCGGGCAAAATATGGTACTCTTTGACCAGTTATTATTTGAATATTTATTCATATGTTTAATCCACTAAAAGGCCTTGGAGACTTGCGACAAATGCAACAGCAAGCACAGAAAATGCAGGCAGCATTACAGTTAGAAGAAGTTATTATTGAAAAAAATGGCGTAAAAGTTGTTTTGCGCGGCGATCAGCACGTAAAAGAAATTGAAATCGATGGAGTTTCTGAACATCGAGTAGTCGAAGCTATTAATGAAGGTGTTAAAAAGACACAAGAACTTGCAGCTCGAAAGCTCATCGAAATTAGCCAAGCACAAGGATAAGCCTGTTTTATGAAACTATTTTCTACTACCGCAAGCGCGGATTTAGCTACTGAAGTTGCACAAAAACTTTCGTTTTCTTTAGGAAAAAGTGAAATTATCCGATTTGAAAATTCAGAAGTGCGCATTCGAATTACAGAAGATGTAGCAAATGAAACATGTTTCGTTTTAGGCTCCAGTTCTAACCCCACCGACCAACATTTAATGGAACTATTCTTCTTCGCCGATGCGTTAAAACGTTCCGAAGCTGCAAAAGTAATTGGAATTATTCCGTATTTTGGATACGCACGTCAAAACATTCAACACCGACCGGGCGAAAGCGTGTCGGTAAATGTCGTCATTCGATTCTTGGAGCAGATCGGATACGATGAAATTGCACTATTCGAAATGCACGACGAAGCGACGGCAGGAGTGTTTACTATTCCATTTAATGCGTTAAGTGCGTTTCCACTATTGGCCCCAGCGATTAGGTCTCACTTAGAATCTACAGGGGTATCCCACGATGTAACTGATTGCGTTGTTGTAACTCCAGACCAAGGTGGAGTGGAACGTGCTCGACACTTTGGAGAATTTTTGTATGGAAATTCAGAATTTGATATTGGAGTAGTCGAAAAAAAACGCGACCAAGACCTTGTACATACTTCTAAAGCACTAGATTTATACGGCAATGTGAATGATAAAGTTGTAATTTTAGTTGACGATATCATTACCTCCGGAGGAACGCTTATTAACGCAGCTAATATTTGCAAAGAAAAAGGAGCAAAACAAGTTGTTGCAGCAGTTACGCATTATGATATCGGGTACGATAGAGCGAAAGCATTACAAGAAAGTGCGATTGATGCTTTTTTCACCACCAACAGCATTGCAATTTCACCGGAAAATAAATTTAAAAAACTGCACACAATCTCAATCGCCCCGCTTATCGCTGATTACATTTCCGGTATGACTACTTTTTCATGAACAAGCTTCCTAATTCACTCCAGAAAACGATCGACTTTTTTGAAAAGCTTCCATCTATTGGTGGCAAAACCGCTCGAAGACTCGGGTTTTACTTACTTCGTATGCCCCAAGCAGATTTAGAGGAGTTTGCGCAATCAATTTTAGAACTTAAAAAAAAGTCTCTTTATTGCAAAACATGCATGAATTTGACCGAAGATGAATTTTGTTTCATATGTTCACAGTCCGACCGCGACAAGAATGTTATTACCGTTGTAGAAGATGTGATCGACCTGCTCTCCATGGAAGCAGGTAATCAATACAAAGGAGTGTATCACGTTCTTCACGGCCGCATAGACCCATTAAATTATATTGGACCCGACGATATATATATTCCACAACTCTTGACCCGACTTAAAGAACATGAGAGCATACAAGAGATTATTTTGGCAACAAATCCAAATACTGAAGGCGAAGCAACCGCACTGTATTTAAAAAAGCAAATTCTAGGAATTCGGCCAAATATTCGCATTAGCAGACTCGCATACGGACTACCTATTGGAGCAGATTTGGAATATGCAGACTATTTGACGCTCCAAAGGGCAATGGAAGGAAGAAATGAGTTTTAAACGCTAATAATCTCTACGCTCACCAGTGGCTTACGGCCAGTTTTAGTTAGAAAATATTGTTCCAAATTTCGTGCCGTCTCCGCTCGCACTATCGTATCGTTAAACGGATGATCTTTTTTCGGCTTCAATACCCGTTCAACAACTTCTTGTGCGCCACCAAAAATTGCTGCTTCGTCGTTTTTAAAAATAAATCCATGCGAAATAAATTCAGGTTTTCCAACTAATTTATATGTCGCATCCATAACGAGTACGGCAACTGCTATACCATCCGTCGAGAGTGTTTTTCGATCGCGTAAAATTACGTTTCCAACATCACCCACACCATACGCATCAACAAAAATGTTTCTTGTTTCAATTCTTTCTCCTGCATGGGTACTTCCACGTTCAAACACATATGTTTCTCCTTCTTTTAATAAATGGACCATTTCCGATCTGAATCCTAGTTTTTTTGCCATATCACCGTAAATTCGCTGATGTAACACCGTTCCGCCAATAGGAATTAAATGCTTTGGTTTGGTAAGTCGGGCCAAGAGTTTTAGATCTTCCTCGTTACCGTGTCCTGAAGCATGCAAACCCTCAGCGATACCAGAATACACAACTTCTGCACCGCAGCCATAAAGTCGCTCAACCAGCTCATTCACTTCTTCTTCCTGACCAGGAATAGGGTCTGCTGAAAAAAATACCTTGTCTCCAGCTTCAATTTTTATGAATTTATTTTTATCGTTGGCGATTTTAGAAAGTGCGCTGTCGTATTGTCCTTGAGAGCCAGCAGCAATGATACATAAACTCGAAGGTCGCATACGCGACGCTTTTCGTTCATCAACTAAAAATCGTTCATGAATTGGAAAGTAGCCAATTTCTCGCGCAATATCTGAATTCCCCTTCATGGATCGCCCCATAAACACAATTGAACGATTATATTTAACCGCAGCTTCGGCGCATTGGCGGATACGGGAAATATTGCTGGAAACGGTGGTCATTATAAATTTACCTTTGGTGGTTCGGATTTCGTCTTCAAAAGCTTTTCCAACAATGTTTTCTGAAAGTGTAAATCCTTCACGCGCCACTCCCAAACAATCGGAAAGTAGGCAATCCACACCTTCTTCTCCGGCTTTAGTAATTTCATAAAAATCTGGGGGCTCGCCATATGGAGGTGTTAAGTCCAATTTGAAATCAGGACCATGATAAAAATTTCCAACAGGGGATTTTATATAAATATGCGTTGCATCAGGAATTGAATGCGTCATGTGTATAAAACGCGCGGTCATATTTCCAAATGAATAGTTTTGACGAAAAGCAATTTGATTTACTTTAATGCGTTTCTCATATTCTTTAAACTTCTCCTCAACAAGGAGTGAAGTGAGTTTACTTGCGTATACCGGAGGAGAACCTAAGGCTTCGTAATGAAACCGTAGCGCAGAAATATGATCTTCATGCCCGTGGGTAAGTAAAATCGCACGAATTTTATGAACCTTATCTTTCAAGTACGAAATATCGGGAATAATAAAATCGACGCCTAAATCTTTCTCACGGGGAAACCCAATACCGCAGTCGACAATAAGAATATCTTCAATCTCGCCGTTTTTATACAATTCATACACATACATGTTTTTGGTAACATCTACGATTCCGCCTAAGGGGATAAACCGGAGTTTAAATTGATCCATAAGCAGAGTATAGCATATAATATCATCCTTAGAGTCCTCATCTGCTTGCCCTGAGCTTGCCGAAGGGTCATTCTGATCCGCCAGTAGGCGGAGAAGAATCTGGGTGTTTCGTGTTAAAATATAAACATGGATCCCAAACTAAAAACAAAAATAATGAAAAAATTGAACGATGTTATGGATCCTGAACTCTATATTTCTATCGTCGATTTGGGCCTCGTATATGATCTTTCCATGCGCTCCGATGTTGTTACTGTAAAAATGACCCTTACCACCATGGGTTGTCCATTATTCGATATGCTAGAAGCTGATATTAAGAAAAAAATCATGAGCATTAAAACCATAAAGGATGTTCGAATTAATTTAGTTTTTGACCCGCCCTGGAACACGGAAATGATGACCGAACAGGGTCGGGCTCAAATGGGTCTATAACTATGAATAACTCACGTTTTGGAGACGATTCCTACGAAAAAGCCGCAGAAGCTGGCTACGGTATGCAACAAAAAGCAAAAAAAGCCGTAAAAAGCCAAGTAAAGCAACTTGCGAAAGATTTTTTCGATGGTTTTACTGGAAAAGAGAGTAAGCCAGCTGGTCCGCGAAATTACGATGCCCTAACAAGCGCGCATTTAAACAAATTCAAGAAAAATTTCGAAGCCCAAGATGCCCAGAAAATGGAGAATCTGAAAGCCGTCCTTTTTAAGCATGTAAACGAGGATGCCGCTCAAGCAGTTCAAGCACGTGAACAAGCGGAACGGGAACGTTTACGCCAAATGGAGGAAGAGGAAATGAGAGATCAACAAGAAAAAGCACAAGAGCAGGGAGGTATGGTTACGGCTCCCCAAGGAAAGGCACAACGAAATACATTAGGCAAACAAGCAAAAAAGAATACCCAAGCAGAAACCCGAGGAGGAAAGAGTCAGTTTTAACGGGATGTAGTTCATCGGTAGAATTCTCCGTTCGGGACGGAGAGGCACCGGGTTCAATTCCCGGCATCCCGACCCTTCGACAAGCTCAGGGTCTTTGACTGCTTGGAGAAGGGCTCTGAGCCTGCCGAAGAGCAGATTGCGATTTGTGCTCTTACCCCACACTTGTTACAATAAGATATGTTCTCATCATTCAAGCGCACGTTATATTTCCCAATAGCATCATATTTTGCCTTTTTCGCCCGAATTAAGCTGAATCGGTGGAACCCAAAGATTGTTGCCATAACCGGTTCGAGTGGAAAAACGACAGTTTTGCATTTAATTGAAGCGCAGCTGGGAACTGAGGCGCATTATTCGCATCACGCAAACAGTGCATTTGGCGTGCCGTTTAACATTCTAGGATTAGAAAGAAAGACGCTTTCCAAATGGGAATGGCCACTTTTGTTCTTAAAGGCGCCTTTTGCTACATTTGGAACATACCCTACTCAAAAACTTTATATCGTAGAAGTTGATACTGATCGCCCTGGCGAAGGAGCATTTTTGGGAAAACTCTTACAGCCAAATATTACGCTCTGGATTTCAAGCTCGCGCACACATAGTGCAAATTTTGATATTTGCGTTAGTAAAGGATGGTGTTCCACTGTTGAAGCAGCAATTGCAAACGAGTATGCATTTTTACCGCAATACACCAAAGAAACTGTTTACGTGAATGCCGACAATCCGCTGATGGTAACTCACGTAACGCGAACGAAAGCATCAATCCGCGAAATTAGAATGGACAATACATTTTCACATACGGTATTCAAAAGTAAAACAGATTTCAAAATAGGAAATACGACGTATACATTCAGCTATTTACTACCAAAGGAACTCTATTATGGTTTACGTATGACCATTGATCTAATTACATCCCTCGGATATCCTATCGACCCTACATTTTCCCGTCTTTCGCTTCCTCCGAGCCGGAATTCACTTTTTGAAGGTATTAAAGATACAACCATCATTGATAGTACCTATAATGCCAACTTATCTTCATTTAGCGCAATTCTTTCATTATTTTCTCAGTATCCTGCACACAATAAATGGCTGGTGCTTGGAGGCATGCTTGAACAAGGGAAAAGTGAGCAAGAAGAACACGAAAAACTTGCAGATTTAATAGCCGCCCTTGAGCCAAAAAAAGTTATACTAATGGGCGACAAGGCGGGAACGTACATGTATCCAAAACTTAAAGTTGCATTTGATGGAAAAGTTGAGGTTTTGAAATTTGCAACACAAAAACAGGTACTTGACTACATTCAAGAAAATCTTAAAGGTGGAGAAACACTGCTATTTAAGGGCGGAACATTGATGGAAGGGGTTGTTGAACATTTACTAGCAAATAAAGACGATAGCAACAAGTTATGCAGGCGCGAGAACGTATGGGTCGAGCGCCGTAAAAACGCAGATTTATGAAAACAGTATACATTTTACACGGATGGACATATTCTACAAACAAATGGAAACCTCTCCAGACCAAACTTGAAAAAGAAAAAGTAAACACTATTTTACTGCGAATTCCTGGGCTTACCACCACAATCGATAGAGCGTACTCGATTGATGACTATGTTAACTGGCTCGACATGGAACTTCCCAAAGATGAAAAAGTCGTTATTGCCGGACATTCCAATGGGGGACGACTCGCACTGCACTTTGCCAAAAAATTCCCTGAACGAGTTGAGCATTTATTTTTAATCGATAGTGCAGGGGTGTATCATGACGATTTGTTCTCAAAAATAAAACGAGGATCTTTTCGACTAGCAGCAAAAATCGGGAAAAAATTTACCAGTTCTGCCATAGCTCAAAAACTTCTATATAAGGCTGCTCGAGAATCGGATTATCACAATGCAAATCCGGTAATGAAGCAGACAATGAAAAACTTACTTGAAAGCGACAAAACACTCTCGCTAACTGCCGTAAACGTGCCTACTACAATTATTTGGGGCGAAAAAGATATGACGACACCGCTTATTGACGGACTTATTATGCACGCAAAAATTAAGAATTCGAAAATGTATACCATCAGCGAGGCAATGCATAGTCCTCAATTTAGTCACCCTGAAAAAGTTGCTGCAATTATTGTGCAATTATTCGAGCAATAGCGTATGAATATTTTTAATTCGCTGGGATCAAACTATTCCAAATCGTTTGTAAAAAAAGCGCTATTTGCCAAAAATAATGTAGCAGACGTTGATAAATTGATTGGGTTTTTGGGGCAAACATACGATGGGGAAGTGCATGTAACACATAAGGGCCGCGATGCACTTACGCTTGCTCTTCAAGCTGCACATATACCTCCACAGGCAAAGGTGGTCATTAACGGGTTTACGTGTATCGCCGTTTATAATGCCGTTGTAAAAGCAGGGTGCACGCCCGTAGTACTCGATATTGACCCAGCCACCTTGCATTTTGAACCTGAAACACTGAAAAAAGTTCTGGAAAAAGATGGTGCAATTAAAGCTGTCATCGTGCAAAACACGCTTTCATACCCATGTAATATTGTCACATTAAACGACGTCTGCAAAAAGTACAATTGCATCCTCATCGAAGATGGAGCTCATTGCGTAGGAACCAAATACGATAACGGTAAACATGTAGGAACTGTTGGGGATTTGGTCGCACTTTCATTTTCACAAGATAAAATTATCGATGGAATAAGTGGGGGAGCGCTTATTATCCGAAATAAATCATTTCAGCGATTTTCTCCGCCCAGTCCCATTACTCGAAGTCAGCGTATGGAGATAAAGGACCGATTGTACCCACTCCTGACAACGCTCATCCGCCGAACCTATCCGTACTTCGTAGGTCGCATACTCCATTTTTTCTTAAAAATATTCAACGTACTTCCTAAACCAGTCGCTATTAATGATAAGAATTACACACTTTCATCATTTTGTGCCCAGTTAATCCTGTACGCATACGAAAGAAGTGCGCGCAATATTTCCCACCGCCAACATATTGCACAAATATATCATCAATATATTGACCCGTCAGTCCAATCGGGCTTTATCGGGAAGCATATTTTAACGAGCGCTAATTTGCGATTTCCAATTTTTGTACAAAATAGGGACAAACTCATCTCTCACCTCGCCGCGCAGGGAGTGTATGTAGGCGATATTTGGTACGACGCTCCAATCGCTCCCGCTTCAAACATACAATATGAGATCGTGGGAGAGAATGGAGAGACAATTGAAAAAAGCGCTTCAAACGCTCAAAAAATCGCCGACACAATTATTAATTTACCCACACACGAACATGTTACCAGCGCGCACGCAATGGCAATAAGTGAGATAATAAACCAATGGTTGAAACAAAACAAATAATTGAAAAGGGGGAGTGGGATGCTTTTTTACAAACTCATGATGAGGCGAATTTTCTACAATCATGGGAATGGGGAGAGTTTCATGAACGAATCAATCATCCGATAATTAGAACCGGATTTTATGAGAATAATACTTTAATAGGGGTAATGCTTGCGGTTGTTGAGCCTGCTCGCCGCGCACGGTATCTTACAGTGCCAGGCGGGCCAATTATTGACTGGGAAAATCTTGAACTGATTAATTCAGTCGGTAATGCAATGAGGAATATTGCGAAAGAAAACAATTGCGTCTTTGTGCGCGTACGTCCTCAGCTACTCAATACGCATGTCTCAAATGGAATTTTCAAGCACATAGGATTTATTCCTGCACCAATCCATTTGCACGCACAGCTAACGCTCCAACTTGACCTAACTCAAAGCGAGGAAGAAATCATGATGCAAATGCGCAAAAATACGCGGTACGAGCTTAAAAAGGCACTGTCTGGAGACATTTCCGTGAAAACTTCTACAAATCCCGAAGATATAAAGCCGTTTTACGATCTTCAACTTGAACTCGCAAAGCGTCAAAAATTTGTGCCATTTTCCTACGAATATTTACATGAGCAATTTAGCGTATTTGCCACACAAAATATGGCTTCACTCATGAGTGCATACCACGGGGAAAGCTTACTGGCTCAAGCTTTCATTATTTTTTATGGAAATGAAGCAATATATCATTACGGTGTAAGCACTCCTGCTGGTCGTGAGTATCCGGGCGCATATTTGCTACAATGGGAAGCGATAAAAGAGGCTAAAAAACGAGGCATGAAACGCTATAACTTCTGGGGCATTGCCCATGAGCACGAAAAGTATCATCGATTTTATGGATTATCTATTTTTAAACGAGGATTTGGTGGGGAAGAAGTGGAATATTTGCCAGCACAAGATTTGATAATAAGTAGTGCGCGATATTTTGTGAATAAAGCTATTGAAAATGTAAGAAAACGGGTAAGAGGAGTTTAATCACCATTGCCACCCCGCCATGTTAACTCATCTGCCTGGGCCCCTTCCATACCTCGATCTTGAACAAGGTCATTTGCGGCTGAACGAGAACTTCTCCCTTCTTGTGTTTCGATTCCTTTGTCCTGCTTTATTGGTTGACCATTCACATCAAAAATGGAAGCTGGAAGCCTATCTCGATTAAATCCTTGTCCTTCGGGTCCTGACATAATATTTTTAGAAGTAATTTACGTATATAGTAGCGCAGATTTTTCATATTGTCAATTAGTATTTTATTGACTACAATACCCATATGAAGCTTTACAATACGTTTTCCCGACAAATTGAAGAATTAAACCCACTCAACCCTCCTGCCGTTACGTTTTACAGCTGTGGACCTACGGTATATGATTTTACTCATTTAGGACACTTAAGAAAATTTACCAATGACGATCTGCTCAAGCGCACGCTTACTATGCTTGGTTACAAAGTAAATCATGTAATGAATATTACCGATGTGGGGCATTTAACAGGCGATACGGATGATGGGGAAGACAAGCTTGAAAAAGGCGCAAAGAAAACCGGTAAAGATGTGTGGGAAGTTGCAGAATTTTACACGAAGCAATTTGTTGATTCGCTTAATACACTCAATATCCTGCCTCCTTCCACAATGCCTAAAGCTACAGATCATGTGGCGGAAATGATCGAACTCATCAAGAAACTCCAGAAAAAAGGATTTACCTACACGACAACTGAAGCCATATATTTTGATACTCAAAAATTCGCTGATTACGGAAAACTTTCAGGCCAAAAATTAGAAGAAAAAAAAGTGAGTGTTCGTGAAGAAGTACATACAGACCCTCAAAAAAAACATCCGGCTGATTTTGCCTTATGGTTTTTTACCGTTGGTCGATTTGCCGACCATGTTATGCGCTGGGACGCCGACTTTGGAGAAGGGTTTCCTGGCTGGCACATAGAATGCAGTGCTATGAGCATGAAGTATTTGGGGGAATCGATCGATATTCACAGTGGGGGAGTTGATCATATTCCCGTACATCATGAAAATGAAATCGCTCAAAGCGAAGCCGCAACCGGAAAACCATTTGTTCAGCTTTGGTTTCACAGTGCTTTTTTAAATGTTGAAGGACAAAAAATGAGTAAATCATTAGGAAATTTCTACCGCATTGAAGATCTGGTCGAAAAAGGAGTGTCTCCGATGGCTCTACGCTATTTGTACTTGCAAACCCACTACCGTCAACCCATGAATTTTACGTTTGATGCGGCCAAAGGAGCTACGAGCGCGTTCAATAACTTACGAGAGATGATTCTAGCTCTCAAAAGCCAGACAGAGAGAACGACACTTTCAACCGACAAATTAGATCAACTCGATGATTATCGTCAACAATTTTTAACCGCTATTCAAAATGATTTACAAATTCCACAGGCACTTGCAGTTATGTGGTCAATGTTAAAATCAAATATTCCATCGGGCGATAAATACGATCTGGCTCTGGAGTTTGATGAAGTATTTGGATTGGGACTGGCACATGTTTCAGAAGAAGAAATTCCCGAGGAAATTATTGCGTTAGCTCAAAAGCGCCTCGAAGCCCGAAAAGCAAAAGATTATGAGACAAGCGATATGTTGAAAAAAGAGATCGCGGAGAAAGGGTATAGCGTGGAAGATTCAGCTGAGGGTTTTAAAATAAACTTGAAAAAGTAAATATTCGATGTATAATATAGCTATGGTTCGAAAAAATTTATCAATTATTATTAACTGGTTTTACCTTACGCCTCGGCGGAGGTTTATATAAGTTGTAAACTTATATTTAAACCAAACCGCCTTAAGGGCGGTTTTTTTTATGGGAAACAGAAAAGAAGAGACAATTAAACACCTTTCCACACGTATTGACCAGCATAGTATTGACCATGTCGATTTTGGTGATTGGCAGTTCAATAGAGGGCCAGAACTTGCTGTGCAAAAAGATGAGGGGTTATTACCATCACAAGAAATGCTGGATCGATTTGCTAGAGAATATTCACCTAGGCCTGGATATAGCAATTGGATGTACGATAATCTAGGAGTTCCCTCTCCCATAATTCGTGTAGATTTTTCACCAGAGAAACCTGATTATCCATATGAATTTGAAGCGCGACCTGCGGGCTTAGGTATTTATACAGAATTTTTTGGCGGTAAAGAACAAGTCGGCAGGTATTTTGCGGGTTTGAGCGAATATTTAGGAAGACCTCTTGGTGTTCAAGTTCTTCCCAGCGTATTCGGTGGTGAAGGTAAAAAAGATCGCAGTTTAGACTCTCGGACCTTTGCAAAAAACGCCGGCCTACCTTTTTTTGAAAATGGTACAAGACCTAATGAGGAATATTTATTATGGGCTCGCGGCGGAGAAGAAGATATTGAAGCTGTTGGTTCTGATAGACTTTCTGCAATTGAAGCACAATCGCTAACTCCGGTGAGAGACCATGGAAATAAGGAGTATTTAGCTCGGATGGGACTTGCTACTGTATTATGCGATACAGCTGAAATAGATTTCGATACAGCTTTTTGTATTAAACCAATATATGGCTCTAAATCTGATGGTGTAGGAATATTTGTGCCTGATGGAAAAAAATTACCAGGGACTTCTACTCGTACCCAAATTCTGCGCTTAAGGGATTATAATGATGCAAAAGGAGGATCTCTTGTGCAGGAATATATACCACCAGCACTTGTTTCGGAAGAAGGTCAAAAACAGCAATTTATGATTTTCAGAATATTCGCCGCATTTATGCCTGAAACAGGTCAATATGAAATGTTTGGAGGTACGTATTTCACTCGACCAAATGTTAAAATTCATGGCGCAAGTGATGCTTTAGTTGGTAAAGTTGAAATTACATAATGAAGAAGAGTCAAATACATCTTTATACAGATATTTCAGGAAATAAAATTAATACTACTTTATATAAATTTGGTTCTACAAATAAAAAAGGCATTTATATACAAGGAGGTATTCATGGTGGTGAGGTAACATATTTTATTTTTGCAAAATTATATCAATGGCTTACTAAAAACGAAGCCAATCTTAAGCAAAATATAACACTTGCTCCCATGATAAATCCAGTTGCCTGGAATCAGCGTATCTATTACTATACTGCTGGCAAATTTGACTTATATAAAGGTAAGGATTGGAATCGAAGTTACGGGAGTGAAAAGCAAAATACGTTGTCCGAACGAATGTCAAAAAGCATTCTTGATATGGCGAGGGCTCACGACTTTGTGATAGACTTACATACGGCCCGCACTAGCGCTCCTTATTTAATCTACACTGATAATTCGTTGCGGACCTATATTCTAAAATACGGGCTTGCATATAATTTTTTCATAGACCTTAATAAAGAAAGCAATAAAAAGTTCGAGGGTACACTCAATCATGCCTTGAAGGAATTAGGTATACAGTGTGTAACATACGAATGTGGCTCTCATGACTCACATAATGAAGAAGACATTAATGAAGTTTCTAGATCGATACTCTCATATTTACAAGATTCTTCCACCGCTACCTCGACTAGTAAGCCCGATCAAAAACGCTCAATTTTCACTCAAGTTAACACGATCTTTGCAGAAATAAGCGGTTTCATTAATTATCTAATATCTCCTCGAATGCATGTAGAAAAAGGTACGCCTCTAATGGAAATATACTCATCAGGCGATTTAAAAACAACTTATGTTATTAAAAGCCCAATTGACGGTATAATTCTTGAATTATCAAAGACTCACATTTGTTGGGAAGGAGACGAGCTTATTAGAATTGTCCCCACCGAGGCAATTCAAAATTATGATTGATACGAATAGTACCGTCAACACCCATGGCAGATATGGGCGGTTTTTAGAGAAATATATTTCATTCAAATCTGTTTCAACCAGTCTATTATACAAATCTGAGCTTAAAGAGTGTTCTGTATGGTTAAAAAATATTTTTGAGGAAAATGGCTTTTCCACTCAACTCCTTACCGGCTATGGAAACCCCATAATTTTAGCCTCGTATCAAGTAAATACATCTCTCCCAACGTGCCTCATTTATGGTCACTACGATGTTCAACCCGCCGATGTAAGTGATGGGTGGGATAGTGACCCGTTTACCCTCCGAAATGATGGAAACAAACTCTACGCGCGGGGAGTTGCGGACAATAAAGGACAAACGCTTATTCACATGGTAAGTGTGTTTGACCTAATTAAAGAGAATAAACTAGGTATGAATGTCATTTTTTTACTTGAAGGAGATGAAGAAACAGGCGGGGCAGATTTTAATAGATTTATCGCCGATCATAAAGAAAAATTAAACGCAGATTTTGTACTAATTTCCGATGGGGAAATGAAAGGAAATAAACCCACTATTGAGGCTGGATTACGAGGTGGGTTTAATATGACGCTCACTGTTACTACTGGTCAAAAAGACCTTCATAGCGGCTTGTATGGTAGTGCAGTACCCAATGCGATCCACGAGCTCTCAAAAATTCTTAGCAAAATTCATGGCGAAAGAAACAAAATTTTAATACCCGGATTTTATGATAACGTCGATCCGCTACCCGTTACAAACTCTATGAGCAGCGTGAGTTCTCCAAGAGAGCATACACTGGAGAATTTTAGTGAACACAATTTTTACAATCAAACAGGACTCATGCCTGCAATTGAGGTCTCAGGTATTCAAGCAGGCTATAGTGGAGAAGGGTATAGAAATAGTATTCCCGCATCAGCTACTGCAAAAATCAATGTTCGGTTAGTTAAAAGCCAAGAGCCAGAAGTGCTTTTTAACATGTTTGAACAATTTATTAAAGACTCTCTTCCTCTTTATGTCTCCTACCTACTTACATTTGATCATGCACATAATGCAATTAAGCTCGATACAGATAATAAATACGTTCTAAAAGCCTCAACAATTATCAAGAATGTCTATAACATGGAACCAATATTTACCTATTCCGGCGGCGCTATTCCGGTAGTGGAATTATTCACCAATCATCTCAAAATACCCACTATCTTGGCAAATTTAGCAAATGAAGACTGTAATATGCATGCGCCTAACGAGAATTATGACATTGAGTTCATAAAAAAGGGTCTACAATTCTCAAAACAGTTCTTTTCGTAACCATCTATTGCAATTTCCCCCTTAATTTGATAAAGTATACCCATGACAAACACGGGAAACACGTACGATCTAGTCATCATAACTCGCGATGAAAAAGCAGAACAAATGGACGCAGTTAAAGCTATGATTACCGGATTTGAAGGTACAGTAACAGCTGAAAAAAAATGGGGAAAGAAAAAATTTGCATATCCTATTAAAAAAGAAGGAATCGGATACTATCAATCGTGGACCGTTTCATTGAATGCACCGCACATTGCGCCATTCAAACGAAAGCTCGATCTTGACGAAAATGTATTACGATACCTACTTATTAAGCAGTAAATATGGCGAGTAAATCAGTAAATAAAGTTATTTTAATTGGAAATCTTACTCGAGATCCAGAATTAAAGTACACACCTTCGGGAACGGCAGTATGTACATTTGGTGTTGCAACCAACCGAGCTTGGACAACAGCAGAAGGCGAAACGAAGGAAGATGTTCAATTTCACCGAATTGTAGCTTGGCAAAAATTAGCAGAACTTGTTTCAAAATTATTAACAAAAGGACGAAAAGTATATTTAGAAGGACGAATTTCATATAAAGAATTCGTTGGAAAAGATGGCTTAAAAAAGAATCTTACGGAAATTATCATGGATGATTTCGTAATATTCGACGATCGCCGAGCTCAGGGAGCTGACGAGTCAGCACCAACAGGCGCACCTATGAATGCACCTGCAAAAGAAGCAGAAATTCCGGTTGTAGATATTGATGAAGTTGAGGAGAAACCCGCCGGGCAGAGCCCTCTGGGCGGCGCCAAAAAGCCAGAAAATACCGATGTTATAACGGATGATGATATACCATTTTAATTATGAAAGACTGTTTTTACTGTTCACATAAAACCAATCCAAGCTTTGAAGACGTTGCAAATTTGCAAAAGTTTTTAACTGCTCGAAAAAAAATCACTACGCATGAGCGAAGCTTGCTTTGTGCAAAACACCAACGCAAACTTGCAAAAGCAGTAAAGTACGCACGATTCTTAGCGCTACTTCCTTACACCGCCTACCAAACCGATCAAGCGGGTCTGGAAAGCTAATCTCCTTGGCAAATTCTCAAAAAAGCTGTATACTAATTTCTTAGTGTGATTCATATCTTTGTCATTCTGAGCGAAGCGAAGAATCTCCGTCATCCATAATGAAATTCAACAAACCTACTAATATCATTCTTGCGCTATGCGCAGCAATTCTTCTTTTTGGATCTGGCTACAAAATCGGACAATACAATCTCACTTCACGAGGTAACTCTGCATTTTCATACTTTACCAATACAGCTTCCCAAAAAAATGTGGACTTTTCTTTATATTGGGAAACATGGGATAAACTGTCGGAAAAATACGTAGATCAAAAGAAAATTGACGAAAAAAAACTCTTTTACGACAGTATTAAAGGCATGGTTGCTTCTGTTGGAGATCCATACACATTTTTCCTGACTCCAGAAGAAAATAAATCAAGTAAAGATGAACTTGGAGGAAAATTTGAAGGTATTGGCGCACAGCTTGGTTTAAAAGAGGGAAAAATAGTAGTCGTTGCTCCGCTTAAAGATTCTCCAGCACAAAAAATTGGCATCAAGGCAGGCGATGTAATTACAGAAGTAAATGGAAAATCTACAGATAAATGGACTATCGTACAAGCCGTTTCCAAAATTCGAGGAAAAGGTGGAACCACCGTTAAACTAGGCATTCTGCGAGGCGATAAAAAACTCGTTTTTCCCGTTGTGCGTGCAGAAATTTTTGTTCCGACTGTAGAACTCACGTATGAAAAAAACGTAGCAATACTTAAACTTTCTCGCTTTGGCGATGATACAAACGCTCAATGGGACAAGGCAGTTTCAGAAATTGAACAAAAAATTGAAAATGGACAAGTAAAAGGAATGGTACTAGATATGCGCGACAACCCAGGAGGCTACTTGCAAGGAGCTGTATATGTTGCGAATGAATTCTTACCTGCAAATAAAATCGTCGTATCTCAAGAATACACCGACCTACCAAAAGAAGAATATAAAACAGATCGAGATGGAAAGTTACAGTCACTTCCTCTCATTACGCTTATTAATGAAGGGTCAGCTTCCGCTGCAGAAATTGTTGCGGGCGCCCTAAAAGATTATGGCAAGACACGTCTAGTAGGTAAAAAATCATTTGGCAAAGGCTCTGTGCAAGAAGCAATAGATTTGCGCGACGGCGCTGGACTTCATGTAACAATTTCCAAGTGGATCCTTCCAAAAGGAAAATGGATAAATGGAGTAGGTGTAAAGCCCGACATTGATGTGGAGAACAAAATTACTGAAGGAAATACGTTGGAGCGGGCAAATGACGTCCAACTTGAAAAAGCCATAGCAGAAGTTGTAAAATAGGATTCTTGTATGAAAAAGTTACTGATAGTTCTACTGATTTTGTTGGCGTTTCACTTTGTCACTACTCAAAAGCTTCCTTTTAATAGCCTGCGCAATGACCCCATCATTAATAATACGACTGTCGTAAATAACGAAGAGTCAGCAACAATTCAGGCAATTCAAAAAGCGCTTCCATCAGTAGTTACTATCCGTATCGATAAAACTACTTCAAATCCTGGAAGAATAGAACTTGATCCATTCGATCCTTTTTCTCCATTTCGTCGAATACCAAGTAGCGAACAGAAAATTGAACAGAATATTGGATCAGGCTTCATAATTGACAAAGACGGACTTATCGTAACGAATAAACATGTCGTTGTAGATACTGAGGCTAGCTACAAAGTATTAACAAATGATAATAAGGCATTCACCGTACAAAAAATTTCCCGCGACCCATTAAATGACTTAGCAATTCTTAAAATAGATGCAAAAAATTTAACACCGTTATCGCTTGCCAATTCTTCTCAACTAAAGCTAGGCCAACATGTAATTGCTATTGGAACACCATTCGGAGATTTCACCAATAGCGTTACCGCAGGAATTATTTCTGGCTTAGGCAGAGGAATAACTGCTGGATCTGCTTATGAACAGTTTGTGGAAAGATTGGATAATGTTATTCAGACCGATGCTGCAATAAATCCGGGAAATTCAGGAGGAGCACTTATTAATTTATCCGGCCAGGCTGTTGGGGTAAATACAGCCGTTTCAGGACAAGGACAAAATATTGGCTTTGCAATCCCTATAAACGTCGTAAAAGACTTACTTAACAATTTTGATAAGAATGAAGGGAAAGTAAATCGTCCATTTGTAGGAATTCGATATCAAATAATTTCTAAGCAGAATGCTCTAACCAATGAAGTCCCCGAAGGTGCCCGAATTATTGAGGTGATAGACGATTCGCCAGCGCAAAAGGCAGAATTGCAAATCGAAGATATTATTACTGAATTTGAAGGGGTTCGAGTAAGTGAAAAAGACGACAAAATCATTCAGAGCAAAATTGCGACACACAAGATAGGGGACCGCATTCAAATAAAAATCTGGAGAGAAGGAAAAGTACTCGACAAAACCATTACACTCGAAGCGTTTCAATAATTAATCCGCACGGATAGCAAGGGAGTTCTCAATAGTAAGAAGTCTTCCATCAACCGTATCAAATTTCTCACCGAACATATTGATAATCGTAAATACGTCGCGCTCGATTCCGGCCATACGACAGTCAACTTTAAAAAATTGTAATTCCATACCCGTTATTCGATGTTCAAATGCACTAAATCGGTGATTCAGTATTAATAGATCTTGTTTAATAGTCACGATATCAGTTTTAACCTGCTCAATATCTTTCTCTATTGTTGCAAATCTTCGATCAATTGCGTCAAACCTTTCATCAATTGCATCAAATCTTTCTTCAATCGAAGTAAATCGACCATCGATTGAAGATAATTCTTTTTGGACCGCATTATGAACTTCTTCTCGAATTATTAGCCGTAATTGGTCAAAATCTTGCATCGTCAACATGGCACCACTATACAAAAACAGCAAAATTTTGTCAACGGTCTAAAAGTCCCATAATATACCTTTTAGAGCTTTACAATAACCCCTTTTCAAGCTTATGCGGCTGGCCATACAAGCACTTCTGGTATAATATAGCTATGTCAGACGACAAAATTCAAACATTAAAAGGATTTCGGGATTTTTTGGGGCCGCAGGCTCGAGCTCGCCAGTGGATGATTACTCAAATCAGAGAAGTTTTTGAACTTTTTGGCTTTGAACCCCTTGAAACTCCTGCGTTGGAGTATTCTGCGCTTTTAACTGGGAAATACGGGGAAGAAGCTGATAAATTGATGTACACATTTCAAGATCGTGGCGGTCGCGATGTTGCGCTCCGTTATGACCAGACCGTGCCTACTGCACGCGTTATTTCACAGTATAAAAATGATCTAGCGATTCCCTATAAACGATATCAAATCCAACCAGTATGGAGAGCAGACAAACCTCAGAAAGGAAGATATCGCGAGTTTTTCCAATGCGATATTGACATTTTAGGAAGCACCTCGCCATTAGCCGACGCAGAAATCATGACATGCACCTATGCGGCTTTTAAGAAAATTGGGTTCAAAAATGTAAAACTTCTCATTAATGATCGAAAAACACTCGTTGCCACACTCGAAAAATACGCTACCGGTAGTGCTTCAGTATTTTCGATTATACAAACTATCGATAAATTGGACAAGGTTGGTAACGATGGAGTTGTTAATGAACTTACTCAGAAAGGACTAACCCCGCAAGTAGCAGAAAGGGTTCTTAACGACACCCAAAACATTCCAATTTCGGACAATCTTGGGCAAATTTCTAACCTAACTTCTTCTCTAGGGGTTCCTGCTGAAAATTTGGTCTATACTCCTACTTTAGCTCGAGGTCTAGACTATTACACCGGCCTTATTTTTGAAGTTATCGTACCTGAATATCCTACAGGCTCACTAGGCGGAGGAGGACGATATGACAATTTGATTAATCAGCTATCGGGAACCGATATGCCCGCTGTGGGAATAGCATTTGGCTTTGATCGAATGATAGATGCGGCCCAAGATTTGAATTTGATTACAGATGCTCAAAAGGGGACAGACGTACTTGTAACCGTGTTTAACGAAGAACTCGCACAAACATCAGCGCAAGTTGCAAATCAGCTACGCTCTGCTGGGGTTAAAACCGAGATTTATCCTGCTGCCGATAAGCTTGAAAAGCAACTTAAATTTGCCGATAAAAAAGGAATTTCTTACGTAGTCGTTATCGGACCCGAGGAAGTAGAAAAAGATTCGGTTACTCTAAAGAATCTAAAAACCCGCGATCAAAAAACGCTAACACTATCAGAACTTGTTGCATCGCTGTCATTCTGAGTAGAGCGAAGAATCTCGGTGTTATTTCAGACCCAGATTCTTCAGTCATTTCTCTCCTTTAGAATGACAATACATAATATGACAATTAATCCAAATATCGTAATAATCGAAGCGAATGGCGGCGTAGGTGGCGATGAAGCCAAATTATGGGCTTCCGACATGCTAACTTCATATCTAAAATATGCAACGCGCAAGGGATTTACCGTAACGCTTGTAGAAGACAATATTGCTCGGATCAAAGGAGAAGGAGCTTTTAATGTCTTTAAAAATGAAACAGGAGTTCATCGGGTACAACGAATCCCATCTACCGAGAAAAGAGGAAGAGTTCATACGTCTACCGCGGTCATACTTGTTCTTCCTGAAATAATTCAAGCTGAACAAACCATTAATCAAAACGATATTCAATGGGATTTTATTCGAAGCGGAGGACACGGAGGACAAAATGTTAATAAGGTCGCTACTGCTGTTCGACTTACGCATAAACCTACAGGCATTGTAATTAACGCCTCACGTGAACGTTTCCAGCAAGCAAATCGTCAAATCGCGCTCGCAATTCTCGCCTCAAAGCTTTATCAGCTAGAATTAGAAAAACAACAAGGACTACGATATTCATTTGTGAAAGATGTTGGAACGGGTGACCGATCGGAAAAAATCCGCACCTATAATTTCCCACAAAATCGGCTAACCGACCATAGAATTAACAAAAGTTTCCATAATTTAGAAGATATTATTGACCAGGGACGATGGGAAAAGGTTTTGGGATAAACACCACTGGAAAATAGCGCACGAATTATGGTATAATAGTCATCACTTATGAAAGCAGCAATTCATCCACAATATTTTACCGATACCATCGTAACCTGTTCATGCGGGAATACCTTTACATCGGGCTCCATTAAAAAAGACATTCGCGTTGAAGTTTGCTACAAATGCCACCCTTTATACACCGGTGAAAAACGATTTGTCGACACCTTGGGTCAAGTCGGAAAATTCCAAAAGAAACAAGAAGCAGCCAAAGGATATGTTCCTTCAGCTAAAAAACTTGATAAGAAAAATAGCAAAACTGGAAACAATAAATCTCTCAAAGAACTCCTCATGGAAGCTTAATTCTCTCTTTTTTTACGCATAGCCTATTGACCTTTGGCCGTCAGATCAAGTATAATGAACAGTATGGATTCACATGCACCCGATACAGAATACTCCGGACAATCGATTAAGGTGTTGGAAGGCCTAGAACCTGTTCGCAAGCGTCCAGCGATGTATATTGGCTCCACTTCTTTAGAAGGCGTTTACCATTGTTTAGCTGAAATTGTAGATAATTCAATCGACGAAGCCTTAGGTGGTTTTGCCAAAAATGTATACGTAAAAATCGGCAGCGATAATTATCTTACCGTTATTGATGACGGTCGAGGAATCCCGGTAGACGAAGTTCCTGGATACGGCAAATCAGCACTTGAAATCGTCTTAACCAAACTGCATGCCGGAGGAAAATTCGACGGAAAAACCTATAAAGTTTCCGGAGGATTACATGGAGTCGGCGCTTCTGTCGTTAATGCACTCTCAGATCATTTAATTATCGAAATCAAACGCGGCGGAAAAATTTATCGACAAGAATACAAGCGTGGAGAACCACAAGGACCCGTAAAAGAAGTTTCAGATTCAAAATTAAACAGTCCATTTAAAACAGGAACCGCAATGTCGTTCATTCCAGATGCAAGTATTTTTAAAGAAGGTATTGAACTCGCTGCAAAACAAGTTCGTAAACGCATTAAAGAACGAGCCTACCTAATTTCTTCTGTTTTTTTCAAAATCGAAGACGAACGCGAAAACACAACGTATGGATACTACTTCGATGGAGGGATCATTTCGCTTATTGCAGATATAAATAAAAATAAGAAAGTACTACATGATCCTATTTACTTCAGAAAAGGGGTTGACGATGTTGAACTTGAAATTGCTATTCAATATAACGATACCATCGCTGAAAATGTCGTTTCATTCGTTAACGTTATTAATACCAAAGAAGGTGGAACACATTTGACCGGTTTTAAGATGGCTTTAACACGAGCAATAAATGCATACGCTAAAAAAGAAGGCGCTATTAAGGACACTCCAGAAGGACTTTCCGGAGAAGATGTTCGCGAAGGACTAACTGCAGTCGTTTACATGAAGATGCCTTCTGCGGATTTGCAGTTTGAAGGTCAAACTAAAACAAAACTTGGAAATGCTGAAGTTCAGGGAATAGTACAAACAGAGGTAAACAAATATCTCGATCAGTATTTTGAAGAAAATCCAAAAGTTGCCCGCGAAATTGTAGGAAAAATTTTACTAGCCCAAAAAGCTCGCCTTGCAGCAAAAGCTGCAAAAGAAGCAGTCTTGCGAAAAGGAGCCTTGGAAGGTTCCGCATTACCTGGTAAGCTTGCAGATTGCCAAGAAAAAGATCCGGCAAAAAGTGAACTATTTATCGTCGAGGGAGACTCGGCAGGTGGATCGGCAAAGCAGGGAAGAGATCGAAAATTCCAAGCAATTTTACCATTACGAGGAAAAATTCTGAATACTGAAAAGGCATATTTAGATCGAGTACTCAATTTTAAAGAGCTTAAGGATCTTGTCATCGCCTTGGGTATGGGAATCGGAGAAACAGTTGACTATGGAAAGCTACGTTATCACAAAATTATTATCATGACCGACGCAGACGTTGACGGCGAGCACATTCGAACACTTATCTTAACGTTCTTTTATCGCCATATGAAATCAATTGTGGAACACGGACACTTGTATATTGCACAGCCTCCACTATTTAAAGTACAGGCAGGTAAAGAAGCACATTATGCCTATTCTACCGAAGAAAGAGATGTAATTTATAAGAAATTCGGAGATAAACCAAACATAATTATTCAACGATACAAAGGTTTGGGAGAAATGAACCCGGATCAGCTTAGTAATACAACAATGAATCCAACAGGCCGGATTTTAAAGCAAGTAACACTTGAGGATAGCGAACAAGCAGATCAAGTTTTTTCGATGTTAATGGGCGACGAAGTTCCGCCTCGAAAAAAATTCATCCAAGCGCATGCGCATAGTGCAGACTTAGATGTTTAAAAAATCCGCTCAGTCATGCTGGGCGATATCATAGAATCGGATTATTAATAATTACAAATTTATAAAAATATGGACATATCAAAACTAACACCAGGAGACAAAGCTCCAGAAGAAATCACTGTCGTTGTGGAAATTCCACAAGGGGGTACAACAAAGTTTGAAATCGATAAAGATTCGGGAGTTATGTTTGTCGATCGTTTCTTACCAGTTTCTATGGCATATCCTGTTAGCTACGGTTTCATTCCCGGAACTCATGCCGAAGATGGCGATGCCGTCGATGTACTTCTACTTTCAAGCCAACCAGTTCCTGTTGGATGCGCTATTAAAGCACGTGTAATCGGAATGCTTGAAATGGAAGACGAAGCAGGAATAGATACTAAAATTATCGCTGTACCTATGCCAAAAGTAGATTATTTTTATAAGAGCGTATCTGCAGTAAGCGATCTTAATGAAAATGTAAAAGCACAAATTAAACATTTTTTCGATCACTATAAAGATTTAGAACCAGGCAAATGGGTAAAAACCGGTGAATTTTTAGAAAAAGATGCAGCATTGGAAGTTGTAAAAAAAGGAATGCAGTAACAAAAATATATGGATGACGAAATGAGAATCAGAGACAAAAACAATACTACAACCGAAATTTCTTCGGAAATGAAACGTGCGTATTTGAATTACGCGATGTCAGTTATTGTTTCACGTGCACTTCCTGACGTGCGCGATGGTCTAAAACCTGTGCATCGTCGTATTTTATACGCGATGTATCGTATTGGACTTACTGCAAGTGCTCGATTCTCAAAATCCGCAACTGTTGTCGGAGAAGTATTGGGTAAATATCATCCACATGGTGACGCTCCTGTTTATGACTCATTGGTCCGCATGGCACAAGAATTTTCGATGCGGTACCCACTCATTAAAGGTCAGGGAAACTTTGGGTCAATTGACGGCGATCCTCCCGCTGCAATGCGGTACACAGAAGTAAAGCTCACAAAAATTGCAGAAGAAATGCTTTTTGACATCGACAAGGCTACCGTTGACTGGATGGACAATTTCGATGCTAAATTACAAGAACCACAATTCCTTCCTGCAAAGCTTCCTAATTTGCTTCTGATGGGAGCTGAAGGTATTGCTGTTGGAATGGCAACTAAAATTCCTCCGCATAATTTGTCAGAAATCGTAGATGGAATTTGCTTGATGATCGACAGAACAAAACGAGCCGATGCGCCAACCGTAACTCCAGAAGGAACAACTACAGAGACTAATTCAACCGATACAAAAACAACGAGTATAAAGAATGAAAAAAACACGATCGATACAGAAGTCGCCAAAGACCATATCGATCGATTAAGTTTTGACACATCGCTTGGAGATTTAATGAAACATATCAAAGGTCCTGATTTCCCAACTGCCGGACACATTTACGGTGGAGACGAAATTGTTCAAGCATATGCAACGGGCCGAGGAAAAATGATGGTTCGAGCCGAAGTTGACAGCGAAGATTTAGGAAAAGGAAAGACTGCGATTATTGTTAATGAATTGCCATATCAGGTTAATAAGGCAAACTTAGTGGCAAAAATTGCCGACCTTGTTCGAGATAAAAAAATTATTGGAATTTCTGATTTACGCGATGAATCTGACCGTGATGGTATTCGAGTCGTTATTGAACTAAAGAGAGATGCTTCATATAAGAAAATTCTCAATAATTTGTATAAACATACCGATCTACAGACTTCTTATCCTATGAACATGGTTGTTTTGGTCGACGGCATGCCGCAAACACTGTCACTAAAATCAATTCTAGAAAATTATCTCAAACATCGCTGTACAGTCATCATCAAGCGTTCTGAATTTGAACTTGCACAAGCAAAAGCACGTGCACATATTCTTGAAGGTCTTTTAATCGCCCTTGATAACATAGATGAGGTTATTGCAATTATTCGAAAATCTGCAAATGAACCTGAAGCAAAAGAAAAATTGATGAGTAAGCTTGGGTTGTCCGACCTTCAATCGCAGGCAATTTTGGACATGCAGCTTAAACGACTCACCGGTCTTGAACGCGCAAAGATTGAAGAAGAACTTAAGGCTTTGCAAGAACGTATTGCATATTTAGAAGATTTGTTAAAAGACATTTTTAAGATCTTAGCAATCATCAAAGAAGAACTCTTATATTTGAAAGAAAAATATGGAGATCCCCGCCGAACAAAGATTTTCAAAAACCAACCTGGAAAATTTTCAGAAGAAGAACTCATTGAAAACAAAGAAGTTCTTATTACCTTAACCAAGCAAGGCTACGCAAAATCAGTTCCACGCGACACATTTAAAGTACAACATCGTGGTGGAAAAGGAGTTGCGGGGATGGATACCAATGAAGAAGATGATGTGTACTTTATCACTGCCGCAAAGACACATGATTCAATATTATTCTTCACCAATGCCGGAAAAGTTTATCAAACACGAGTCTGGGAAATTCCTGCCGGGTCGCGAACTTCCAAAGGGAAAGCGCTGATTAATCTTATAAACATTGGTCCCGAAGAAAAAGTAACATCGGTATTAACGTACAGTCAAGACCAGGTGAAGTCAAAAGAAAAACAATTCATCCTCATGAGTACTCGCATGGGTACAGTCAAAAAAACACCACTGGCTGACTTTGCAAATATTCGATCGAATGGAATCATTGCAATTAAGCTTGAAAAAAACGATCAACTGTTATGGGCAATGCTTACCGACAGTAATAAGCGAATTATTTTTGCAACAAAAAAGGGCCAATCATTGGCATGCGATGAAAAAGATATCCGCCCAACCGGGCGTTCAAGCCAAGGTGTTATAGGTATGCGCCTGGACAAAGGCGATCTGATTACTTCCATGGACATTTTTGAGAAAGACAGTACATTTGACTTGCTTGTTTTGTCAGAAAATGGCATAGGAAAGCGTACGCCCCTTAAGCTATTTCCTGTTCAAAAACGGGGAGGCAAGGGTGTAAAAATTGCAAGCCTCGATTCACGCACAGGTGAAATCGCATTTTCTGGGGTAGTCAGCAATGAGGTTGAAACACTTATAATTACTACTCAAAAAGGACAAGTAGTAAAAATTCCACTTAGTAATATTCCCAAACTGTCACGAGCCGCAAAAGGCGTCATTCTGATGCGATTCAGTAAATCGGATGCAAAAATTGCTGGAGCAACATTTGTGTAAAAACCTACCACTTCTTTATGGAAATTAATGGAAAAGAGATTGCGAATAAAATTCTTGAACACTTGCGTGATGAAGTAAAAGAACAGGGACTTACTCCGAAGTTGGTCGTTTTTTCGATAAATCCTTCTGAAAGCGATCAAATTTATATTAAATTAAAACGCGAGGCAGCAACGCTTATTGGTGCCGAATTTGAAGTTGTATATTTTAAAAAGACGCCTCGATTTGAGGAGTTTGCTAATGTTTTACGCACCAAAGCTGATAGTATTCAAACAAGCGGTCTAATTATTCAACGACCACTTCCTTCTCAGCTTTCGACAGAAACAGTATTTAATTACGTACCTACCGTAAAGGAAATTGAAGGTCATAAAGCAAAATCCCCGTTTTTGCCTCCTCTTGGTTTGGGAGTACTCACGATGATTAAATATATTTATGATCCCGCTAGTAAAGAAAATCCTGACAATTTAATCGTAGATATTAAAAAAGACATGACTTTTTTCAAAAATGTATTGCGTCGAAAAAAAATCGTACTTATGGGCAGGGGAGAAACAGGTGGTAAGCCAATCGGAAAAATTTTAAGTACGTTGCGTATTAATTATATTAATACACATAGCAAAACATCCCCAGAAAGTGAATTTTACGCAGATGCAGACATAATAATTACCGCCACAGGTAAAAAAGTTGTAACTTCAGCAATGATAAAACCAGGAGTAATTTTGCTAAATGTCGGGTTCCGACGTGAATCTGGACGTTCAAAAGGGGACTATGATATGGAAGAAATTAAAGATATTGCCAGTTTTTATACACCAACACCCGGTGGAATTGGCCCGCTTGAAATTGCTTATTTAATGAGTAATTTAGTTGAATCAGCAAAGATTCAAAAAGCAAAATTTAGTTCTTAAATAACTTTAAGAATACTTCTTTAGGAATTTCAACGGATCCAATATTCTTCATTAATTTCTTTCCGGCTTTTTGCTTCTTTAACAACTTATCTTTTCGACTTCTATCTCCTCCATATAGACCTGATGTAACGTCTTTTCTAAAAGGCGCAATTCTGTTCGAAGCAATAATTTTTCCTTTATATTGTGCTTGGATTTTTACTTCGTATTGCTGACGAGGAATAAGTTCCTTTAGTTTTGAAGTAAGCTCAGAACCCCTTTCATATGCTTTCTCTGCAACAATGTATTCAGAAAATTCGTCGACCGGTTCTAAATTCAACATAATTACCAGTTTATCTGCATCTACCCGTCGATACTCTTTAAACTCCCATTGAAGAGACGCATATCCAGAAGTAATTGTTTTAAGTCGATCAAAAAAACTTCCCATAAGTTCGGCCATTGGAATTTCGTAGGAAAGATACACGTGAGATTTATTATCCATATGCAGGAATGTTGCTCGCGCTTCATCAGCTTGTCGCATAACTGCACCCACATATTCTTGCGGAGTAACAATATCAACCGACGCAATGGGCTCTTCAAATACTTTTTTTCCATGTTCCATTGCTTCATGATAATCAACCGTAGGCGAAGTAAGCACAATATTTGCATTGAATTCACGTTCAAGTCGCTGTCTAACAACGTCCGCGTGAAGTAGACCCAGAAATCCTACTCGCAATCCCGACCCAAGGGCTTTGCTAAATATTGGTTCAAACGTTAATGCTGAATCATTGAGCGTTAGTTTTTCCATTGCATCAATAAGGCTCACATACTCATCGGGATCCGTTGGGAACATCGATGAAAATACCATTGGCTGCACTTTTCGATATCCTGGAAGCGCGTTAGAAGGGGAACTGGCAAGTGTTATAGTGTCTCCAACCTGTACTTGATGAATGTCTTTAAGATTGGTAACAATATATCCAATTTCTCCGGCACCGAGCGTTTCTGTCGGAATCAATGCGGGCTTGAATATTCCCACCTCAGTTCCTTCGAATGTCAAATTAGTTGCATGTAAATGTACTTTCATCCCTTTTTTTAAGCTTCCATCTACAATACGTACGAATGCTATAACTCCTCGATACTGATCGTAATATGAATCAAAAATCAGCGCCTTAACGCTCTCAGTTTGTGCAAGCGGAGCAGGGGGAACTTTCTTTATAACCTCTTGCAATAATTCACCTACACCTTGTCCGGTCTTTGCAGAAATTTCAAATATTTCACTCTCATCGATTCCTAAAAATTGAGAAATTTCTACTTTTGTCCCAGCAACCCGTGCTGCTGGCATATCGATTTTATTCACCGCCGGAATAAGAACAATATTTTGTTCTAGGGCTTTGTAGGTGTGTGCAATAGTTTGCGCCTGAATTCCTTGAGTTGCATCAACCAATAAAATTGCGCCCTCCACGCAAGCAAGTGTACGCTCCACTTCGTATGAAAAATCTACATGACCTGGTGTGTCGATAAGATTAAGAGCTACACCCTGGTATTCCATCTTCACTGGAGCAAGCTTAATCGTAATTCCGCGTTCGCGTGAAATTGGATTTGCGTCAAGCATCTGCGCCTCGTGTCGATCTTTATCAACCGTACCTGTGAGCTCCAAAAGTCTATCGGCAAGAGTAGACTTACCATGATCAATATGGGCGATAATAGCAAAGTTTCTAATGTTCATGTTCGTTTATATATTCGTATAACTGGGTGATCAAAAACACTCCACGTTTCATCATACTGTTCATCGGGGAATTCGATGAGTGTTTTTCCAAATAATTCAATCTTGGGATATGAAGTAAATCGTTTAATTTCAGAGTATTCTAATTCACCCGATAGTAGTTTATCATAATATTCATTCGTAACGGGGAACAAACGCTTTAAGTCCTCACATCTTCTCTTGGAAAATCCCCAATTATTTTTCCCACTTTCCATTGCGCACGTTACCGATCCAGCTACTCTGCGTGAGGGAATAACAATATAATCAGACTCTTGTATGGCTTGTACCAAAGTAGTTTGTAGCGTTTTATCATGGTCGACTTGATAGAAATCAAAGTTAATTATTTGGTGATTAGGAATTACTCGACTTGCATTCTCTGGTACGGGAATATTTATAACGTTACCTGCTTCTGAAAAAATCTGAGCTTGTTCTGGAATAGTATCAAATATCCAAATAGATGCCTGAAAACGGACATCGTGATTTTGATAAATCGATACATATGCAATTCCAGGGAGAGATATGAGAAATATTGAGACTCCAAGAAAAATTCTTTTTACTTTATAATTCCGAATATGTAATAAAATCCTAATTAAAAACAACACTCCAAAAATACTTGCAATAGCCAATGCTGGAGCCTCAAACCGTGTCCACTTAACAAATAAAAATGATGAAGGGATGAAATATAGTAAAAACGCTATTCGTAAAATTACCAATCGAATATCGCGCCATTTCAAAAATACAAATCCTCCAAAAAAAAGGGTAAAAGTTCCAATACCTAGGGCGACTGGAAAAATATTTACTAGCTGATAGATAACTGGAATACTAAATAAAAATTGTCGTGTATAAAAAACTGCAATTGCACCAGATGCAATTTTTGATTCATAAGTAATAGTAGAAATAAAATCGAGAGTAGATATAAGCATATGTGGCGATGCGAGGAATGCAAACAAAACTGTGACAAAAGTCAAAATGGAAATTTGGTTAATGAAATTCAGTAGAAAAAGGTAGAGTTTCGCTTTTGTTTTATATAAAGTCCATGTAGCGACCAACAGTGGTAACGCCAAAAAGGTTGCGGATGAAATTTTTGTACCAATTGCTAAACCAGCTAGTATTCCAAGTGACAAAAGTGAGCGGCGAGTAATTTCTTTATTAACGCCAATCTTAAGTGAAAGATACAAAATACCCAAATAAAAACTAGTCAACATTGATTCAGTTGTTCCAAAATGTGCAAATTGAATAGCGTACGGTGAGAAAACAAACAGGAACATACAAACAATCAGAGATAATTTACCGAAATATTCCCAAAAAAAATCCTTTAATATTCGATAGATAATCCACAAACTCGCCCACGATGACAAAACAGAAATATATCGAAGCGCAATTGTTGCGGATTCGAATGAAATGTTTTCTTTGAAAGCTCCTTGCAATATAAAACTCAAAACTTGAACTAAAAAATATGCGATATATAACGGTAATTGGCCATAAGCAAAAAAATGAGGATTCAATTGTTCTGACAATTTGAGAGATTGTACCGCTACGGCCATGTTGCGCTCATCGGGATGCATTGGATAGGGAAGACCCCACGTAATTCCAACCAATCTAGAATATAGTGCAGATGCAACTAGTAACACAATGAGAAATCTCTTCATATCCCAATTATACAAAGATCTGTCATATAATAGAGCAATGCTTAAACATGCGCATTCTCTATCAAAAAATAAATTTGTGCGCGGAGGAATAATTGTTACCACTACTTCTTTTCTCGCAAACGTTTTAAATTATTTTTTTCAGAGTTTACTAGGACATACCCTTGGCAGTTCTGGATTCGGCGAAATCGCTGCGCTTTTTTCATACATTGCGCTCATTTCAGTTCCATTATCAGTAATCACAACAATTATTATTCAAAAGGTTAGCTCTTCAAAAGATAGTATCGCATATGCACATGAACTCGAAAGCTTCTTTGTCGATAAATTACGAAAGTGGTGGTTTTTACTCGTGATTCCATTTCTTGCAATTCCATTTATTCCGCGACTTACTAATCTTTCTGTCGTCACCTCATATATGCTTGTTCCTTTTCTCATTATTTCACTTGTTTCAATCTTTCACACTTCTGCACTACAAGGCTTGGCACTTTTTTTTGAATTTTCAATCGTAAACTTACTCGCAACAGTTTTTAAATTAATGGGGCCTCTGTTGGTTTTGTTTCACGTTGGAGGCTTACCTACGGTATTACTATTCATACTTCTATCGGCACTATTTTCACTTATTGCCCAAGTGAGCATATTTAGAAAATATGTTGCCAAACATGCCTTAGAATCCAAAAACATGCACATTGAAAAACGGCTTATTTCTTTCCTTTCAAACAAACAATTTGCTATTACGTTATTTTCACTTTTGTCTATTGTTGCATTGAATAACATCGACATCATTCTAGTAAAGAAATTTTTTTCGAGTACCGATGCAGGATTGTATGCCGCATGGTCACTATTTGGAAAAATAATCTTTTATCTTTTTAGTCCTGTTGCTTCTGTATCGTTCGTTTTTTTTGCGAAAAACCATGGAAAGCGTGCGCAGAACGCAATGCTTCTATTTTTCATGTGTATGCTCGTAATTACAATCAGTGCATACCTAGGTTATCACTATTTAGGTAGAATATTTATTCCACTTTTCTTTGGGAACCAATTTATCGCAGTTATTCCACATCTTGGTCTTGCTAGTTTATTTGGATCTTTATACACCGTAATCTTTTTTATAAATAATTACTTTCTTGCAAAGGTAAGTAAGTTCGCGCTCATTTTGCCGTTAAGTATTCCGCTGTATGTTGCGGCTATTTATTTCTCACAACACACAATAGAATCAATATTTCTCATTGATGTATATTTTGTAACGGGACTTACAGTACTGTACAGTGGAGCATATGCTCTAAAAATCAGACGCGAAGCTTGATGGTTTTTGTTGTTGAGGTACCATCTTGAAATGTAATTACCACTGTTAAAACCGCATTTTTGAGGTTCTTATGATACCTACATACTTTATTTGAACACGTTCCAAAAAGCAATTTTCTACTTAAACTATATTTGCCCTTAGTAGTGATAGTTCCTCCCGCTCCTTCTTGCTTGCCATTAGTAAGGTAACTAAGCTGATACTGAACATTTTTAGTTTTTTGTAAATTCGCTAAATACACTGTAACCGACTGTTTATTTGGAGCAACTGATGAGCTCACAACTACATTTGCCTTTTTAGGAACTTTTTTTGCAGCATGCACATTCTCGTGTGAAGAAAGTGAGAATACAGCTAGTAATAGAACAGAAATAGTCACGAGCGATTTTTTGATAAGCATACTTTACTGTATCAGTATTAATGAGTTTTGTAAAGTATTTTCTATGCGAGCGGGTGCGCCGACCTGCCTTGCCGTCAGGCAGGCCCCGCAAGCAGACTCAATTATTAAGAAGCTGTGTATCCCGCGGAACATATAGAGCCTATTAGCAACATGCACATAGATTTTTACACAATTTATGTATAAAATACTCACATGGACTCCAAAAAAAATACTCATTTTTTAAGTCTTATTGTTCCGGTATATCGCCAGGAAAAAACAATCGTTGCTAACTTGAAAGAAATCTCACGAGTGCTTGAAGAAATTCGATATGATCATGAAATTATCGCAGTTATTGATGGACTTGTAGATGACGCGTACAAGAAAATTAAAACTGCGCATATTCCAAAAGTAAAAACAATTGCTTACAAAAAAAATCAAGGAAAAGCATGGGCGCTTCGACTTGGTCTAGCCAATGCAAAAGGGGATTACGCAATGTTTATCGATTCAGGACTTGAAATTGACCCGAATGGAATTTCAATGCTTTTAGAACACATGGAATGGTATAACGCCGATGTTATCGTTGGATCAAAACGTCATCCGGCTTCGCAAGTGCACTATCCACTAAACCGCAGAATATTGAGTTATGGATATTACCTACTAGTAAAAAGCCTTTTTGGAGTAAAAGTACAAGATACTCAAGCGGGAATAAAAATTTTCAGAAAGCCAGTTTTAGAAAAAATTCTACCTCGTCTTCTTGAAAAAAAGTTTGCAGGAGACCTAGAAATGCTTATTGCTGCACGTAGTATGGGCTTTACACGCATTTTTGAGGCACCAATAAAAATGGATTATTCAATAAGCCCGCTTACATCTGCGGCAACTGTTAATTCGATCATAGGTATTTTTGTCGATACGTTGGCACTTTTTTATCGCGCTAATATTCTGCGCTATTACAGTCCAAAAAGGAGTAAAGTTGTAGTATGAAACAGTCGTTTGTTTCCGTAATTATTCCGCTTTTAAAACTTTCTGATACGTTGATCGAGGAAAGTTTGCCCGCCTTTGACCAACAAACACTCAAGCATTTTGAAGTAATTATGCTTCCTAACGAATCCTCAAGTATCGACAAAGAACTACTAAGAAAGTACAAATTCCTCAGAATTATACCTACAAAGAATATTACCCGACCCGCATTAAAACGTGATATCGGTGCGGAGAATGCGAAAGGAGATATTTTAGCATTTATTGATGACGACGCATATCCACAAAACGGGTGGCTTAAAAACGCAGTGCATATTTTCAACAAAAAGAATGTCGCGGCCGTTTGTGGTCCAGGAATTATTCCAAAAAACGCCCCTCTTTGGGAGAAAATATTTGATGAAGTTCTTAAAACTAAAATGGGGAGTGGGGGCTTTGCATACCGGTTTGTCAAACAACCAGCTAGGTACGTTGACGACTATCCTTCAATGAATTTTCTCATAAAGAAAAGTGTCTTCAATACTTTAGGAGGCTTTAATAACGACTTTTGGCCGGGTGAAGACAGCAAGTTATGTGAAGATATTGTATATAAATTAGGCGAGAAGATATATTATGATCCTACAGTCACTATTTATCATCATCGTCGTAACGACTTAAAAGGATATTTGCGTCAGCATGGAAACTATGGTTTTCACCGCGGAGCATTTTTTGCCCATGGCGACAAAAATTCTCGCCGAATTACATATCTGATCCCCACATTCTTTTTACTATATATATTTTTTCTTACATCCTTAGGGCTATTTATTCTTTTAAGAGGATCTGCACTAACTCTATACATATATATTTGCACCTCTCCGGCCATTCTTTATGCTTTACTATTACTTTTACAGGTACGAAGTGCTTTCAAAAACACAAAGAGCTTGAAAATATCGATTCTATCAGCTATAGTCTTATTTTTAACACACGTAATTTACGGAGTTGAATTTGTTAAGGGGTTTTATACAGGTCTAACAAAAAATGAAAAAATCTATGGCAAGTGATGTGCAAAGCATAAAACGAGGCGATATTGAAATTAAAATTACTCGACCAACGTGTATTTCGGCCGCAACATGTGTTGTGTATGCACCAAACACATTCGACTTAGATGAAGAGAATATTGCAATCATTAAAGAAGGCGAATGGGACAAAGTAGAGAAAATCATTGCCGCAGCACAATCATGTCCGGTTTTAGCAATTGAAATTTGGCAAAAGGGAACAAAAGTTTACCCAAAGTAAAGAGCCTTGACATCTTCTAGTTGTCATGACATACTAAATAAATATGCCTTCCAAAGCAATAAAGCAACCAGTTTTGACTAAAACCACCAATACTCGAGGTGTTACAATCAAAAAGCTCAAAGACATAGTTGCGGTTGTAGGGTATCCTCCAATCGAATCAAAAAAGGGAACTCCGCTTCTTTCTCAAAATCGACAATTTCAATACTTTAACGCACCTACTTATATTTATCCGATGGTTCCTGCTTATGCTGCTTCGAATTTAAAAAAACATGGATATAAAGTATTTTGGATGGATGGAATTTCTGAAAGAAAAAAATATGACGCATGGATGGATGAACTTGCCGCAACTGGAGCAGATTATTTACTCGTCGAAACAAAATCTCCAATCGTAAAAACACATTGGAAGCAAATAAATGATATCAAAAAAAAGCTTCCATTCTTAAAGCTCATCTGGGTTGGTGATCACATTACTGCTTTTCCCATTGAAACAATGGAAAATAGTAATGTCGATTACCTAATCACCGGAGGCGACTACGATTTTGTAGTTGCCAATTTGTTAAATCATATTTATCTAGGAGAAAAGTTAGAACCAGGTGTCTATTGGCGACAAGGCGATAAAGACATTAAAGCTCGTGCAAAAGTTAAAACTCATTTGAAAAATGGGGGAGTGGCCTGCACATTAGGAGGCGCTGTTATACGACATGCGCTTGATGAATTACCATTTGTTGATCGCACCCTTACCAAGTGGGAACTGTATGCGTATGAAAATGGAAACTACAAATATACACCTGCAACATACATGTATTCTGGACGCGATTGCTGGTGGAATCGATGCACTTTCTGTGTATGGGATCACACACTAAATCCAATTGGATCATATCGAAGTTTTTCACCTGAACGCTTATTTGCAGAAGTAAAACATGTTGTTGATAAATATGGGGTAAAAGAAATTTTTGATGATGCAGGCACATTATTTATTGGACCCCGACTTAAAAAGTTTTGCGAACTACTCATAAAAAGCGGCTACAACAAGAAAGTGAGATACGGATGCAATATGCGTTTTAATGCGGTCAATCAAGAATACTACGATCTTATGGGTAAAGCAGGATTCCGATTTATTTTGTACGGAATGGAATCGGGAAACCAAAAAACACTCGATAGACTCGATAAAGGCACAAAGGAAGCCGACGCTATTGTCGGTCCTATGATGGCCCGAAAAGCTGGTTTAGATCCTCATATCACAATCATGTTGGGGTATCCATGGGAATCATATAAAGATGCAAAAAGAACCATTGAAATTGCAAAATATGCTTTTAAGAAAGGGTATTACGAAACAATGCAGGCTACTATTGTTATTCCGTATCCGGCCACACCTTTATGGAAACAATGCAAAGAAAATGGATGGCTTCTTACGGAAGATTACGATAATTATGATATGCGTCAACCAGTTATGAAATTACCATTCCCTCATAAAAAAATTCTTGAACTCGAACAAGATCTATACTCAGCCTTTATGACACCGCAATACATTACCCGAAAAATTCTAAGTATTCGAAGTCCTCACGATTTTATGTACTTGTTTTACATGGGTAAGAAACTTTTAGGACATTTACTTGACTTTGATCCAAATCAAACAAAAGTCAGCTATATTTCTCCACGATTTTGGAAAAATGCAATCGGGAAACTTGGATCGCACTTTTTTGCACCAAAAACATCGGTTGATGCTGAAAAAAGTGCTATTCGCTTGGTAGATTCTGCTGTAAATATTTAAGTGACACTCTAAGGCATATTTACTTTCGTATGAGTCTGGCGTAAGAAATACTGAACCGCCATCAGTGTCTCCATTATTTCCTTTTGCCGAAGTTGACGCACAGCACCTAACCTGAACTCGATACGGATCGGGACTTCTGGATACAGCTCCATCAATTCCTCGATAAGATCAGCGAGTTAAGTTTGTTGACCCGCTAGGGTGCCTTGTAATTCTCGATCATTTAGAGCTTGAAAATCTATAAGTTTAACATCATTACCAATTGCTCTAAGAACTTCGCCGTGGTTGTTAAATGCGGGAGTGACGGGTCTACCTGGTCTACTTTGCATACGTGCCAATTCGTCACCACGCAAATCTCTACGCGCATGATTTGTGTCAAACACTACTCCTGAGAGTATGTCAGATGTTAATTGGTTGCCCCGATATCTCTCAGGTGGCAATCGTTGCTCTTCAGTCCTGTCTATATCTAATGCTTGCCTTACGCCATCCAAAGTAAGTTGATCGCCAAAGAGATCTGTCATTCCAGGATTAATTTCGAGAAGTGACCTTACGCGAACTTCGGATGCCGGGGGTGCTTCATGTATTTCATTTAGACCATGTTTAATGATGTATGCATTTGGATTAGCCGCGAGCATGTGATCGAGTCTAGCCCTTGATTCATGCTTTCCAGGAAACGCCAGCCAGTCTTGAAGATGTGGAGCCGTAGCATCATTTGCAAGTCGACCTCGAGCAACCTGCACTAAACCCACTAGCGGATTATTCGAATCGGTTGGGTTCCAAGCATCTTCAACAAAGCGTACAGGTGAACCCTCCGTATCTCCCATCTGAGGAAATTTTGCTATATCAAGTTCTCCGCGAAAATTCCGCACCGGCATCATACTTACAAAATGAAATCCTCGATCACTTAATTCGCCAACAACATCTCCTACATGTCTTACCATTAACCCCGGGAGAAGAGTTGCCAAATTTACACCAACTTTAAGTTCGGGCCTAGGGCTTGGGCTCCGCCTGTAATCTTGCAATATTTCATGAGTGATCATATATATAGTATATATTATACAATTATTCTATTAAACGTAGGAGAGTAGCTTATTGAGACAAGCCTTCGAGCAATTTTTGCGCCTCAGCTTCTCGCTTTAGCTTCACAAGAACTATTGCAAGATTTCGGCGAATGTTGGGCTCTTGGGGAGCAATTTCAAGGGCTTTTCGCAAAACAACTTCAGCTTCGGAAAATTTATTCTGGACAAAATATATATATCCGATAGCCTGATATGACTGCCAAAGATTTGGGTTAACCGTAATTGCTTTTTCGTAATATAGAATTGCGTTTGGCAAATCATTTTTTTGTTGATAAGTCGTTCCTAAATTATGTAAAGCATCTCCATAACGAGGGTTCAATTCTATTGCGCGCTTAAACTCTATTATTGCCTGATCAAAATCACCCTTTCTTGAATAGTAATCACCTAAATTATTGTGATTTTGTGGGCTTGTCGGGGAGGTTTTTCCAGTTGCAAGCCACAAAAAGTCCTGATTTCTCCAATCCAGATTTCGAAGCAATGTTACGGGGATAAGCAAAAGTATTACAAGTGCAAATAGGGTGTACCCAATATATTTAGTGCTTTCATTCTGGACAAGTTTTGCCAAACCCCATGCAAATACAGTGCCTAAAGCTGCAACTCCCAAATACGCATATCTTTCGGCAACGACCCATGCGATTGGTAAGGGAGTAAGTGTGGGTAGGAGGGTAATTGTAAGTATGCCGAGCCAAAATGACACGAATTTTTGTTTTTTGAAAGCAATAGCCAAGAAAATAAAATAACTAATTACCAAAACGCAGCGCATGAAAAATTCCACTTTTGAAAATACTAACTCTGAGTGATAAAAACTAAGTGACGCGGGAAATATAAAAAGAATTAGATATGAAGAAAGAGCAATGGGAATTTGATGGAGCGGATTCATAAGTCCACTATTCTGATAAAAATTGGTTTGCAACGACTCGACCCGCTGACCAACTTGACTTATGTAAAAAACAGCCAATGCCCCTGCTAGCGCAAAATAAGGAAGTATCTTTTTATAACGTTGCTGTAATGACCCAAAACACCATTCATACCAAACCAGTACGAGTGGAAAAACAACTGCTTTTTCTGACGTCCAAATTGCAAATATGAAAAAAACTATAGACAGTAAATACCTTTTCATACTTGCGCGAGCAAGTATATAGAGCAAGAATGCTGCCAAAAAGAAAAACCCGTACATGGCGTAGGTCCCACCCGATATCCAGGTCACCGACTCAGTTACCAACGGATGTACCGCAAAAATACTTGCAGCAAAAAAGGCAACTAGTTCAAACCCCATTACGCTTACGATTGCATATAGTAAGAGTACAGACCAGGCATGAAACAAAATATTTGATAGTCTAAATAGCGCTGGATCTGCTCCAACGATAGTATAAATGACCGCATATAAAAGACTGCGAAGCGCCGACTGTGGTCGAACGAAAGCATTTGAAAAATCACCAACAAGCGGATTGTTTTGGATTACCGCAATGTCATCGGACAAAAATGCATGATTCAAGGTTAATATGTAACATCCAACTACTAAAAAAAATAGAAAAAGCAATCTTGTTGCATGTTCCCGAAGCCATTTCTTTTGGAAAGTTGTAAACATATAGTCTTCATTATTTTACTAGATATTTTGTTACAATACATGTTTGTAACGCTATGAATCCTAAAAAATACACCCCACTTCTTTCCATAATTATTCCAACTCTAAATAACGAACGAGACATGTTTGTGCTCATGAAATCAATTTCAAAACAGACATATCCTCAGAAGCGTGTTGAGCTCCTTGTCTTGGATGGTGGTTCAAAAGATAAAACTATTCAAATCGCAAAAAAATATGGCGCTAAAGTATTTCACAATAAAGATATTATGGCTGAGCCAGGTGTTAATGTGGGTATGGAAAAGGCGAAAGGGGACTTAATGATGATTCTTGCTGTCGATAATATTTACGAAGATAAACGAGCGTTTGAAAAAATTGTGAGCGTTTTTGAAGATCCAACCATTTTCGCTGCATTTCCAAAGCACGACAGCAATGCAAGCGATAATCTCTTCACAACATATCATAATACTTTTACCGACCCGTTCAATCATTTTGTATACGGCGATAGCGCAAACGGCCGAACATTCCACCGAGTTTACAAAACTATCGCATCTAATAATATTTACGACGTATACGATTTCAATTCAAACCCAATGCCCCCAATGATAGCTTTCGCACAGGGTATAACCGTACGAGGATCATACCGCCGAAGCAAACAAGATGCATTCGATGATATTTCCCCAATAATTAAATTGATCAAAAGTAAGAAAAAAATTGCGTATGTCCATTCCGTTTCCCTGATGCACCATACAACGCGCGATATTCATCATTTCATTCGAAAACAACGATGGGCAACACACAATGCACTTTCAAAAATAAACTATGGAATTTCATATCGAACCAATTATATTCCCCAAAAAAATCAACTACGCATGAAATTATGGCCTGTGTACGCTTTTAGTATCATTGGACCTTTAATAACTTCTATTACTGGAGCAATTCGCGATAGGAATTTGATATGGTTATTTCACCCTGTCGCAGCGTTGGTAAGCGCATTTGCAAGCACTATTGAATTTTTGGTATATACTATTAAGAAGCAGTCACGAATAAGTCGACAGTAATATTTATGGATTTCACACTAAAAAAATTTAGAAAATTCAGTGATAAAAGAGGCGATCTTATCGTGTTTCTACAACGGGGCGATTTGGCAGATGCGTATAAGACCTTCGGACAAATATATTTTGTTACTTTTTCACAAAAAGGTATAGTGCGAGGAAATCATTATCACAATGCATGGCATGAATGGTTTGGAGTAGTTGCCGGAAAAGTGCGCGTAACTCTTGAAGATATCAAAACAAAAAAAAGAAAAGTCTTCATTTTGGACGCGAAAAAAGATCAATATACTCGTCTGGAAATTGGCCCGGGCATTGCTCATAAAATTGAAAGTCTTACAAAATATGCAGCGTTATTAAATTATGCTGATGGGGAATGGAGTTCTGACGACAGCATTCCGTACCAAATAGTGTAATTATGGATTTTTTTGCTCATAAAACAGCCATTGTTGAATCGAAAAATGTCGGGAAGGATTCTCGAATATGGGCTCATACGCACATATTACCAGGCGCAAAAATTGGAGAAAATGCTAATATCTGCGATTTCTGCTTTATTGAAAACGACGTAACACTTGGTAACGATGTTACCGTTAAATGTGGCGTGTACTTATGGGACGGAATAACTATTGAAGACAACGTCATGATTGGTCCTGCAGCAGTTTTCACAAATGACTTATTCCCACGTAGTAAAAATACAAATTATGATCATCGAAAGACGGTTCTCAAAAAAGGATGTAGTATTGGGGCCAACGCAACAATTATTGCTGGATTAACGATCGGGGAGCATGCTATGGTTGGAGCTGGATCAGTAGTAACCAAGTCTGTCCCAGATTACGGACTTGTGTATGGAAATCCTGCAACCATGCATGGCTTTATATGTGTTTGTACCAAAAAAATGCTGTTTGAGGCTGAAAAATATATCTGTGAATGTGGGAGAAAATATGGTACAAAGAACGGTGCAACTGTAGAAGCACTCGTATGAAAAAACCCACAAGTCTAGTTACCGGAGGAGCAGGCTTTATTGGAAGCCATGTTGTAGATCATTTGATTTCAATGGGCCACAACGTAGTGGTCCTAGATGATTTAAGTGGAGGATTTACTCGCAATGTACCAAAAGATTCGATATTCGTAACAGGTAGCATTCTTAATGAAAAACTTCTCGATCAATTATTTGAAACATGTCGTTTCGATTATGTATACCATTTAGCAGCGTATGCCGCCGAAGGGCTAAGTCATTTCATTCGACATTTTAACTACGACAATAATTTAATTGGTTCGGTAAATCTTATTAACCGAAGTATTCTACATAATGTAAAGCGTTTTGTGTTTACGTCAAGCATAGCAGTATACGGAGCTAATCAAACTCCTATGCGCGAAGATATGCAACCACAGCCTGAAGACCCGTATGGAGTTGCTAAATATGCTGTTGAACTTGACCTAAAGGCCGCCTACCATATGCATGGACTTGAATATACCATCTTCCGCCCTCACAATGTATATGGCGAACGCCAGAATCATGGGGATCCATATCGTAATGTTTTAGGAATTTTTATTAACAACATGATGCTGGGAAAACCTATGACAATTTTTGGTGATGGCACTCAAACAAGAGCTTTTTCCTATATCGACGATGTTGCCCCCTATATAGCCAATTGTGTCGACAATAAAAAAACAGTAAACGAAATTTATAACATCGGCGCCGATAAACCCTACACCGTTAACGAACTTGCGCAAGTCATGGCAGATTCATTGGGAATTAAACCCACCATTAAGCATTTAGCTGCTCGTAAAGAAGTTTTACATGCATTCTCAGATCATTCCAAAGTTGCTCGGGATTTTAACATTCAACATTCAGTTGATCTGATATCGGGAATAAATAAAATGGTTACATGGGCAAAAGAAATTGGACCATTGCCTACCACCAAATTCAAGAATATCGAGATTTACGAAAATTTGCCGCCATCATGGCAAAAGATGGTCGAATAATATGGATATAAAATTTTTAGACTTTGAGCGGCAATATAAAACGGTATCTGCGGAAATTGAGAAAGCGATTTCACGTGTATTAAAGCGTCAAATATTTATTTTAGGTCCCGAGCTTGAAGCATTTGAAACTGAGTTTGCAAAATATCTGGGAGTTAGGTATGTAGTTGGACTAAACTCTGGCACTGACGCGTTGGAGTTTTGTTTGCGTGCGTTGGAAATCGGACCCGGTGATGAAGTTATTACCCCTGCAAATAGTTATATTGCCACTTCACTCGCAATATCATATGTTGGTGCAAAACCTGTTTTAGTAGATTGTGATCCTAATACCTATCAAGTAGATATTTCCCAGATTGAGAAGAAAATTACCAAAAAAACAAAAGCCATTCTACCGGTGCATTTATATGGCGCTCCTTGTGAAATAGACAAAATTACGAAATTTGCTAAAAAACACAATCTATTCGTAATTGAAGACGTTGCACAAGCAGTCGGAACAACATTAAATGGAAAAAAAATGGGATCGTTTGGCGATATTAATGCATTTAGCTTTTATCCGGGCAAAAATTTGGGAGCATATGGAGACGCAGGAGCAGTTGCCACAAACAGTAAAAAACTGTATGAGAAAGCACGGTTTTTGCGCAATTACGGGCAAACAAAAAAATATCACCACGTCACGTTTGGTCGCAATAGTCGACTCGATGAAATTCAAGCTGCTGTTCTACGAGTTAAACTAAAATACATTGATGAATGGAATAAAGCCCGAAGTGAAGTCGCAAATATCTACTATGAAACTCTCTCAAAAGTCAAAACGCAAGCTCTACTTCCTAAAGGAGAATCAAATTATCATTTGTTTGTAATAGAAACAAAAAAGCGTGATCAATTACAGAAGTTTCTTGAAAAAAATAATATCGGCACACTTATTCACTATCCGATTCCTATTCATTTGCAAAAAACATATTCTCATTTACAATACAAAAAGGGTCATTTTCCCGTTGCAGAAAAGGTAGCCAAAAGCATCCTGAGTTTACCAATTTATCCAGGGCTTTCTAAAAAGGAAATTACTCATATCTCGCATAAAATCGCGTCTTTTTTCTCATGACAACAATTTTTATAACCGGGTCTACAAGTTTTTTAGGTAAGTCAGTCATTGCTCGACTTGAAAAAAGTAAAAAATATACCTTAGTAAAAACATCGCTCTCGGGTGATTCAAAAAACGGTATACAAAAATTAGATCTTCTTGATTTCAAAAAAACACGAGCGCTGTTGCTCAAAACCAAGCCGCACATTATCTTACATCTGGCTGCTCTTGTAAATTTAACGCGTGATTTTGAAACTGCACGCAAATGTGTAGACGCAAATATTATTGCAACGCTTAACCTTCTTGAAGCAACAAAGAATTTGAGTGTAAAAAAAATAATATTCGCAAGCACTGAAGAAGTATATGGCGATAACAAGCCCCCTTATAAAGAACATCAAAATCCACGACCTCCTTCGATGTATTCAATCAGTAAAGTCGCCGGAGAAAATTTGCTGCAATATTACAGTATTTTGCATGGGTTTTCATTTATCGCGCTTCGCTTTGGTACATTTTTTGGGCCAGGTAGCCAGCCCGATCGTTTTTTAACACAAATCATAAAAACGGCATTGAGTAATAAACAAATATTATTAAACTCCGGGCAGTTAAAACGCGATTACATTTTTATTGATGATGCGGTTTTAGCAGTAGAGCAAGCTATAAAAACAAATATCTCTAAAAATGAGATTGTAAATATCGGTGGAAAAACGGCGATTTCATTACATTCCTTTGTAAAAAGAGTTGTCATACTTTCTAAAAGTTCCTCAAAAATTATCCTTAATGCTTTTCCGGATCGGGTAGGGGAAGCTCGCTATCAAAAACTAAGCATTTCACGTGCGAAGAACATTTTAAAATGGGCACCAACGACAAGTTTAGACGATGGTATCAAAAAGTCCGTTGATTTTTTCCGTCAAAACAACTAATATGGTAGCGATGAAAACTCAAGACCCCGAAGCAAAACTTCGATCTGAAATTGAAGCAAAAATTGAAAAAATTTTCGCACTTAGACAGAAGAATAAAAAATTTATCCCTGGAAAATCATGGATCCAGTATTCCGGAGGAGTATTTGACCATAAGGAAATTAACGCTGCCACAAGCTCACTTATTGATGGCTGGTTTGGTCTTGGCGCAAAAGGAGAGCAGTTTGAGCAAAAAATGGCAAAGTTCGTTGGCGCCAAGGGGTCTATTTTAACTAATTCAGGTTCAAGTGCAAACTTACTAGCCGTTACTTCGCTTCTTTCTTATTTTTTTCCTAATCATTTAAACCCCGGGGATGAAGTTATTACCGCCGCATGTGGATTTCCTACAACCGTTAATCCATTAATTCAAAACAACCTGAAGCCTGTTTTCATCGATGTTAATCCCGATACCCTCAATATCAATGTTGAAGATTTGGAAAAAGCTGTCTCAAAGAAAACTCGTGCCATTATTATGGCACATACATTGGGAAATCCTTTTGAAGTAGATAAGGTTGTTGAATTTTGCAAGGCACACGATCTATTTTTTATAGAAGATAACTGTGATGGACTAGGTTCTGAATACGATGGAAAACGAACAGGAGGATTTGGAATTTTAGGAACGCAATCATTTTATCCACCACATCATATGACCATGGGCGAAGGAGGAGCAATTCATTATAACGATTTGCGTTTTGAGCGTATTACTCGCTCGCTACGCGATTGGGGACGATCATGCTGGTGCCGAGGCGATGAAAAACGCACATGGGGAACCTGCCAAGCCCGATTTAATTATAGAATCGATGGAAAAATGTACGACCATAAATACATGTTTAATCAAATTGGCTACAACCTAAAACCCATCGAAGCACAAGCGGCAATGGGGCTTGAACAATTAAAACGAATGCCTACATTCATAAAAAAGCGAGAACATAATTTTAAGCGTTTATATAAATATTCAAAAGAATGGGAAAAGTACTTTTATTTACCCACTTCACTGCCAAAAGCAAAGCCTTGTTGGTTTTCATTTCCATTAACAATTCGTGACGATGTAAAGTTTACTCGACATAAATTAACACTCTTTTTAGAAGACCGTATGATTCAAACGCGTCCACTATTTGCTGGAAATATAACCAAACAGCATGCGTATGCCAAATCTCGAGTGAATTATCGCCAAGTTGGAAACCTCGACAACTCGACACGTGTTTTACACAATACGCTCTTTGTTGGAATCTACCCAGGGAATGGAGATGAGGAAATTGATTTCATTGCCGAAAGCATTAGTGACTTTTTGAAGAAAGAAGGATAAGGCCCTTCATAATTGAGTATATCAACGATTAGGAATTTTAACCCTTCAGCGACTTCTTCATTTGCACCGTAATATCAAACTCCTTAGCGAGTTGAAGACAAGTTTTTTGAAGACTTTCTAAATTCTTTTTATCAAGAAACTTTTTCAAAGAATTATCATTTGGAATTTTATTATGTGATTTTAACAAATATGCGGCTCCGGATTCTTTAATTGCCTTGCCGAGCGACGGTTCGCATGAAATAATAAAAGGCAACCCGCATAGCAAAAAATCCCAAATCTTTAATGGCTCAATAAATTTCGTCGATCCAAATTTATCATCATATACTGCAATTCCCACGTCACATGTTGTTGCAAATTCTTGCCATTCTCGACGGGAAGTTAAATGATGCACCTTCCATTTTTTTAGCTTGTATTTTCTGCAATTTTCCTCAAACGCATCATGATTTCCCACGGGAGCAAAATGAAATTCCATGCTAGGCCTAATTTTCTGAATTTTTTCAAGCACCGAAAATAAAATTGCAAATTGTCGTGGGGTTATACAGCTACCTGTCCAACACATTTTATTCCCGGTTCTTTTATTTTTTCCTTTTCTAAACAACTTTGAGTCATATTGATTTGAATTGGGAATATAATCTGCGTCAACATGTAAATATTTTCTTTTGTACTCAACAAGTCCTTCGCATACTGCCCATACAAAATGAGATTTCTTACTTGCTAGTTCATCCGCTTTTTCATACAAAAATTGCATGATCTTGTTTTTAAACCGGTTTTGATTAAAGTCGACGGCATAGAATGCAAGTTCAAACATCATGAATTTTCTTAAAACAACTAATGCGAGTGTCGAAAGGGGATCAATTCCAATATATACCACTTTATTCTGTTTATTCTTTGCCAAATAGTCTTGCGCCAAGTAAAAGACAATAAGTGTATCGATAATATATTTTATAGGAGCAATTTTTCCTAAAAATACAGGTATTCTAAGTTTTCTTTCTTTTTTCCATTTCCCAACCAAAATAGGTCGATCATAATTTTCCAGGGGGAGTTGAACGGTGTCCACATACAATCCGGCACTTGTGAGCCCATTACACACCGATGAATAAGGACCCTCAAGCGCATCAAAGGGTTCGCTTTTCCGATATACAATATGCGTTACTACAAAAGCCTTTGCAAAATACATGTGGTGTATTATACTATGCCAACAATCAAAAGATTATGAGTAATCCAAAAATCAGTGTCGTACTTCCAACTTACAACCGTCCCGATTACATAGTTCTTTCAATTCAATCGATCTTAAATCAAACATTTAAGAACTTCGAAATTCTGGTCCTCGACGACGCATCGACCGATAACACGCAAGAAGTTGTTCTTGGATTCAACGATAAAAGAATCATTTACATAAAGAATAAAAAAAATATGGGATATGCAGCTAATATTAAAAAAGGGTTTAGCATGTCAAAAGGGAAGTATATTTTTATGATCTCTGATGATGACATGATTATGAGCACTACACTTTTTGCCGAGATTGTGAAAGTAATGGATAAAAATAACGCCGGCTACGCTCAAACGGGCCTTGTTTATTACGATAAAGACCATTACAAGCCATCTGTTATTGATCATGTTGCAACAAAACTTATTTTTGAAAAACCATCGCCTGAAATATTCTATAAAACATCAAATTGGCATTATGGATTTATGTCGGGAAATGTTTTCCGAAAGGATTTTATTAATATTAATCGCGACTTCCATGAAACCGATATTTGGTGGCCTTTTCTTAAAGCAGCTTACAACGCAATCAAAGACCATGGTGCAGTTTATTTTGGAAAACATTTTATCGTTGCTCGAACTAGTACGACAGGGCTGATTGCATGGCTTGATATCGACAAAAATGGAAGTTTTTACATGGATCTATTATTTGATATTTATAAAGAGTTCGACAAAGATCCCGCCCGATTTCAAAAATATTTAAAAAATCGCCTTGATGTAGTTGTAGGAACATTACCCGGAATTAAATATTACACATCCAATAAGAACATTAAGGGAATGGCTTACGCGATTGTCAAACACCGTCCCGAATATATTTTTGAACGTTCATTTTGGATTAATGTAATTGGAGCGCTGATTGCGCCTAAACTTATACTAGGCCTACTTCGACCCATTCGAACATTTGTTGGTCAACAGCGTTTAAACGCGTTTCTTGAGAAAATTCAACTTCAAAAGAATCTTGATTTAGCATTGGCTAATCATAAAAAATAATTTATCACACATGAAGAATTATCTTATTACCGGAGGTTTTGGTCTCATTGGCTCAACTCTTGCGTCAAAATTAAAAGGAAATATAACATTGGTAAGTCGCTCAAAAAAACACATTCACCGAATTGATCCAAAAAAATATACAGTAATCCTTAAGCCTGTCGAAAAACTATCTAAGGAGGATATTCAAGATATTGATATCATTTACCATTGTGCAAGTACCGTAGATAACTACCATATTCTTTCTGATCCGCATATTGATGTAGATACAAACATTAAAGCCACTATTCATCTTTTAGAACTCTGTAAAGACCTAAAAAAGAAACCAAAAATTGTCTATTTCTCCACTTTTTTTGTTTACGGCAATATATACGAACAAACCAAGAAAAAAATAACCGAGACTTCTCCTACTGATCCGCTCGCATTATATCCGGCCACTAAACTATGTACAGAAAGTATTATCAAAAGTTATCACGCAATTTTTGGCATTCCGTATCTGATTGTTCGACTTACTAATGTTTACGGAGAAACTGAAGATTTTAATAACAAAAAAAAGGGTGCTTTAAATTGGCTGATTATGCAAGCAGTACAAGGTAATGAATTACCTATTTACAAAGGAGGAAATTTTTATCGAGATTACATTCATGTTGACGACGTTGCTCGAGCCGTAATTTCATTGAATACAAAATCAAATGATACGTATTTGATTGGTTATGGAAAGCCTGTGTATTTTAAAAAATTAATTGAGTATATATTACATGGCACTGACCACAAATCTACTGTAAAAGAAATTGATCCACCTGTTTTTCACAAACATGTTGGTGTCCGCAATTTCGTTGCAAACACTGCAAAAATTACCAAAACAGGCTGGAAACCAACTATTAGTCCAAAAAAGGGAATACTACGTGTTGTTGAAAACTATAAAAATCAAGCATGAAATCTCCACTAATCTCAATTATCATCACCAATTTTAACGCTAAACGCTGGCTCGATAAATGCCTAGGTTCTATTCGCGAGCAAAAGTTCAAAGATTATGAAATTGTATTTGTAAATGACGGGTCTACTGACGGATCGTTTGAGTACGCACAAAAAAGATTCCCCGAATGTGTGTTTGTTAACAGTATTGCAAATGCAGGCTTTGCTCGGGCAAATAATTTGGGTGCAATGTCTGCTCGAGGAGAATATTTATTTATACTAAATGCGGATACATATCTTGAGAAAGATACGCTTACAAAATTAGCCACAGTGTTAAAGAAACATCCTCGATATAAAATCGCGCAACTAGATATTCGTCGATATGACAAAGCAAATATGGAGGGGGAAGCGTGCACATTTCAAATTGATCGATTTGGGTATCCTATATGGTCAGGAAAAGATGAAAATCCATTTTATGCCGATGCTGCCGCAATGATAATAAAGAAAGATTTGTTTTTCAAAATTGGAGGATTTGATGATCGATTTTATATATATCTTGAAGATCTAGACCTGGCGTGGCGTGCTCGATTACTTGGAAATACCGTTTATTACCTTCCAAAAATCTATGTATATCATTACGCAGGAGGAACTTCGGTATCTACCCAAATAAAAGAGGGGACTTACGCAACATCATTACGCCGACGATACGACGCACAAAAGAACAATCTACGCACACTTATTAAAAATGTTGAACTTTCCAACCTATTATGGCGACTTCCTGGATCCACCATACTTGCTTCCGGAGAAGGATTTTTGTACTTATTAAAAGGTAATGTAGCGGGTTTTTTGGCTTTGCATAATGCAATCCTTTGGAATATACTGAACTTAGTTGATTCATTGAAGGAGCGAGCAAAAGTTCAGAAAATGCGCAAAGTAAGCGATATTGAAATTTTCAAAAAAGCTGATAAACGCATTTCTAAACTTGCCTCACTTATTTCATACGGCATTCCAAAAATGAACCAATAATGGTCATGAAGAATTTGCTTTTAAAGATATATCCAGCACTCGCTATTCTTTTGTTCCCTGTATTTTTTGTTCATCGTCTTTTTAAAGACAACTATTTATTCTATGGAGAAGAGCGGGGATTTTTAAACTACGACTTTGTAAATTATCGCTACGACTCTGTATGGGAAACAGCAAAAAATTTTGGCGCGATAACTTCGAACCATTTCAATATATTTACCACTGGCCTATTCTGGAAAATTACAAGTTATTTTGGAGTTTCAAACCTTCATGCTGAAATGCTTTTCTATTACTTCATAACATTGGTAACTATTTTATTCGGATATTTAGCATTCAAAAAGGTTTCAAACGGCAAAGGATTATCACTACTAATGAGTCTCACCTACATAACCACATATAACTATTATGCTACCATCACCACTACTCCGAAAATGCTTCATGTCATTATTCTACCTATGACCTTATATTTTTGGTTGGAATTTATTGATACTAAAAAGCTGCGTTATTTCATGTTAAATACATTATTCCTTGGACTATTTTTAGGAATTGGAATTAACCCTCCTCAGATGATCGGCGCATACATGTTTATATTCTTATATATTGGGTTTTTTAATTTTCAACGAAAAAATATTCCATATATCGCCCTTTTTTTAGCTCCGTTCTTATTAAACGTATTATTCGTTCTAATTCTAAATATTATAGTTATTCATTTCAGCGGACAAGTTTTTTCGTACGATATTTTTAAAGAAGTTTTCAGTGCGACAAAATCAGTTGCTTATGAAATTATGCGATTTTTTGGGGCTTGGTGGGACTACGCGGGTAGTGGAGGACTGTTTTATAATCATATTGGTCCATATTATCATTCAATACCCGGAGTCATTATCACGTTTATTCCATTCGCGTTATTTTTATACCTCATTTCAGAACAAGCAAGAGAGAATATACCGCTACGAAATAAGTTAATCGCGCTTACATTATTACTATTGTTTTTCGTAAAAGGAGGCGCGATGCCATTTGGGGAATTGTTTGATAAAGCATATCAAAATATCGGCTTATTGCGAATATTCCGAGAACCGTGGGCTAAATTTATTGTGAATTTTATTTTTGCTGTTTATTTGAGCATTGTATATTTATACACAACAACTCACGAACGCGCTAAAAATATTGTGTTATATGCAATTACATTTTTATTCATATATCAACTCATCCCGCTTATGCTAGGTCTGGTTATTGACCACCGAAATATATCCTGGAAAATTAGCGACGTAAATGTTCCAGCTTATTGGAACAACATTCAAGTCTGGACAAAGCAAAATACCCAAGACAAGCGCATGCTCGTACTACCAGCACGGGTCGATGATGGAGGAACATTGATACAAAATTGGAAACCATACTATTTTATTGGGTATCCAGATGACTATTATATTTACGGAGATATTATTAATAGTCAATATAACAGTGACGAGGACAAATATATTACTCAGAATTTCCTAAAAAATCTTACGCCTCAGCTATTACAAATGGCTTCGGTCGAATATGTTGTCGAAAAACTAGATGTTGCTCCGCAACAAGATCAAATATTAATTGAAAGCAACTCGGTTAATGATGTTTTAAATGAGCAGGAAAAACTTCGATTCGATGGTGTAAACATTTTTCCTCTTAAACCAAATGCAAAAACCCAACGACTACGTCCAATGAGCAAAATTCTTTCAGCTCCTCAAGATTGTTCCGTTTTTTTCAAGAAATATAAAACGTCTGACTTTGCATCAAATTCATACATTCATACAAATGTACCTGCAATTGCCGGAAATGTTTCAAAATCAAATCCTCAAATTTCACGAATCGATAAAACAGAATACAAAGTGGATTTTGATCAAACAGCAGAATCGAATACTGCGCTTTTCCTGGCAGAATCTTTTAATGCGGGGTGGCAATGGTACTCATCTACCAGCATATTTGCTCGTCCTGTTGAAATAGAAAGTAATCATCAAAAAGCAAATTGCTTTGCAAATTTATGGATTTTCCCAAAGAATGAAACTCTAGCAAATCCCACACTGTATTTACGCTACACTCCTCAAATTATGTATGATCGCATGAAACTTGCGTACATTGTAATTATTTCCGTTCTAATAATGATCGGTTTTGTAATTACCCGAAAGCGAAAATCAACTCAAACGAATGACGGACAAGTAAATGTCTTTTCGCCTCATCGTGTTATTACCTCACTTTTTATGAAGTTCAAACCAAAACACTTTGGAAGAATTAACATTGAATACCGACTTATTTTCTTGGCAATAACGCTTACAATGCTTTTGTTTGATTTTCTGGATCCCCGGGCATATCACGACCTTTTTGTAGTTGTGTTTACTATTTTCTGGATGGTTACGAGTATTGCCTATAAATTCAATCCTCGCGTAAATATGTATGCAGCTTATTTTTTCTTGTTTTTGGTTATCATAAATCGCCTCACTTCGTTTGTATACATGGCAGATAAGCTAGGAGTGTGGACGATTATGTTTATTACATATATAGGGCTTTATTCGCTTATCTACGATTATATTACTGTTGAACGTACAAACACGTTTGAATTATTCATGAAAAAAGTTAAGGAAGATATTGCTTATTTCGAAAAATATCACAATACAATTCTTTCAAAATCTCTTTGGTTTTTACATAGAATTTTAGAAAGATCTCGATACTGGATAATTCGTATTTACGGAATGAAAGGTAAGACAACTCGTGATTGGCTACTATTATGGAGTAAGATCGCAGTTACAGCAGTCATTCTGAGTATTGGATTTTATGTCTTCAACAAAGTTGATAGTAAATTAAACCGATTCTCGTTTGATCCGGTTGTTAAAAAAGTTGAACCACAAATCATCTACTCATCAACAAAAGTTATTATTTGGGGAAAAAACTTTGGATGGAAAGAACAGGATGGGTCAATACTCCAAAATCAATACGGTGAGGTACGTACGGAAATGTGGACTGATACAAAGATAGTTTTTGAAGCACCTCTTTCATGGGTGCCAGGTGAAATGCAATTCAGAATAGTAAAACCAAGTAATTACGAAGGTCGTCATATTTATGCAGTAAGTAAGATTTTCAAACTTCAACTTCTACCACGTGGAAATGGATTCACTCCAATGGACGATGAGTTTTTTAGACAATTAAAGGATCTTGATCCTGAAACACGTCAAATAAATGGATACTAAAAAAATTTCATTAATCGTTCTTTCCATCATAATCGCTGCGGGTCTCTATTTTCGGATCGTAGGTATTCAAAAAAATTTGTCTTTTTGGAATGATGAATCGCATGCGGCAATTTATTCGCGCGGAGTTGCACAGACTGGCCTTCCACGCGATACAGAGGGTCGCGGACGAGGTATTTATCAGATCGGGCTGTACTATGTAACCGGTGCAAGCTTTAAGCTATTTGGAATTTCGCAAACCAGTGGACGGATTCCTTCGGTTGCAATAGGAACTATTCTCATTGGCGTCATATATTTTGTAACAAAAAGGGTGACGAAAGGGGAATTACCCGCGCTTCTATCGAGTTTTTTGATAGCATTTTCGCAAATACAACTCGCTTGGTCTACACAACTTCGGCCATACATTTGGCTAGAACTTTTTTCGCTACTGGTCTTTTACTTAGTAGTTAAGTCATTGGAGAGTAAAGCACGGATCTTTGATAAATATTTTTTAATCGCCACAACACTCGGGGCACTTTCGTATTTATTTCACCCAATTGGATTCTTTAACATAATTTTCTTATTCGGTATTTTTTCTTACAAGAGTTTGATGGCTAAGAAATGGTGGTATTTGTTTTCAATTATTCCGCTTGGAATTATTACATTCTTTTTAATTTATTTTTCTATTGGACGAAACATTGGCGACTTAATTACATTCGTATTAAAGATCAATACCAACACGCTTCACTATCGAGTTTTTTTGAGAGCCAATTACGATTGGCTACTTTTAGGTGCGGGAATTGGGGCTCTGTATTTGTCTAAATTAGAGAGAAAAATGGCGATCGCACTGACGAGCTTCATTGGACTCATTTTGTTTCTAGCGATTTTTAAAATTAATGCATCGTATGTTCGTTATTGTTTACCAGCTTTCCCACTAATATACATCTTATTTAGCGCGGGAATTGAAGGACTCAGTGTATATTACGCAAACTATACGAAAAAGAGAAAATTATATGCGCCATTTTTTTTACTCTTTGCTGTGATTTTTCTATATTTCCCCATGCAGCGAAATAAAATTCTAACAAGTCCTCGTTTTTATTACACCATTAACGGCGATATGCGCGAAAATCCAATAGTCGATTATCAAAAAGCATTTGACCAAATTTCACAGATGATCGAGGGAAAAGATTCGCTCATTCTTATGGACGCGTGGAACGATCGAATTCCGTGGTATTTGCCAGGAAGAAAATATATTTTCTTAGTTAAAAATGAGAAAAAGATTGATCCAACATTTAACGAACCTATGATCGGTACTATTGAAGGGTTTGAACAGGAAAAGAAAAAATACAAAAGCGGTCTAGTTATTGTTGAAAATTGGGAAAGCCTAACACCGCCCGATTTGCAAAAGCATATTCGCGATACGCTACATCATGACTTTGATGTTCAAAATTTACCGTATAATGAAGCAGATAGATGGGGGATTAGTATTTACAGTTGGGGATTATGATAAAAAAAGGATTTGTTACAACTATAATATTCGCACTCAGCACGCTTGTGCAGCTCATAAGCCAGATCATCGTGACTAGAATATATGGAGCGTCGCTGTCACTTGATATTTTTCTTGCCTCTGTAGCAGTTCCAACAGTAATCGTAACGGTCATTTATGCCACACTTAACGATACATTTCTTCCAGAACTTGCTTCAAAAAAAGAAGAAGATCGTGAAGAATTTTTGCTCGGTAATTTGCTGACAATTGGCGGTGTTACCTTCATTGTTTCGGTTCTTACCAGCTTCTTATCTGATTCAATTAGCTTGTGGTTATACGCCCCTCGTGGAGCTGAATTCGTATATCAAGTCTCATTTCAGATGCGATATCTATTTTTAAGTATTCCGCTTTCTGTTATTGCGACAATGCTTGGAAGTTATTTTTATGCGAAAAAAGATTTTGTTCGATTCCCAATCGCTCAACTGGTGGGGAGCTTAGTAAATGTTCTCATGATTGTTGTACTTGCCCCAATAGTAGGAATTTGGGCGCTTATTAGCGCATTTGTCGTAAACATTCTCATTCAAATACTTTTTGTCATTCCAAAAGCTTTGTTTACCACAACACCGCTTTTCTCAAATCCAATCGCGCTGTTACTTACCTGGCTTCCCCTTATCGTTGGAAACTTTGCAATGCGCTCGGATGCAATTCTTATTCGCTCACTTGGGGCAGATTTGCCCAGTGGATATTTGGTGTATTTAAATTTAGTTACAAAAATCTTTGCGCTTGCAACAAGCGTGGCAACAATTGGCGTACAAGTATTATTGTTACCACACCTGGTAGAGTACTTTAATAAGCAGGAACTTAATAAGGCATTCTCGACCGTTAGGAGAGCAAAGGTGGGCGCCATACTTATTTCGGTTGCAGTTACGATCCTGCTAGTTTTTGTTGCTCCAATCGTTATTTCACTTGTTTTCGTTGGCGGTCAATTTACTCAGCATGACGCTCAAGTCACCAGTTCTATGATTCCTCTCTTTATTGTCCCTGCAATAGGGTGGGGAATAAATTCAATATTTATGCAACCGCTTATCGCATTAAAAAAACGCTATTTAGTAGGCACTATTAACGTAGGATCTATGATTATGGGATTTGGTGTTGGGAATCTTATAAATTCTCAACTGGGTCCTTTACAAGGAATTGTTTGGGGTCTAACTACGCTTATTTTTTCTGGTATCATTGGAAATGAACTCGTATGGCAATACTACAAACGAAAACTCCAAAAGTCTCAGTTGTTATCGTAAATTACCACACTGACCAGCTTGTTTTGAATTTATTGTCACAGTTAGGTGATAATAGCGATATTGAAATATTACTTGTCGATAACAGCTCCACTTCTAGTTTAGAGAGTAAGCTACCAAAGTATAAATCGATAATTTATTTATTTCAAAATAAAAATCGTGGTTTTTCGGGCGGAAATAATGTGGGAATCAAGCGGGCGACAGGGGAGTGGGTGTTTTTATTGAATAGCGACACCCTTACATCGGGGAAAGAAATTCTCAAGCTAGTAGATGTTTGCGAAAGAACAAATGTATCAGTTGGGGCTCCCTGCTTGGTAAATGAAGATGGATCATTTCAGCAATCAGCTGGATATTTTAATGCTCCGCATAAAGGAGTAGTTAACTGGCTTCTGGCACGTCCGCGTTTTATTGGTGGTTCGGTTGCAGAGAATATGCAGGTTGATTTTGCAACGGGTGCCGCGCTATTAATTAAGAAATCTATATTTGAAAAGATAGGACTATTGGATGAAAAAAGTTTTTTCATGTATTTTGAAGATATTGATTTTTGTTATCGACTGTGCAAAGAAAAAATTTCTATCTTATATACTCCTTTAATTAAAATCACTCATTTCAGCGGCAAAAGTGCCGATCAAAATTTGCATGAAAAAAATGTGAATTATACTAACGCACGAAATGCATACATAAAAAAACACCGAGGAAGTTTTGTATTATTACTAAATAATGTTTTTAAATTATTTGTGTAATCCGGCAATTCTGGAGATGAGACATTTCATATGAATAGTAAAATAAATGCAAAGATTCTGTCGCTATTTATCGCAATTCTTTCATTTTTAGTCCTTTCTTACAAGCTAACCTCATCGTTCATTTTTCACCCTGATTTTGCTCGTGATGTATTTGATATTACCCGAATTTCACAAGGGAAAATGATGCTCGTCGGTCCAAAACTTACATTTGGAGGAATTTATTCAGGACCATACTACTACTATTTATTACTCCCAGTTTTTGCACTGTCAAACTATTCAATCAATGCGTTACTCTATTTCAACACTGCTCTTTTTGCGCTGGCTTTAGGGTTCTTTTTTTATGAGCTCTCTAAACGATTCTCCGTCTATAAAAGCATCTTGGGGGTATTGATTATTCTATTTTCGCCCTTTTATTTAATCGCATCTCGTAACCCAAGTAACGCGTTTACCTACATTCCATTTTTACTAGTACTCATGACAATTCTTTACTTTTATAAAATTTCTAAACCAAGACAATTACTTATACTGGGAATATTTGCAGGAATTCTCATAACCTTTCATTTAGTTGTTGGTAGCGTAATTCTTTTCACGACTCTTCTCTTACTCACTGATGTTAAAAAAAAACGTGATTTTTTCTGGTACTTTCTAGGCTTTCCAATAGCATTTCTCCCACTCATTCTTTTTGAATTTAAACATAATTTCATCATGCTCAAAAATACGTTTGTCGATAAATCATATCTACTTTGGATAAAAAATAGCAATATTCCCGATGGAATTACCGGCAAGAAAAATCCAGTAGAAAACTTTATTTTTATTAGTCAAGCAATTCAAAAATTCACCGTTGCAAGTCCACTTGTATTATTTTTCTTAGCAGGTATAAAACATTTTTTTCGCAAATTTAAAGGAAAAGATAGTCTATTACTGATAAGCAGTTTACTCTCATTGGCATTCTTAGCGTTATTTATGCGCTTCCAATTTATTTATCATTACCTATTCGCAACAATTTTGCTTTTACTATTTACTACTGTAATTATTTTTCTTAGGCAAAAGTGGCACGTATTACTATTTATTCTTCTTGCATTTGAACTAGCCAATATTCCAAAAGAGATTTATGATAAGTCCTGGCGCACGTATCAGGCATTTGAACAAGCCGTTGACCATGTTCTAGAGAATAAATTACTTCTTAAAGGTGAAAATTTTAATGTAATTCAAGTCACTGAACCTGATTTACTTTCTCCAAATGGATTTGAGTATCGATATAATTTGCAACGTAACGGGTTTAAGCCAACATCGGAATTTGAATATAAAACGTCAAGAAAGTTATTAATCTTTAGTGAAAAACCAGAATATGATATAAAGAAACTTGACAGTTGGGAATCACGTGAATTTGGCGTGCAACATTTGACAAAAGCTAAAAAATATTCATCAGGAAAAATCACCATTTATGTCACAGAAAAATAAAAAAGTTAGCATTATAGTTGCGGCATATAACGAGGAAAAACGAATAGAGGAGTGTTTGGCTTCTCTTTCTAAACAGGACTACGGATCGTATGAAGTTATCCTCACCGATGACGGATCGTTTGACGACACTGTTTCAATTGCAAAAAAATTTCCGATCAAAATCATAAAGAACAATCATCTGGGTACTGCAAAAAGTCGTAATAAAGCAGCTTCTCAAGCTACCGGAGAGATTCTTGCTTTTTTGGATGCTGATATGACATTTGAACCCAATTTCCTAAGCAAACTAGTGCTTCCCATAAACAATGACGAATCAAAAGGAACTTTTTCCAAACTTGAATACGTAAAAAATTGGAACAATCCAATCGCTCGCTTATGGAATTGGGTTAATAATCCCGAGCTTCCTGATAAATATCGAGTATCGCAAAAAAGTAACACAGGCGAGGATTTCAGAGCACTTTTAGCTTCAGAATTCCATAGAGTCGGGGGGTTTGACGACACAGGGTATACCGATACGTGGAGTTTGGCAAAAAAGCTTAGCTACAAACCAACGAATGCGGCAGGGGCCATGTATTATCATTACAATCCTGAGTCTTACGAGGAGGTCTTACATCAAGCGGCGTGGATAGGGAGACGGACTTACAAATTTGGAATCTTGGGAGACTTGATCGCGTTTGCGCGAGCAAATCCAGTATCTTCGGTACTCAAAGGAATAGTTCTAATGTTCAAGAAAAAGGAACTGCGAGCAATTCCATTTCAATTACATTATGATGCAGGCATTATGACAGGATTACTTTCTCGACTATTCTCGGGGAAACTGAGTAAATAATTATTCCTCCCATCCGTTTGGATGATTTGTATACCAGGTCACGAGAGATCTTACACTATCTTCGAGTGAATGCGTTGGTTGCCAGCCTAAAACTGATGTAATTTTTTTATTTGAAGCAACTGCCCGCGACACATCTCCTTTTCTAAGATCGCCCTCTCCAATTTCGAATTCCTTACCAGTAATTTTTTTAACTGCATTTATAATCTCCAAAACTGAATTTCCAACACCAGTTCCCAAATTAAAAATATCTGACCCATCATTTGTTTCTAAATATTGCACTGCCTTTATATGAGCGTTGTTTAAGTCAACCACATTTACATAATCTCGGATTGGTGTTCCATCCGCCGTGTTAACTTTAGGACATGTCAGCTTAAATTCAGCAATTCCCAAAGCCCCACGAACTGCATTCTGCATTAAATGAAATGAGGGTTTTTTTGAGTCGCCAATACTTCCATCATCCGTTGCTCCACACACATTAAAATATCGCAAGAAGATGTATTTAATTCCATAAATTTTGGAATACCAATCTATGACCCGCTCGCTCATATATTTTGATTCACTATATGGATGTGATTGTGGACTAATAGGATGTGATTCATCAAAAAATTCTGTTTGAGGTTCACCGTAAATAGAGCATGTGGATGAGAATACGAGTTTTTTGAGCCCGTGTGCTCTCATTGCCTCCAAAAGCGATACGGTAGTTGCAATATTATTTCCAAAATATAATTCTGGATGCAGCTCCGATTCTCCGACATTACAAAATGCAGCGTAGTGAATTACAGTATCAATATTTGGTTCTTTAGAAAAAACTTCGTCCATGCCCGTTCGAATATCGACCTTGTAAAATCTAATTTTATTCTCGCCATGTTTTTCTTGCAGAGCTTTCAGAGGACCCGAAAAACCGCGAACATAATTATCAACTCCCACAACTTCATACCCGGCATCTAAAAAAAGGGAACACGCAACAGATCCAATATAACCGCCAGCTCCGGTGATTAAAATCTTTTTCATGGTACTATGATACAATAGATCACATGAAAAAACCAATCTGTAGTTTTGACGATTTTATAAAAGCTGATTTACGTGTAGGTCAGGTTACTGCTGCCGAAAATGTTGAAGGATCTGAAAAACTTATCGCACTTACGGTTGATTTTGGCCAAGACTGGGGAATCGTAGAGATTTTGACAGGACTGCAAGCTTTTTACTCTCCAGAAGATTTTATTAATCAGAAATATGTATTTATTGTGAATTTAGAACCGCGAAAAATGATGGGGCGAATGTCAAATGGTATGTTGCTAGCAGCCGATTCTGCCGACAAACCCGTTCCTTTGCAAATGCCTGAAACTGCTCCAATTGGAAGTTCGGTTGTATAACCTCTTTGTCATTTCGAGCGTAGCGAGAAATCTCAGCTTGAAATCTACGTTCCGTTTGGTATTCTATACTTATGGATCAACAAAAAGCTCGAACTTCCTCAGACACTCTCAGCGGAGCTTTGGTACTCGCATTTATCGGCTTGCTTCTCATGCATTTTCTAAATATTCGCGTTCCTGTTTCGGTTACCACAAGTGCGCAAAGTGGGGAACTAGCTGTAGTAGGAGAAGGAAAAGTTGATATTGTTCCCGATATTGCATATGTAGACCTTGGCATTAATGTTAATGGAGTTACTAGTGTACAAGAAGCGCAAAACAAGGTTGATTCAGTAAACAATGCCGTTCTAGTCGCAGTCCAAAAACTAGGAATATCTAAAAGAGATATAAAAACAACAAATTACTCAATCAACCCTAACTATGTATATACAGGAGGTCGTGATCAAATAAATGGATACAATGGAAACGCAACAATCACCGTAAAAACAAATAAAACCGATTTGGTTCCTACTATTATTCAAGTAGCAACGACTGCTGGAGCAAATCAGGTTCAAGGAGCCCGGTTTAGCATTGAAAAACCGGAAAGTTACCGCGCACAAGCTCGAAATAAAGCAATCGAGAACGCAAAAGAACAAGCTAAATCACTCGCTTCCGACTTAGGTATTAAACTTGGAAAAGTCACGAATATTGTAGAATCTACTGGCGTGGGCGGTGGACCTATACCTGAAATGATGAAAGCGTTGCCGGTTGGTGGTGGTGCCGATACTCCTACAATAGAGCCAGGTACCCAAACCATTTCTTCGACTGTTACTCTGTATTTTGAGAAAAACTAATATAGTAAAATATAACAATGAACAAGCTCATTGTTATAACTGGCCAAACAGCAACGGGAAAGACTTCTCTTGCCCGCAAACTCGCGTTAGAAAAGAATGGGGAGCTTATTAACGCCGATTCTCGCCAGATATATAAACATCTCGATATTGTTACGGGTAAAGAGCGATTAGCTGACATTCCCGTATGGCTGTACGACGTTGTAGAGCCTAATACGCCGTTTTCTTCAAGTGAGTATGCCCAACATGCCCGCGAAGTAATTCAAAAGATTACATCACGTGGAAAAACACCCATTGTAGTCGGCGGCACTTACTTATATATAAAAAATCTGCTATACGGTTTTGAAACAGAATCAATCGGACCTGACTGGAATTTGCGTGAGGAGCTAAATAAAGCCTCCCTAGAGGATTTGAAAATGCGACTTATGGATATGAATTATGACGTATTTAATAGTATGAATAACTCCGATCAGAATAATCCGAGAAGACTTATTAGGAGGATTGAGATACTTTCACACCGAGATCCTTCGGTCGCTGCACTCCCTCAGGATGACAACCTTACTCGTCATCCCGAATATATTTCGGGATCCCATATAGAGATTATTGGTCTTCGCTTTGCAGATGATGAAAAACTCAGGGCAACCATTGAAAAAAGAGTTCAATCCCGTATTGCAGAAGGAGCAATCGAGGAGACTCGTAATCTACTTTCCATGGGCTACAAAAAGACCGATCCTGGACTGCAAACTATTGGGTATAAACAAATTATTCAGTTTTTAGATGAAGAAATTTCAGAAGAACAAATGATATCTTTTTGGATAACAGCAGAAGTCCAATACGCTAAAAGGCAATACACTTTTATGAAAACTAACTCCGCCATTACGTGGCATACTGTCTAGAGTTATCTTCAACGAAATGTATTGCCCTTTAGCATATCTCTCGATCTTATCGGCAAGCCATGTGTCCCCAACAGGAAACCCATTGAGCACATCGATCGACAACTGGAGCACACATACTAACAACTGGCGCGCACCAATTCCATGCCATTCCACATAAATACATCATAGTGTTTGGTTTAAACTTGTAACAAGTTCAGGGTAATTTTTCCTAGAATAAAAGTCAAGAGGACTAACTATATAAAACCGTACAAACTTTTTTACTTTGTATTTTGCAAACGCTTTAAATCAGCTTCTACCATCATGGTAACCAGTTGTTCAAAGCTTACCTTAGGCTTCCAGCCAAGCTTTTCATGTGCTTTTGTGGCTTTTCCTTGTAAATAATGTACTTCTGCAGGCCGCATAAATCGTGGATCCATTTTTACGTATTGTTCCCAGCCTTTGATTTCAGCTGCTTCAAAAGCCGCTTCTACAAATTCTCGCACTGAATGTGCTTCTCCGGTTGCCACTACATAATCGTCAGGCGTTTCTTGTTGCAGCATTAAATACATAGCTTCAACATAATCTCCTGCAAAACCCCAGTCGCGTTTTGAATCCAAATTTCCCAAGCGCAATTCTTTGGCAAGACCGAGCTTTATTCGTGCAACACCATCGGTAATTTTGCGTGTCACAAACTGCATGCCACGAATAGGGGATTCATGATTGAAAAGAATTCCATTACAGGTAAACATGTTATATGACTCTCTAAAATTAACTGTCATCCAATATGCGTAAACTTTTGCAATTGCATAGGGGCTGCGAGGATGAAATGGAGTTTTTTCATCTTGAAAATCATCAACTACATTTGCTCCAAACATTTCCGACGTTGACGCCTGATAAAATCGAGTAGTAGGGGAGAATAGCTTTATTGCATTTAGCAAATACAAAACTCCGAGTGCATTTACTTCTGTAGTAAGTTTCGCTTGATCCCACGATGACCCTACGAATGATTGCGCTCCCAAATTATATACTTCGTCAGGAGACGTCATCTTAATCAATTTCATGAGCGACGACTCATCGCTCAAATCTCCTTCAACAAATTCAATTTCTTTTGAAATTCCCAAAAAATCCAAATATTCGAAATTTGGATTTGAAGACCTTCGAGTCATTCCATATACCTTGTATCCATTATCCAAAAGTAGTTTTGCTAAATACGGCCCATCTTGCCCTAAAATTCCGGTCACGAGTGCTTTTTTTACCATATTAGCTTAATATACTAGGAATCGATAGGAAAAACAATAGTTTATAATGAATTACAGACGATGCGATGATACCTGATTCGAAGCTTGTTGGGAGGCCCGTTCCGATACACATTGGAATGGGAGGGAACCCTCTTCAAGCTGAGAAGCATAGTATCGAGCAAAATCATAATACATTTGTTATGCAAAAACTCGTAGCTCTGGCTAAAACAAAAACTTCTCTTAATATCTTCATCAATACCATCGGTACGTATTTTGGTGTTTTTACGACGATTATTTACTTTCTTGCACTTGCTCGGTATTTTTCAAAGCCCGAAATGGCTGTGTATAGCGTTCTTTTTGCAATCGCGAATGTGCTCGCGAATTTTTTTGACCTCGGGGTAAACGCAAGTATTTATGCAAATTTACCTCATTTTGTACATAACCGTATTCAAACCATGGAATTTGTGAAAAGCAATTTAATCTTTCAAACAGTTATTGCTTTCGTCGCGCTTTCGGTTCTATGGCTGTTCATTCCATTCATCAATACTAATCTTTTACACTTACATACAACGTATGATAATTACTTTTGGACCTTTGTATCGGTATTTTTCTTCTTGTGGCAGAACACTATCCTTAACTCACTCTTCGCCCGCGAACAATTTGTATTTGCTAATATCGCTCAAACCATAGCTAACATTTCCAAAATCGGACTCGTTTTGCTCTTGATGTACTTCCAAAAACTAACAGTTACCAATACGATTATCGTGCTGGGTGTATTTGGACAGGTCCTATTTATTCTTTGCATTCTTATCAAACAGCGCTCACTCTTGAGTGATTTTATTAAAGCCCCTATAAATCGAGCCGACATTAAATTACGCTACATGGGAACCTATTTTATTGCCACCCAGGCTTTCACATTGGCTTCACGACTTGATTTGTTCATGATCGCGCATTACTTACCGCTTGAGCGAGTAGGGGAGTATAGCATTGCTCAAAAGATCATTTTGAACATAATTACCACGGTAAATAGCATTACGCAGGTTGTTTCTCCACAATTCGCGAAAGTAAAGAGCAGGCTCGAAATCACACAACTTATAAAACATTCCCTTACTTATATATTACTCCCAGCTGGAGTATTTGCTGCTGCCGTTATTACTCCGGATTTTATTTATACCCTCGTTCTTTCTGAAAAATGGACACATGCAATTGGAATTACTCGAGCCCTCAGTGGGATCTATATTTTTTATACCATCCTAAACATTCCACTTTTATTTTTCCTGTACACCATAAAAAAACCCGTGTATATTCTCGTTATCAACCTCATATTTTTATCTATTATGGCATTTGGGAATTATCTACTCATTCCCATATATGGAGTATATGGACCCACGATCGCAATGGCGCTGGCTATGGGATTTGTGGGCGTGTTTACCACAATATCACTTAAAAAAGAGCTATCGTCACTCACATAGTATTCCCGTGCTCCAGCTTCCTATTTTGGGCGCCATGCGATATACTATACCTAGTAATTTGCTCTCGTAGCTCAGATGGATAGAGCATCAGATTGCGGATCTGAAGGTCGAAGGTTCGAGTCCTTTCGAGAGCACACTAGAATCCGTTTCTGAGCTTAAGCGAAGAAATACGGATTTTTGTGTCCTGAGCGTAGTCGAAGGACAATATATATGGGGGTGTAGTTTAGTGGTAGAATAGAGGTCTCCAAAACCTTTGACGGAAGTTCGATTCTTCCCACCCCCGCACAAGTAGCGTAACAAAAATGGTTGTTTTTCTTCAGAAATAGGTTGGTACAACAATCC
>CAYPSA010000003.1:0-123044 GCA_964413645.1 uncultured Gammaproteobacteria bacterium
CACCATCCATATCTCCGTCTGTTTCGACTAGTCCTTCGATATCGCCATCAGTTTCTGTTTCTCCATCTAGTTCAGCATCGCCTTCGATATCTCCATCAGTTTCGACAAGTCCTTCAGTTTCGCCATCGGTCTCAGTATCTCCTTCAGTCTCAACTTCTCCATCAAGTTCTGCTTCACCATCAGTATCGCCATCGGTATCTGAATCTCCATCAGTTTCGCCATCGGTATCTACGAGTCCATCTTCATCAGCATCTCCATCAATATCTCCATCAGCTTCCCAGAGCCCCTCAACCTCTCCTTCAGTATCGGTTTCACCATCTTCATCAGCATCTCCATCAGTATCTCCATCGGTATCTGAATCACCTTCAGTATCTCCCTCAGTTTCAACAAGTCCATCAAGCTCTGCAAGTCCATCTGTTTCACCATCAGTTTCAACCAGTCCTTCAGTATCTCCATCAGTTTCCGTAAGTCCTTCGGTATCTGAATCTCCCTCAGTTTCGCCATCGGTTTCTACGAGTCCTTCAGTGTCACCATCAGTCTCGACAAGTCCATCCAGTTCTGCGAGTCCATCAGTTTCTCCATCAGTCTCGACAAGTCCATCAATTTCTCCATCAGTCTCAACGAGTCCATCAAGCTCTGCGTCACCATCCATATCTCCGTCTGTTTCGACTAGTCCTTCGATATCGCCATCAGTTTCCGTTTCTCCATCTAGTTCAGTATCGCCTTCGATATCGCCATCTGTTTCGACAAGTCCATCGGTTTCGCCATCCGTTTCAGTATCTCCTTCAGTCTCAACTTCTCCATCAAGTTCTGCTTCGCCGTCAGTTTCGCCATCGGTATCTGAATCACCATCGGTTTCTCCATCAGTTTCTGTTTCTCCATCTGTTTCTACCTCACCATCTGTTTCACCTTCAGCTTCCGGAAGCCCTTCTATATCTCCTTCGACCTCTGTATCACCGAGTAGTTCAATATCGCCATCGGTTTCTGTTTCTCCATCTTCATCTGTTTCTCCGTCTGTCTCAACATCGCCATCAATCTCTGTTTCACCAAGTAGCTCAGTATCGCCATCGACAAGTCCATCTGTTTCTGTTTCTCCATCAGTTTCACCATCAGTCTCAACAAGTCCATCAAGTTCTGCGAGTCCATCAGTTTCTCCATCAAGTTCAATTAGTCCATCAGTTTCACCATCATCTTCCATCTCGCCGTCAAGTTCAGCTTCACCGTCAATCAGTCCTTCGGTCTCAATTAGTCCATCTATTTCACCGTCAGTATCAGTAAGTCCATCCAGTTCAGCCAGTCCATCAGTATCACCAAGTAGCTCAACGAGTCCATCAGTATCACCATCGGTTTCAACAAGTCCATCTTCATCAGCAAGCCCATCAGTATCTCCGTCGGTATCTGAATCGCCCTCAGTTTCTCCATCAGTCTCAACAAGTCCATCAAGTTCTGCTTCGCCGTCGGTATCACCATCAAGCTCTGCTTCGCCGTCGGTATCACCGAGTAGTTCAATTTCACCATCTAGCTCTATATCACCGAGTAGTTCAATTTCTCCATCTGTTTCTGTATCACCATCAAGTTCGGTTTCTCCATCAGTTTCGGCTTCGCCTTCATCGTCTGCTTCGCCATCAATAAGTCCATCAAGTTCCGCAAGTCCATCAGTGTCACCTTCGGTATCAATATCTCCCTCGAGTTCGGTAAGTCCTTCAATATCACCTTCATCATCAATCAGTCCTTCAATATCACCCTCGGTATCAGTAAGTCCATCAGGCTCTGCATCGCCATCTATTAGTCCATCAAGCTCTATAAGTCCGTCGGTTTCGCCATCGATATCAACTTCACCATCTTCATCAGCGAGTCCATCAGTTTCGCCATCGGTATCTGAATCACCGTCAGTGTCACCGTCAGTCTCGACAAGTCCGTCAAGTTCTGCATCGCCATCTATTAGTCCATCAGTTTCAGTAAGTCCATCCATTTCGCCATCGGTTTCAGTATCTCCATCCAGTTCAGCTTCACCATCAGTAAGCCCATCAAGTTCAGGAAGTCCGTCGATTTCTCCGAGTAGCTCTGTATCTCCGTCATTATCGGCATCGCCATCTATTAGCCCATCAGTTTCAGTAAGTCCTTCGGTTTCACCATCATCATCCACAAGTCCTTCAAGTTCAGCCTCACCAAGTACTTCTCCTTCTGCGTCAGCAAGTCCATCATTATCTCCTTCATCATCTGCGTCACCATCGGTAAGTCCATCAAGTTCGGTAAGTCCATCGGTGTCGCCGAGCAGTTCAATTTCTCCATCATCATCAACATCGTCATCTATATCACCTTCAAGTTCAGCAAGTCCTTCCATTTCACCATCCGTATCAATTTCACCAAGTAGTTCCATCTCGCCATCGGTTTCTGTTTCTCCGTCTGTCTCAACATCTCCATCGAGTTCTGCATCACCGAGTAGTTCAATTTCGCCTTCGATATCTCCATCAGTTTCGACAAGTCCATCGGTTTCTCCATCCGTTTCAGTATCTCCTTCAGTCTCAACTTCTCCATCAAGTTCTGCTTCGCCGTCAGTTTCGCCATCGGTATCTGAATCACCATCGGTTTCTCCATCAGTTTCTGTTTCTCCATCTGTTTCTACCTCACCATCTGTTTCACCTTCAGCTTCCGGAAGCCCTTCTATATCACCATCAACTTCAGTTTCACCGAGTAGTTCAGTATCACCCTCATCATCAATATCGCCTTCATCGTCAATATCACCTTCTTCTTCAATCTCTCCATCTTCATCCGTTTCACCTTCTTCCTCAACATCGCCATCGACAAGTCCATCAGTATCTGAATCACCATCAGTTTCTCCATCAGTTTCTGTTTCTCCCTCATCATCAGCTTCATCTTCGATTTCGCCTTCATCGTCAATCAGTCCATCTGTTTCTCCATCTGTTTCAGTAAGTCCATCTGTCTCTGAGTCTCCATCCGTAAGTCCATCAAGCTCTGTAAGTCCGTCATTGTCGCCGTCTGTTTCTGTTTCACCAAGTAGTTCTATTTCGCCATCGAGCTCTACATCGCCCTCATCGTCTGCGTCACCATCCGTAAGTCCTTCAATTTCAGTAAGTTCATCTGTTTCACCATCAAGTTCAACGTCACCATCCTCATCGACTTCACCTTCAGTTTCGCCAAGTAGTTCGGTATCGCCATCTGTATCACCAAGTAGTTCAATTTCACCATCAATATCTCCGTCGTCATCTATTAGTCCATCAGTCTCACCAAGCGTTTCAATATCTCCATCAAGCTCAGTTTCACCATCCGTAAGCCCATCAGTATCAATAAGTCCATCTGTTTCGCCGTCGTCATCAATTTCTCCATCGGTAAGCCCATCAAGTTCTGCTTCATCGTCCATATCGCCGAGTAGCTCTATATCTCCGTCATCATCAATATCACCTTCCATTTCGCCATCTTCATCGACATCGCCATCCATTTCGCCATCATCATCAATTTCTCCATCGGTAAGCCCATCAAGTTCTGCTTCATCGTCCATATCGCCGAGTAGCTCTATATCTCCGTCATCATCAATATCACCTTCCATTTCGCCATCAAGCTCTCTTAGCTCTTCACTTTCACCGAGTGTTTCAGTATCTCCATCGTCATCAATTTCTCCATCGCTGAGTCCTTCGAGTTCAACAAGTTCATCAATTTCGCCCTCAGCGTCAGTTTCACCTTCAATAGCATCGTCAATTTCACCATCGGTAAGCCCATCAGGATCAATAAGTCCATCGCCTTCACCTTCAGGCTCAGTTTCACCATCAGTATCGACCAGTTCATCGGTCTCACCATCGAGTTCAACGAGTCCGTCAAGTTCGGTAAGTAGCTCAATTTCACCATCGAGTTCAACGAGTCCGTCAATTTCACCGAGCGCTTCAATATCTCCGTCTTCATCGGGTTCTCCTTCTACGAGCCCTTCGGGTTCTATAAGCCCATCAACATCTCCATCATCTTCGGTATCACCTTCAATAGTATCCTCAATTTCACCATCAGTAAGCCCTTCGGGTTCCGCAAGTCCTTCCTTATCAATATCGACATCTGTTTCTCCATCAGTCTCAACGAGTCCGTCGGTCTCGCCTTCAGGTTCAGCGAGTCCTTCAGGTTCAGCAAGCCCATCGGTCTCGCCCTCGAGCTCAGCCAGCGCGTCACTTTCACCCTCAGGCTCAATGTCGCCATCATCATCAACCTCAGCATCGGTCAGTCCATCTGCATCAACTTCTCCAAGTACATCTGTTTCACCATCGGTCTCAACTTCTCCAAGTACATCAGTTAGCCCATCGGCGAGCCTTAGCACATCACTTTCACCATCAACTTCAGTAAGTCCTTCGGTTTCAGCATCACCGTCACTATCCGAATCGCCAAGTGCATCACCAAGCGTATCTGTTTCACCATCGGTTAGTGAAAGTCCATCAGTTAGCCCATCAGTAGGGGGGAGTATTTCGCCATCAATCTCTCCATCTGTCTCGGTTTCACCATCTGCTTCAGTTTCACCATCACCTTCACCGTCCCCATCAGCAGCGGTGAGTAGTATTTCTTCGTCAGTATCACCTTCGCCATCTGCCGGACCTGTTGCTACTATTTCAGTTTCAGTAAGTCCCTCACGATCAGCGCAGCTTGAAGTTGAAGACGAAATTCCGAAATTTATTTCCCATCCATTACTTTTTAGCCACGATAGTATTATCAAAGGTCAACATGTTTCTTCACAATATCAAAGAATTCCTTCTTGGAATAATGCTGGTAGGCCCAGTAGCCCTAAAGTTGGTACATTTGGATTTAATAGCCAAACATCATCTGTAGACTTTTGGACTGGTAAAAGTTGGTTGAAACTTCCTATGAAAAAGCTATAATGAGCATGTAAAAAATATGGTAAAGAATACATCATTTTATATTAATATTGGACAAGGACTATCGATGCTGATTGGGTTGCCATTAATTCCCATTTGGAAAACGAAGACGCGTCCAAAGAACGCACAGATAGGTACTTTTGGATTTAACAAACAAACGAACACGCTTGAATATTGGACAGGGGAAGCGTGGTTTGGCGCTCAGCTAAACGAGGATGAGTAAATTTAGTACTTGTATTATTTTGTTAAAACAATTATATTTATCGTAACGAATAATTATGTTCAGCTTTTTAAATAATATCGGCCCCACAGAACTTGGAATTATTGTCGTTATTCTTATTATACTTTTTGGAGCAAAGCTCGTTACAAATTTAGCCCGCACGAGTGGTGCCTCAGTAAAAGAAATCAAAAATATTAAGAATGAATTTACAAAAGCAGTTGAAGGTGAAGATTCAAAGTAGATTTTTAATGTGGAAGGAGGTGTCGTAATACTATGTTGCAATCAATTGGTACTACAGAATGGTTAATTATCGCACTCATCGTAGTTATTCTATTCGGAGGAAAGAAAATTCCAGAGCTTTTCAAGGGTTTAGCTGAAGCAGTTCGAGAATTCAAAAAGGCTTCTAAAGATGCATAACGCATTACTACTATGAACACAATCAGCTCTTCTGAATCGTCTCGAGCAGACGAGCTGATAAAAAGATTTACTCCATACCTGCAAGAAATACGCAGAAGATTTTTGATAATTGTAATCATTTTCATTATCTCCGCCTTCGTAGGACTGTTTTTCAATGAAACAATTATTAAGTTTCTAGTCGAGATCCTTAGTCTTAAAGGAGTAAACATTGTGTTTACGTCTCCGTTTCAATTTATTAACCTTGCTATCAGTTGCGCTGTTGCAACAGGTGTTGTGACTACATTTCCCATTGTTTTATATCAAATCCTATCGTTTTTAAAGCCTGCTTTGCGCATAAAGGAATTTAGAACGACACTTAAATTTTTACCCGCTTCAATAGTGCTTTTCGTGAGTGGATTTCTATTCGGGGGAATGGTTATGAAATGGCAAATTGAAATGTTTTTGGTAAAGTCGGTATCGTTGGGCATCGGAAACATTCTTGATATTAGTCAGCTCATGAGTACCGTCATACTTGTATCAGCTTTCATGGGAGTCGCTTTCCAATTTCCACTAATAATTCTTTTATTAGTATATTTGGATGTAATAAAAAGTGAACAATTAAGCAAACGGCGAAAATGGGTGTATGTGGGAGCATTTTTTTTCGCAATATTATTACCGTTAGATTCGATCGTTGCTGATTTAATACTTACACTACCACTTATTGTTATGTACGAATTAACTATTATTGCTTCGCATATTTGGGAACGCAGTAGGAAAAGGTCAAAATATACTTGACAAGCGAATATATTGTTTAGTAATATGAATCTATATGAATAAATATTTAACACCTTTATTGGCTCTTGTTTTAGTTGCTGCAGTTGGGGCTGCTGGTTATTTTTACATGCAATATGCTGCTGCTCAAAAAAAATTAATGACCGTACAGTCAAAAACTGGTACAAGTACTGCCGCCGCTGACGCTCAGGTATTAGCTCAAATTGAAAAGCTTATTGAACTTCCAAAAGACGAACCACCAACATTAGCAACTGTATCTGACAAATCAAAACTTGCCTCGCAAAGTTTTTTCAGAAATGCGCAAAATGGTGACCGACTAATTATTTTTGTAAAGTCAAAAAAAGTAATCCTTTTCCGACCAGTTGCTAACAAAATAATCGAAGTTGGAACTATCAGCGTTTCTCAAAATACTCCAACGGGAAATCCAACACCAACGGTAAAAAAGTAAGTATAAAAAGGTATTGATCTTGCGTAGAAAATCCCTAAAATGAATGTATGTATTCTAATTCATGCATACAATAATGCAATCTACACTACTTAAAAAAAACCTACTTCTTCTTGGACTGCTTGTAATTACTACTATTACTACCATTATTGGCGTTCGATATTTCATTTTTGCTAAGACCGCTTCGATTCCTGCTGGGTATTCGGTACTTTCATATTTTAATGCGCTAGAAACTGCCGATAAAAATAGCGATGGATATATTAATGCGGTTGACTCAGCACTTACTATAAAACGATATGGAAGTACAAAGGTTATGGCGGGTGGGCAGTTTGGAAATTCGGTAAACGCACTAGAGCGTTCATTTCAGATTGAAAATCTGAATTTAAATGTTGCTACTAAGAAAAAAGAAATTCTTGTAAGTGAGGAAAATAAACGACGGTATGCACAAGATTTAGTTGTAGCCAATGAATCATTGTTGGCTGTGCCAGCATACGTTAAGGATGATAAGGTATATAATCAGTCGTCAGCTTCACGAGCTCGAGCTACGTCTCAGGCTTCAGCCGTCACAGGGTTTGCAGAAACAACAAGTGGAGATTCTGCTGGTGACGCAGGGTCTGGAAGTAAGGGGGCAGATTCGGGCAAAACAGTTATTCCTTCGGTATTGGGCACCGTTTCGCCGTATACCGGCTCAGCTGGTTTTGATTATCCAATCGCAGTTCCAGCAGGCCCCGGAGGAATTGCTCCCGCTTTGTCCCTTAGTTATTCTTCCGGATCGGTCGACGACACACTTCCTTATGATGATAAATATGCAGAAAAACAGCGAGATTCTGATGGAACAGTTGTGAATACATATGCGTATAAAAATAAAACGTCCTACGTTCCCTTTTACGCGGGATACGGTTTTAACATAGGCGGCGCCGGGTCAATTGTTCGTGATACTCGACAAGAAAAGAATGTATACGTGATTAAAGGCGATATCCATCATCGCTTTTTGCTCAATTTACCTTCGGGGCTTTCGGTAGAGCTGAAATATAACAACAAAACACGCCGATGGGTGTCAATTCCCGAAGGATTTGTGAAAATTGACCATGCCATACCTGCAGTAGCCGATGAGAAAACATCGTATGGCGATAAAGAAGGCGTGCCTGCATCTATTGCTGGTAAAACAATGCCGGGGTCAAATTTCAAACTTGTCGATTCGGATCAATGGGTTATTACCGCTTCCGATGGGAGTAAATATTATTTCGGAGAACCAGCTCTTGAAACGAAGCTAAAAGGCGATGGGGCAATAGGGGAGTCCGAAAATCGAAAAAAGTTTACCGCATCTGTAGAAAGAAAGCTGCGAGGGGGAGATACTGAAAAATATGAAGCAAAACACCATGATGTTACCTTGAATGGTGGCATTTACAATGAATTTGATATCGCCGATATTTGCACTGGTGGCACAACAGGAAACCCATGCGATGATTGGAAGAATGCAGACGGAAAACGAATTAAGGGTCGTTTTGAAGAAGATAAGCCAGTACTACTAACCACCAAATGGTTATTGCGACGAATGGAAACCAGTGACGGTAGATCAATCGATTATAAATATGATAATTACTCCAAGTTTTATGGGGAGTATTACCCTCGTAAATGGGAAAATAATCTCTCGTATGCGGTGACTGATTCATATTTAAAAGAAATTTCATGGAATGATAATAAACATCGAGTGGTGTTAACGCGTGAAGATCGCCCCGACATTTCTGATCGACAATTCACTAGCATGCAGCGTTTGTCAAAAATTGATGTACAGACAAAATTGCAGGCTGATGACAAATTTCATACAGTTCGTAGGTATGAATTGGGATATGTAAATGACGATAAGGCCATGGAACCGGCCGGTGGACGCAACGAATGGGGCGCATCACTCCTTTCTTCGATTCAAGAGTATGGAACCGATGCGGATTCGACCAAAACAACAACTCCTGCGGTGAAGTTTCAATATAAAGCTTATGGATTTGAAGATGGTCCTTCTGGATCAACAATATATCTTTCGTCAATATTTAACGGATACGGAGGAGAAACAAAATATGCGTATCAGCCATTCACATACCCACTCGTAAATGGAGCAGGCGATGTGTCGCGTGGTCCTCGACGTTTGCGTGTTATTGAAAAGAAAGTAGTCGACAAAACCTCAACCCCCAACAAGTCGTTTCGTGAAACTTATAATTACAAAGATGCTAATGGAAACGAATCGTCATGGGGATTTGCAGAAAGAGTTCGAGGAGAAACAAGAACAGGTCGTGAATTCTTAGGTCATTCACAGGTCGAGATTAAATCGTATGATTTTGATTCTGACAAAGTTTTATCACATTCCAAAACGCAATTTTATCAATTCAATGCTGAAATTGTTCCGAATAAACCTGTCAAACGTCATTGTGTGAATGGGGAATGTGAAGAAACAACCGAACCTGGCTTTGCATGTTTTGAGCCACACATGAACAAGGGGCGCCCTCGTTTGGAAATTGTATACAATCAGCTACCAGGCGGAGGGGAAATTGAAGCTTCACGAACAGAAGTTCGCTACAACTATCGAACACTTGCATGGGACGCTGCAAACAACGGTGCAATTAAAGAAGATAAGCTCAATGTTGAAAGTAAGAAATGTGACGGCATTGGTATGGCACAACCATATTTCGTATATGCAAAAGACACGATTTCAACCGTAACGGAACCTGTTAATGCCGAATTTAATAAAACCGGCGTACTTGCAAACTTAAAAGAGACACCTGTTAACACTAAAACAGTTAGATCAGAGAATTTAGCCTATGATTTGTTTGGAAATCTACTTCAAAGTGTGTCGTATGGAGAAGTTGATGCAAAAGGGAATGATATAGATGCTAAAGACAATCGATACTCATTTGACTACTATTTAACGGGCAATCCAAATTGGCTTAACAATTTAGCATATGTAACGTACGCATCGAATCAGAAAGACTGTGCGCCTGGTAACTTTGCTTGTCAATATGGACGGTCTGAAATGTGGTACGACCGTTTCTATGTTAATCAACCCGAGGTCAAGATTTGGGAACAAAAACCGGTTTTGGGGCTTTTGACTCAAACAAAATCATTCATTGAAACAGATGCGAATCGTGATAATAAGCATGACGATCCAATCGTAGCGTACGGCGGAACGGAATATTTGCGTCTTTCTAACAACCCTGCCGATCAAGATTCCAATCCAGACAATGATACGACTGACCAACGTCGAGGAGGACCAATAAAAATGTATGGTCCCAAACCTAATCTAACTTCGGTAAATGGAAATACACTTAAAGATATTGCCGGGCAAATTGCGTTACTTTCTCAAACAAAGTACGACGACTACTATCATACGTTAGTTCAATGGACCGAAAATGCACTTAGACATAGGACTCAATTGGAGGACTATGATTATTTATTGCAGGTTCCGCGAAAGAGGCTGACGCAAATTAGTAAAGATCCAGTGGTCTTTAGTGCATCACGTGTGGAATTTGATCCTTTGGGTCGTGCGGTTGCCTCATTTGGCCCCCATCCGGCGGATCCTTCCAAAACACTTGACTATCCTCAATCAATAAGCGCGCAATTTGACGATAGGGGAGATGCGGGATTGGCAACTCGTCAGCTTGCGCTTGTTTCCCAAACAAACGATGGTACGTTTCATTATGTAGCTTCCGATTCATTTTATGATGGAATGGGTAAAGTAAAACAAACACAGGTGCTTTCTAAAAAAGTGAAAGGCACTCCAAAAAGAATAGTTTCAGATGCGGTATATAATGCAGCTGGTCAACAGCTTGAGCAGTTTGAAGTACAAGAGGCTGACGCTATAACACTCCCACGAGTTACGAATACAAATTACAAAGCCGTTATACGTTTAACGCCTCCGGCACTTACAACGATTCCTCATACCGTAGTATCTCGATCGGTGTTTGATGGACTTAATCGCCCGGTTCAATCGACTGTTCTTGATTTGCAAAACAAAACTGAATTGGTTAGTAGAACAGCATATTATGTAAATGCGCAAAAAGCGATTAATCCGAAAGGAGTTGTAACAATTGCCACAACTGATAGCCTTGGAAGGCCTTCGGATGCTTTGGTAATTGATCCAACCGGAGACCAGCATTCATTGACTCAAAATGTATATGAACAGGCAATGCTCGATAAGCCTACCAAAACAACCTATAAATCACTCAAAAATCTTGAAGGTGGAAGTGTTGCTACTACAATGGTTTCCTACGACAAGGGAGGGAGAATCATATCATCTGACGAACCTTCGTTGGGCAAGAGCTCATTTACGTATGATGTGCTCGGAAATGTGATGAGCATGCGACGAGCAAATCAAGAAACTCGTTCGGAATTTGACATTCTAGGTCGACTCATTAAAACATCATATGTGAATGGTTCGAGCGAATTATTCAACAAAGTTGCTGAAAGTAAGTCGAATATTGATTATGTTTATGACACTGCTCCATATGCATTGGGCAAGCTTACATCGATAAGTCATCATATGGGTAAGGATGAATTTACCTATGACAACCAAGGTCGTCAGAAAACAGTAAAAAAGACCATTGGCTCCAAAACGTATTCAACTACGAATAGTTACAATGCATTGTCGCAAATTAGCAAAGTCGAATACCCTGATAATCACGTATATACCGCAAACTATGATGAAGAGGGTGTAGCTCAAAAATCAACACTTAATGGGAAAGAGCTTGCGCAAAGTACGATTTTTGATAAGTTTGGAAACGTTTATGAATCTCAATTCGTATTAGGTGCCAATACATACGTATCTCGAACTCCACATGACGCCATGGGTCGTATTTCACAAATTGGTTTCGCTAAAAAATCAGGAACAACCGAGACTCCATACTTTTTTCAGCAACTTAATTACGACGCAAATGCACAGTTATCACCACTTACCGAAATTACGTTTAAAGATGGGGTAGAAGCTCGAACAGATTATACCTATACGTACGATTCATTCGCTCGACTTGTTAAAGCCGATTCAAGCAAATTTAATACGTCATATTCGTACGATCCATTCGGACGAATTACCGCCAAAAACGAAAACGAGCCTATCACATATGCATACAACGACACATTCCCATTCTTTGCACCTAAATCAATTTCTATGCCGGTTGAAAGTGCACCAGAATCGCCAATTCCAACCATCGTTCAGACATTACCAACGCTAATACCAACCTCTATCGAAACGCAATCGACAAAGACATTTCCATCCGCAACTCCACGTCCTTCAACTACGCCTCGATTATCTGTTACTCCAACAAGCAGACCACGACTATCTTCCACGCCTACACCAACCAAAAGACCAACGAGCGCTCCACTTCCTACTTTAAGAGTCACGGCCGGAGTTACGTTGATTCCAATTCCAACGAGCGCACCTATGAGTTGTATGTTTGAACCTATTGCAGCTATAAAAGAAGAATTAGCTGATAAAACGCTTCGAACACTTACCAGTGAAGAAGCTGCTAACTTTCTAACTATTAACGATAAACGCAAGGCTAAATATGATGTAGATAGTACCAAAAAAGAATTCTGGAACACCTTTGTTGATGGATTCTTAAAATCATGTCCAGCAGGAGGATGCGACATGAAGGATAAAGAATTATGCTGTGTCGATGAAAAAAATGAGCTCCCATATGCATACAAAGTTGGAGAAAAAGGATTTACGGGCAAAATTCAACCGCTCATTGCCCGAGCAACTATTACGCTAAAAGATTTCACAACAGGTACTAAAAAATATGATGTTTTGCGAAAATACTGCACGAATATGGAAGGTGCCGATGGTTGTCCACCTGATACAGAAGAAATTGGTGGCTTGCGTGAACAAGGAGTACCGGTAACCGAAATTCGAAATATTCAAATTGGATGTAATAAACGCTATGAATATGGATGGATTGTTAAAAAAGTTAATCCAATCGAGGCATTCTTGCGACGATTCTTACCTTCTGATCGGGGAATTGCAGATGAGCAAAAAGTACCGGCTCCAGCGCCAAAAGGTACTACGAATTTCCGTTACAACATCTTGGGAGCAATGCTTGAAGATAATAAACAATGTTACACATATAATCGTTTGAACCAACTCATTTCCATGAAGATCAAGAAAACAAGTGGAGTAGCCTGTTCATCAGCTGAATTCATAAAAACTATTTACTTCTACTATGACTACGCCGGCACCCTAGTTCTGCAAGAAGAATTTAAGCCAAATACTTCTAAGCCTTCAAAGCAGATTTACTATTTTGGAGCCTACGAAGATGAATACTCAGAAGAATAATTCTTTTTTCAGGCATATCTCTCTATTAATTCTCACCGTTTATTCGATATCCATTGTGGGATTTGTTCCTCCGAAAGTTTCTGCACAGGAAAATGCGACTAGAGAATCTCGTCTAACGATCTCATTGGGCAGTGCAAAAATTCAACTCGAACAGAAAGATAGCCAATCGACACAGAAACTCCTTATACACGACTACCTTTCTTCAACCAAAGCAGTAATCAGCGAGTCTGGAGAAGTATCTACGTACCCATCATACTACCCCTACGGATCATCAATAGCGCAAACACCTGTCGACATGACAGACAAGCAATATACCGGCCAGAAAAAGGTAACCGATGATTCCTCAGTCTATAATTACAACGCTCGGTATTACAATCCAACTACCGCAATCTTTATCCAACCCGACACGGTTCGAGGTCCAGGACGATATACATACGTTTCTGGGAATCCAATCCAGGGCACTGATCCAAGTGGATATGATGTATGTCAACAAGATCCTTCTTTATCATTCCTGTGGAATGCACTGGGACAATGTGGAAATGCTCAAGGAGAAGACTTCATGGGTGAAAAAGGTTTGGGATCAGTGGGAACGCTTATGGCTGCTGCAGAAGCCGGATCCGGCGGAATTGGTGGTTTGGCAGCAGCAATCGGAGACAAGATATCAGGCAACTCCTCAGGTTCAGAATCGATCAATTCAGCTTATGCATCTCTTTCAGGTGGAGCTAGTGCAGGTATCTTAGCCATGGGAATGCTGAGTCCTGATCCGGGGGATGGAATGAGGATAGGTCGATCAGCGCGCAGTACGAAGGCTATGCAAGATTTGTTGAGTGAGTTTCATGCGGGTCAGCTTGTTACAGATGCAGGTGGTTTTACATTTAGTTCAGCCGTATCACCCCTTCAAGAGGGCATGGCGCGTTTTTATAGGGGTATTGAAGGCAAAGCAATAAATTCGGAATTTTTGGAGCCGGCAACAGAGCAAGCCGCCGCCGCATTTAGCGCAATATTTCCAGATTACAGTTCTTTGTCATGGAAATTCAGAGAAAAGCTCAAAAAAATTTCACCGAAGTTGGATAAAGCAATTTTTAGTCGTGCTGACGCTCGTTATCATGATAAGTTTATGAAACTTGCAGAAGAAGGTATGGGGGGAGGTAAACCGAGATGGTATACCCAAGATCTCCAAGGCGCACGAGACTGGTATACGGGAGATGGGAATGGATTATTACTATATTTTGATGCTCCGATGAGTGAAATGATGGAGCATTTACAGTTTACGTTCACTAATCCAAAAGTTACTGACGCATATTTGGTACCTTATGAAACCTTATTAGAAAAAAAACCGAAAATTTTTGGGATCGGGGGCAATTTTGCACAACCGCAATGAATGCGGGTAATGGTATGAAAAACATATATATAAGCTTTATCGTCATACTTATACTTACTCTTTTTTTCCCATCATCTTCGTTTGCCCAATCTCGCACAACTCGCTTTCGAGTCCCTGTAAATAAAACTATTATCCAGGTCGAAAAGAAAGATACTAAAGTGACTAAAAAAGTTCTCATTCAAGATTATCTTTCTTCAACTAAAGCTATTCTTTCTGAAAATGGCAAGCTAACGAACATTCCGTCATATTATCCATATGGATCGTCACTTGTCCAACTTTCAACTGCGGAAACGAGACGACAATATACTGATCAAAGAAAAGTTTCTAACGAATCTCCAGTTTATAATTACAACGCCCGATTTTATAACCCTCAAACAGGTGTTTTTATTCAACCCGACTCTGTGGAAGGTCCTACCCGATATACGTATGTTTCAGGGAATCCTATCATGCTGAATGATCCAAGTGGTAATTGCCCAACGTGTATTGTTGGAGCTATTGCGGGGGCAGCTCTAGATATTGGCTTCCAAACGCTTGTTCAAGGTAGGGACTTAACTCAAATTAGTTTGAAAAGTGTATTTTTTTCGGCAGCTAGCGGGGCAATCGGGTCGGGAATTTCTGCAAAAATAGGACAAATTGCTACAACAACCGCATCGAAAGTAGTTATGCGGTCGGTTGGGAGTTATGCTACAGATGTTTCGGTAGCGGCAATAGATTCCGTGATTAGCAATGAACCAATGAAAATGAACTCATCGCTTGCGGTTACAAAAGCAGTGTCTGGGAATGTTCTTAATGCCGCATTGGGGTCATCGGCTAATACCGGGCTAGGTACTGTAACAAAGTACGCAACAAAAGCTTACTTTAAGACAATAGATCAAGCTACTTCTAATCCCATTTCTTTTGAGCAACAACGAAAAGATAATCGTACTCGACAACAAGAAGCACTCGAAAATCGATTTTATACTAATTTAGCTTCAATGGATACTAAAGACGCTTCTAGGATTTATGAACTTACAACGACACTTACATACTCTTTACAAGCAATAAAAGAAAATCGCGAGCGTATAAGGCAGATAGGTAAAACATTACGTGAGGATTGGCGCGTTCTTGATAATACTCAAAAAAGAGCATATTTTGAACAAGCAAGGACAATAGACAACTTTGTAAAGCAAGATCAAAAAACGGCATGGCAGGCATTTATGAAAATATATCAATCAGGAGTATTCAAGTAGTTTAGTCTTGAAAAGGGGAGAGGGGTTTTTATACCAATACACGCATGTTTGAAGAGTCCTCATTAATATAGTAATATAAAATATGCGTCGTAGATTTGTACTTAGTATTCTAATTGGATTGTTAGTATATGTATTACCAATTTCCATATACGCTCAATCCCGTGTTACTCGTCTTCAGATTCCAGTCAGCGGTACTACTATTCAGTTTGAAAAACATGATAATTCTGTAGTTCAAAAAATACTCATCCAAGATTATATTTCTTCAACGAAAGTAGTTATTTCCGATTCTGAAGATATCGCAAATAATCTAAGCTATTTCCCTTATGGATCATCGATGCATCAGATCAAAACATCAGATACAGCACGTCAATACACTGGTCAAAAGAAGGTCTCCGATGATTCCTTGGTCTACAACTACAATGCTCGCTACTATAACCCTACTACCGGCATATTTATCCAGCCGGATTCGGTCGAAGGACCGACACGCTACACATATGTTGCGGGGGACCCGATTATGCATAATGACCCTACGGGAAAATGTGTTCAATGCACCAATCCTATTATGGAACAACTTGTCACCGGAGAACACCCATGGACTGCTACTAATTATTCAAAAAATCCCGTTGCAGCAATCATGGGTAAGCTCGATGCGTGGACTGGAATTCCGAGTTTGATCGCATTTGCGGATCGAGGACACCAGCCATGGTATGTCGATGCCGTGACTGACAGTAAGCAATATGTTTCTAAATCAGAAGCAGAGATGGGAGCACTGGCACAAGCGGGTATGGCTGCGGCTAGTGCGGCGGAAGGGTTGGTTAAGTTGGAAGCACGAGCAGCGGCAAAAATAGCTGCCGCAAGTGAGGATATGGCTCTAGCAGGCGCTAAAAATAGTCAATTAATTCCTAATGTCCAAAGTCGTGTGCGAATGGTTGACCCGAGCAAGCTAAAACCTGAAGATGCTGAAGAGTTGATTGCTCAACTTATCAATATAAATCCTGACATGGATAGAGACTCTTTATTACGACAGTTTAAGGGTGCAGGGTATAAATTATATTATTCTACCCAGGATGACACTGTGACTGGTTATGCAGCCGTTTTTCCATGGGAAAGTACAGCAGAAGCTGCTCGACCCGCTTATATAAATAAAATCCATGTAGGAGAACAATATAGACGAAAAGGTTTTGCAAAGGCAATTCTAGATAGATTAGAACCAGATTTCGATCAATTAAGACTTATTAATATAGCTCCGGATGAACATGAACATGCTGGAATGGCGCAGTTATATTTAAGAAGGGGGTATAAAACTACCGATGGACTAAACTACGTTTTGAGTAAGTAATATGTGATCAATCAATTTTTGTGCTGCGAGAAGTCTTGCCATAAACATATTAGATTGTATTAAGTTTCAGCCCTTCAACATTCTTAAAATGCTTTTCATTCCTTGTAGTTAGCTTTAGATTATGTTCGATGCATGTTGCTGCGATCAACGCATCACCCACAAAATCGACCTGTCTTGTGCGATGTAATTGACCGGCGATGAAGCCGGTTTTAGCAGAAATTGGAAGAATGTTAAAGAATAAAAGAAATTTTTCTGCCTTATTTTCCAACTCTTTGTTGCTAAGTTTTTGATCAGCAGTAAATTCCATAATCACCAGTGGGTTTATATAAAGAGTAGCTTTGTTTTGAGATTGAAGTTGGAATAGATCTTTTAGATTGTCGGCATATCCTTTTGAAAAATCAATAAGAATATTGGTATCGATAAAGATATGTTTCATTTGTGTTCTCGTAATTGGTCACTTCTTTTTTTTTCTTCATCACTCCTGCGAAGAGAATCTTCAACTTCCACTCCCTTTTTTCTGGTTGGGCCCAAAAATCCATAATATGAATCAATTGAATATTCTTTTTCGGTAGTAGTGAGTGCGGTAAGCTTTGCGATTGGCTTATTGTAACGGTAAATAAGGATAGTATTATTATTTTCTGACACATCAGTAATGTAAGACGATAAATTATCGCGCAAATCAAATACACTTGCTGCTTTCATGGAATGAGTCTACAGAAAACACCGAATCTTGTCAAGTTGTAATGTTGTACAAGATTTAAATTAATGTTGCCAGGAGAGACTTGTGGTGAAGATGTATTATTGATTAACCCCAGCTACAGTGGTTATTCCGTCATGCATGGCTTTATTTGCCGGATAGGGAAGTGTGGATGGTTTTTTCATTGTTTTCGGATAAGCAGGGTAGGGGCGCGTAAATGCGGCTTTGGGATTGCTTAGTTGTGAGGTATTAATAATTCTTTGTAGCTTATCGTTCGTACTAAAGTTCCCCTTTAGAATAATGTTTCCCGGTTCTTGTCCTGGTTCATTAAGAAAGTTTTCTGCAAATCGTTTTAGTAATTTGTCGGGACCCCCAAAAATAAAAACATTGTTTTCTGCATATATTGTTGCGCCTAATGTAGATCGAATACCACTATTGGTCCAATCTTCAATGACATTATTGTACATATCCACCGTACTGTATCGTACACGCGGGCTACGATGACCAAAATTAGCAAAATGGTTACCCCACAAAGTTATCTTGTCTACTTGTGTGTCTATTTCGTCATTCCCAATAAGCATAACCTTCTCGTGCGAGTTCAAGCGCGAGCGTGAAATTGTAATGTGATGGCTAGTCCCCGTTATTTTAGTGCCGTCTTTGCGGGTTTTTGTTCCTCCGACAATATCGATAAGTCCGTCGCTGTATTTTTGTGCATGTACTCGATCAATCCAAACATGGTGACTATTACGAATTTCGATCGCATCTTGTAGGCCTTCTACAAACTTTAAACCAGATATGATCACGTTGCTGCTGTCTATAATACGGACACCTCGTCCGCGAATCTGCACTTTTTTATCAAGTGCAAGTAGCGATGTGTTTGCGCCGATAAATACCTGGCTCTTGAGCTTAATATCTGCATCTTTTTCAAAGATAATAATTTTTGGCTCATTTCCAGTTACTAGTTCGCGTAAGGTATTTGGTCCTTTGTCTGCAAAATTAGTTACGACTCGTACGCTCGTGTTGGGCGTAAATCCTCCGGTTGTGCTTCCATCAATCGATGCATATCCTGCTAAGTCACTAAGAATGAAAGAATGGGGGATATTTGATTTAGTCTCTTCGCTCGGGGCTTGAGGGGGCTCCGAAGTAAGAGGTTCAATAATCCACCCGTATTCGATATTAACTCCACATTCAAGGTGAATTGGTCCTATTTGTGGATCAGTCCAGCTATACGTATCTGTTACTGAGTTTGCGCCTACCTGAGGTTCTGGGGGAATGAGTGAAGGATTTCTGTCACAACCCAACGTTGATCCGCCCAATTGATTGCAAAACACTCCGGTAACTTGCCAATTATCGGTATTTAAGTTGGTTAAGTAAATATATGAATTATCACCGCGTTTGTATGGTGAAAAAGAGTAAGACTGCGTTTTGTAAGTTAACTTACCGCTAGAACTGAGTTCTTGATCGGCTTTGCGTGCTTTGATCTGTTTATCGTTGATGATGCCCAAGTTAAATGAACCGAATTTTTCACTTCCATCAAGACGTTTTCCATCGGCACGCTTCACTTTTACAGTAGCCGAATATGAGCAGCTTTGCGCAGCCTTCTTTACGATGGTCTGTGTTGATCCTATTTTGCTTGCAACGATAATCGTCATTACGAGTACCGCGGTCGAAAAAAGTCCAATTGTAATAAAGCGATGGAGCATGTTTGGGACAATATTAGAATTCTTTGTATGATGGTCCATACTTCTATGGTACCTGATTGCGCAATTTTATGCCAGAGCGTGTAAGGTTTTTGTGAAGGGAATGCCCTTTTTAATTTTCAGGTTCTAATAATCCCTTTATTTTCTTTCTCAAATCGAACATGGCTTTATCAGTAGACCTTGGATTTAGCCCTATGACTTCTGCAATTTGCTGATTAGATTGGCCTTGCAGTATGAGTCCAAGCATAGTTTGTTGACGCGGGTTTAAGGATGGTATTATGCGATATAACAGAGCTATATTTCCCATTCGTTCAATCCTTTCTGTCGTTTGATCATCTATGGGAATAGATTCATCGGGAATTTTCTCAAAAAACGGTACTTCTGAGGTGGGATCTACAAAATCGCTTTCAACAAACGTTGCCTTTTGGCTTCTAAATTGGTCTACAAGGACATTATGGCCTATACGACGAATAAAGCCGGGAAAGTGCCTTGGCATCTTGTCCTCGGGCAAATCATCTGAGATCATTTTACGTCGCCATTCCAGTAGTTTAATTTGTACTTGTTGAGTCAAATCATCAATGTCTGTTGGGGTTTGGCGCTTGGCTGCAAAATATTTTCGCATTTCTTGGTCTACTAAACTCAACAATACTCCACCATTTTCCCCTCGCATAAAATCATCGCGGAGTGCGGTAACTTGTTCGCTCCACGTTGGAACGCGTACCTGTGCGTCTTTATTCCCAGGTATAGATGAAGTTCCGGGTATTTTGTTCAGCGAATTATCTGGATCGTTATGAATGTTATCCTGAAAATCAGGCAGTACAGACATAGTATTTGTTTCCAACGTTGATGTATCGGTCATAAGTGCCAGGGGAGGGACTTGAACCCTCACCTCATTGCTGAGACACGGTTCTGAACCGTGCGCGTATGCCAATTCCGCCACCCTGGCTTAATTATATATTATACTAGACACATGAGACTGCTTATTGGTCTAGGAAATCCGGGGGAAAAATATGAGAAAACGCGACATAATGTAGGCGTTATGCTAGTGGAAAGGGCGGGGGAGATTCTCCTGCCTGCCGGCAGGCAGGTCGGTTCCGTTCAGAATGACAAGGGTAACGCTCAAAATGACAAGATTAATTGGAAAGCCGTGAAATTAAAATGTTTTATGAATGATTCTGGTATAGAAGTTCGACAAGTAATGAATTTTTATAAAGTTGAACCAAAAGATCTGATTATCGTTCACGATGATTTAGATATAAAGCTCGGTGAATTCAAAATTCAACATGGAAAAGGTCCGTATGGGCATAATGGGATTCTTTCAATCGAGCGCGAATTGGGAACAAAAGAGTTTACTCGAGTTCGAATTGGTATTGAAAATCGAGATCCGGAAAATAAGGTTGCAGGAGTAGAATACACGCTTCAAAATTTCACGTCCGAAGAGTTAATTATTATCGAGAAAACTTTTGATCAGATTTTTTCCCAACTGCCCCCAATTCTTTCAGTTTCCACATAAATAGTGCGCCTTTTTTACGGGCGCCTGAATCAATTACGAATCGTAATGCTTGTTCTAAAATAGGGCGGGGGACCGTTTTTGACATTTTAATATACAAACTTTTATGTTTTTCATCTTCAAGCTTTGATGCTAAATGAACGCCGAATGATTGAAATTCCCGAGAAACATATTTGTCAGTTTTAGGGTTGTACTTGGTAAGAACCGTTTTTATTGAGTCCATACAGGTATTATACAGAGTTTATCCGAGATTTCTCCTCACTGTCTTAAGACAGATCGTCGAAATGACAAACAAATATGTCATTTCGAGCGCCTGCCTGCTTGCAGGCAGGTAGCGAGAAATCTCAGCTCACTCATATATCGAGATTTTAAGGTAAGAAATCTTGGATAGTTATTGACTCCCAGTAGCAGTTCATGTAATACTAATGTATGCGCAAACATAGAAAAGGGCACATCAAGAAAAAGCCTGCACATAAGATGCTTGTTTACTCCCTTGTGCTCGTGCTATTTGCCGCTACGCTTTGGTATGGAAATCATTCCAGAAGTGTTTTGGGTATTGCTACAGAAACCGGAATTGACACAGGTGGAGTGTTTATTCCTCCCGAGGAGCCGTTGCCAACTTCTCAAATAGGTCAGGTAACCATTGCTCCAACTATTCCTCTTCAGCCAACCAACGTGATAATTCCTACCGATGTATTGTTGCCTACAACTGCCCCAACCAGTCCCCCTGTTCCTACACCGGTTCTAGTAGTACCCGATGAGCCAGTATATGTTGAAATAATTGATGAACCAGGAGATGGATTGAAGACGGGGGGTGGATTGGTAGATATTGGAAAAGATCCGGTAACAGTTGTTATTGAAAACACACCATCGGGTGTGACGACTACAACAGAGAAATTAACTCCACAAACTAAATTAGTAGATTCATCTGCGGCAATAATTACTTCGCAAACAGGTGGAAATACGACCGTTTCGCAAAAAAATATTTCAACACTTGATCGACTGTTTTCATTTTTCACCGGGAATTCTGCTGACCTAACTGATTCTGCAGCAAAAGGTTCTGTGCAAAAAAAATCAGCATATTCTCAGGTGTATATTTCAAGCGATGGTGGTACTACGTTTGTAACAGATCCGACTCAAACTATTTCAGCGCTTGATGAATGGCTTGGATTTAATGGAATTAAGCTTGAATCACTGGGTGATGGATCATTTCGTATTACTCAGGGCGATGTGGTCGCGATCATGAGGCCAAAAGACAGTAAAATTGCAGTAAATTTGGCACGGATGGAATTATTAGTGAATACCTCGGTCGGATTTCAGCCACTTTCGTACTTGCCTAAACGAGTTACTGAATATTTGGCAGATTCGGGAATTATTTCACGGCTGAGTGCGCCTATTGAGGTTGTTGAAACACCCACGGAAATGCATTTACACATGAAAACCATTTCGACACAATATTTGGCTGCATTTATTCCAATATCAGTAAAAGTAGAGTATTGTATGTCAGCTACGACTCTTAATCCATGTGGTAAGAAACAAGGCTTCCTGTCAAGAGCACTGGATTACTTATCTTTATAACACCCAGATTCCCTGCCTGCCGGCAGGCAGGCTCACTGCGTTCAGAATGACAAGGGTGCTCGCTCAGAATGACAATGTAATTTAGAATGACAGGAGCTTTATCTCGTTTTTCTTCCGAAGCTATCTACGATAATTGATCCATCTCGTGCATCTACTACGCCATCTTCATTGATGTCCGCTTTGCCCGTGTAGTCCTGTGTATTAACGGCAACAGCATATAAAGCAAAGTCTATACCATTTACCACTCCATCGCCGTTAATATCGGCTCCTAGACGGTATTCACAGAATGAAAGCATATGATTTTTACTCGCTTCAGTAGGATTGGTGGTGTCGGTTGTAGATTCAACCACATGTAGCCAGCATGCTGTTTCTTCCTCCGCTCCTAATAGTTGCAAGAAATGAGATTCCGCTCGTGTGCGGACTTCATCAAATGGAGCGGCTAGGATATCAATTAAAAATTGATTATTATATTTTGGCAAGAATGAAATGCGATAATCTTCTTCTTGAGCAATAACCATGTTTCCTTCAGGATCTGTTGAAAGGGGACTATCCGTAATGTCGTTAATATATATACCGTTCAAAATTAATTTACCTTCTTCGGTTTTTTCATAATCTGGGAACGTATCTGCATATCCAATCGGAGCAACACCCTGCGGAGCAATAGCTCGGCTTGGTGGGAATGGGGGAATGACTTGACGACCTGATGAATGTGCGGGGTCGATTCCTTCAAAGTCACCAGGACACTCGTCTAAATCAGTTTCCCATGAAACGATTGGGTTGTTTGGCTTGAACTTAGAAACTTCCCATGTGACAACGCTTGCATTACCATTGGCGACAGTTTCCAAATCACCATCGTCGGTTCGGTCGCCGTTTGGACCAAAAGGATCTTGCTGGCAGTTATCGTCTGTCGGTTCACAACGACTCATCTGCCATCTAATTTGAGCATCATCACCTTTTTTATTGTGGTAACAAACCGATACACGTTCGACATTTCCCTTAGAATCGCGATCTACGTTACCCGCACATGAGAAAGAGCCGGGAAGTTCGGCACGAATATTGCGCTTGCCATCATTATTTGCCACCGACCAACATAAATTGCTATCGCCGCCTTCTTCGAATTCATCAACATCGTACAGGTTAAGTGCGAATGTGTTAAATTCTGCAGTGTTTGATCCACTTTCACGAGTAAATTCTGTTTGGCCAGGTTTGGAAATACATTCAGGAACTTCATTGTCACGCGTGTAAAGATTGACAGAATAAGGAACGTCGCGTAACCATGTTGATTTGGTTCGGGCGTTTTTACGGCTACTGTCTGTTGGGCTATTGTATTTTAAATTACATCGAGCATCTGTTTCGCTGGGATCAATGTCGTGTAATGAGCAGACCACAATTCCATCATCGGTAGGTTCTACAATATCTAAGTCGTATGCATCTAATTTACAATCAACATCCTCAGGTTGATTCCAGCGAAGCTTAACGGATGAAGCAGCTATGTCGTCGCGCTCAATCTTTTCAATAGTTGGTGCGCATCGATCGGTAAGCGTACATTTGGCTGCTGGTTTGCGTTCTACGACCCATCCATAGGTGTATTCTTGGCCACAACCGATCGGAAGCTTATCAATTCTTCGAGCTTCATTTTGGCTAGCGTTTTCATCAATTTCAGTACATTTTCCTTTATGGTCGCATTTTGCAACAATGTTGAACTTATCTTTCGGATAGTACAAGTACACACTAGCGATATCGAACGGTTTTTTACGTAAATCGTATGAATCTGCAGGAGTGTCGTTGCTGTCGACACAGCAATATTTTTTACCGGTCAAGTCGCATCCATCAGGTCCGCATGGTTGTAGACGGCCATCTTCATCAAATGCTGCGCGATGAAACACGTCATCGCCAAATTTTTTAAGTCGTTTGTCATTTGTGGTGCTCCATTTTTCAGCATCGTCTGCAACCTCAGGGAACAGTGTATCTTCGCCGTTTTCTCGGATTTTTACATATGCCACTGGATTGAAAATACAGCGAGGCGCATCTGTTGGTTCGACCGTAGGAACGGGTCCACATTCACTTTGAGGAACCGTGATTGTAAAATCGCGTTTTCCGGATGCTACAACCGGATCTGATTCATGTTCAGAATAGTAAGCCGTTAAATCGTTTTTCATCGAACTGTCGGGTACCTGATACTCGGCACCTTCTTCAAAACTTTGATTTCGACTATCGGTGACTAAGCGGTAATTAAATACGTACAGATCGTTTTCAGGATCGCTTTCATCTTCATTTACCCAAATACGATCATCGGCAGGTTTGTCTTCAGATAAATCTGTTTGAACTAAATCTTTACAATCTGCGCGTGTTCCACCTTTTTCACAGCGTGACACCCGCATACTTTCGGGTTCTTTGCAACTTCGTACGGTAATTTTTCCTGAAATGTTTGGTTTATCATTGCCTGTTGGTTTTGGAGGAGTTTTCGTTGGCTCACACATTATTGTTCGAACAATGTGGATATTGCAATCTCTAAATTCAGAAAAAATATCGTCTGCCGTTGCTCCATCGGTCCAGTTTTGAACAACTGCGGTGTATTCTCCAAATACCTTACGAACTCCCAAACCACTTTGAACGCCACCTTCTGCACTGCTACCGCATGAGCGAAGCGCGGCAACATATAGCGTTTCTGCATCGTCGGTAGAGATATCGGCGCCTATTGCACCCTCAATATATGGTTCTACGAAAAGTCGTGCACGTTCTCGGGTTCCAATAGCGTCGGTAATTATGGTTTCAACTACCGGATGTACCCATAACGAGACCGAACGCATAATAACTCCGTCGCGTCCGCCTTCCATGCCGGCATTTACACTATCAAATGAAATATCGGCATATCGTTCTGGATTCTTTTTAACTGCGTTTACAATTGCTTCTCGAATAATCTTTTTAACTTCACTATCGATGGTTTGGGTAAGCGAGCGTACTGAGCCCAGTGGAATAATAGTAAATAAATCGGTTGGTGTTAAATGCTTGTAGTACAAATTTTCTGGATCTTTTACGATTCGTTTGTCGGCATCTGAAGGCCCTGCAGCTTGGTCATCAATTAGACAGTCAAGGGCAGAAGTTGGCCACCCACCACTACTATCGCTTGGACAATCAGCATACGCATGTTTTTTAGCCCAGGTAGAATTTATGAATCGGGTACGATCATTATCAAGCCAGCCCGGTGCGTTTTGTACACAGGCTGCATCGGTTGGTTTTGGCGTAATCGTCAACCGTACACATCCTCCAGTATTGGTGGGGTTACTACATGGCCTTCTAGTTGGTTGTACTGTTGGAACAACTTTTCCGACGCATCGTGGATCAATAGGAAATCCAATCGACATACAAACGGTATCTTTCGAGCAGTTTGTTTCTCCCCGAGGACAGGCCATCGTTATGCACTGTAACCCTTTTTCACAAACATTTCCTGGCTGAGCACATGGTTTTCCACACGCGCCTGGATTTACAGGACCAGTAGTTGGTCTTGTGGTTGGTCCTGTAGTTGGTATGACGGTTATTCCTCCAGTTGGTCGTATCGTAGGACGAGTAGTTGGTCCTTCTATACTCGGTCGTGTGGTAGGCCCACTCGTAACCGATGGAACGATCGATGGTTGTACGGTAGGATTTGACGGTGGGCAAATACCATTCTTATTTACTTTAAATCTTCTAAAATTTGGCCATCGACCTTGGCGGTTACTATATAAGTGTAAATAGACATCAACACATACATCGGTGAGCGGTTGGCTTACGTTGGAAACTAAACTGAAATTTCGAGCTGCCGTTGCATTTTTATTCGATAATATTGCGTCACCTTCAAAGTCAGGCCTAATACAGGGGGCAGGGTAATCGCCGGATCCGCCGTTAAATGCTTGTGCGTATACATTAGAAATTACACGTTTCCCAGGAGGATCTTCCGATGCCCACAGAGTTGTTTTTTCAATACCGCTTCCTAAGCCCGCACCAAAACAGAGTCCTCCGGTAATGGTAAATCGAGTAAGGCTCGGATCGACCGTGACATTAAGTGTTGTTTTTTCTTCTGTGCGTTCAATTCGAGGAACGGGTGCATACGCATCGCTTCGTAACGTTTTGCTTCCGGCTCCTAGCAAGCTTCCAAATGTAATAACAAGTGCGGAAATAATTAAAACAGTCGATAAAATTTCACCGGAATTACGCTTGGCAGAGTACATAGATTCATTCTAGGATAAACCGAATGTATTAGTCAAGCGAATGTCATTTGCACTACCTTTGTCATTCCGAACAGAGTGAGGAATCTCAGAATAATCATCAACACCTAGATTCTTCGCTGCGCTCAGAATGACAATTACTTACATGCATTCTGGCCAATGAAGCTCAAGAATAGGGAAGTGTCCGAAGCATTTACAGTTCCATTGCCATCCAAGTCACGCAGACCCGTTGCATCGGCACTCGTTACTTGACAATCACGATTAGTATCCGCAGTCTTAAGCGGGGAAAGAACCGTTGTGCTTACTGAATTATTCGCAGCTGCTGTAATGTTAAATTGCAATCCATTGCTGCCCGTTATTAATTGGGGCGTGCATTGTTTACTAGTTCCATTTGTGTAATTAATTACACAGCTTAATCGTCGAGTGGTACTTAGAACAGAGAACGTTGGTTTGAATTTGGTATTTGCACCAGCTGCAAGCGCTACAGAAACTGTATTTGACGCACATTTATTTGCCGAGTCGCATGAGGCGATAGAGACGGATTTAATGCTTTCGTTAGATTTATTAGTTATCGCTACTGTAGATAATAATGATGAATGGTCAGTATAGTCATCGCCTACAGCAGAATAGTAAATATAGCCTCCATGACCTATAAATCCACAAGGTCCACTATCAGTATCACACGACCCACTAAGCCCTGTTGTTCCATTTACTCTTTTACCTGACTCATCTATCAAATTAACATATACATAATATTTTTCTATATTTGGATTCAATTTGAATACTTTAGTGAAATGGACTCCGTTTTGATTGCTTATAAGATTGGTTAAAAATTCTTCAGAACTTATAGCACTGTTCTCAGAATTTTTTGCAAATCCTTCAAGACGGAAGGATAATTTGTACCCCTCATGTCCAGGTTTGATAAAATATTTCCCTTCAGTAGTGATTATTGATTTGTCAATCGGAAGTAAACACTTCGTCTGATTCTCAGATGCACCGCAGCTATATTTCGACTCATTATTCACTTCGCCTTTATTAATTCTGCAAAATCTCTCAGTACGTACACATTCCCGGTATTTCTCATTTCCCTTGGGTACTCCATACCACGTTCTTCTGTTAGATGGCTCAGGAGTTGGCTGGGTTCCATTAGGATTTAAGGTAATACTCACATTCCAAACGCCTGTTTTAGTGTAGTCTTTTTTATTAACGGTAACTGCAGTAAAAGCCTTTTTTCTTTGTGTTTCTCCCTCAATACTGTATTCAAGTTCGACCCCATATGTATATTCTTCTGCTTCTTTGTTGAAGTTGGGTATAGTGTACATAAATGTCCCATTCTCAAAATCAACATTATGGATTTGCGCGTCCTTTATATCAGTGTCAGTATTGGTTTGATAAATCACTTTGAATGAGCCTTCATAAGGAGTAAGAGTTTTTTCACTTTCTACAGTAATTCTGACTGTACCAGTCACGGTATTTTGGTTTCTTGGATCTGGCTGCTCTCCACCATTCTTAGGTGTGGGTTGTGGTTTATCCTCATTTCGAGGCTGTGATGATTTAACTCCTGAGTCACCTTGGGCGCATGGAACTCCACTTCCAACAGATGTGCGTAGATTTTCATCAACCATATAACATTGGCCTTTTTTCAGCGTTACTGATGTGTCACCATAAGTAGTATTTACGCCTGGTCCTGCGTTGCATTGTGAGAGTTTGTAAGGATTGCCGTCCTTGTCTTTTAGATCAACTGCTGAACAAAGAGCGCAATCATCTCTTTTTGGCATTACATCTATAGAATCGGTGTTAGAATCATTTCGGAGTCTAACGACTACTTCGTGTTTTTCATTACGTGGGGCCAAACAATCAAATCGTTTATCAGTAATGCTTTGTGCCCAGTCGTCGGTACCATTGTATCCGTGTCTACAATCACCATGACTCCACGCTCCCCAACATACACCGGTAGAATTATTCACGAGCCAATCTAGTTGTTTAGTCATTACGGTGCCGCCTACGGGTTTATCCGTTGGCTCTGGTTTATCTTCGTCACCTCCATTGTCACGTGTAGGGCGTGAAAATCTACCAATTCCATTGCTTCCCGCACATAATTCCATTGATCCAGGAATTTCTTTAATGGCATATACATTTGCTACATAGTTATGTCCTCGGATAAAATCGCCCTCACCATTTGCATACGATGAATCAACTCGACACTCTGCTTTTGTTTTGGAAATCTTATCGCATGTCTTAACTACTAAAGCAGGGGTTTCTGAAATATCTACTAAGTCGATTCGATAGTGGTCGCCTGCAACACCCGCACTGAATGGACATAAAGCGTCAGGGGCGTCCCATGTAACTTCTACACGACTGCTTGATTTTAGTTTGGTCTTAACGTTTTTAGGAGTGCAAGGAACAACATTTTCTGGAGATCGCATTACACATTGGCTGGGATTGTTATCGGGGAGTTTTTTCACAACCCATCCGTACTTTGATACATTGGTATCGCAGTCGAAATTGAATCCATCTACTGTGCTTCCATATTGATCAAGCGGTCGACTGGAATTCTTTCCAGGGCCTTCATTTGGAAATGGACATCCTTTTGAACCAGTGCAAGCAATTTTATTTACAATTTCCCATTTAGAGGTATCTATGTATAGGTTGACCTGTGCTTTATCACCTTTCATATAAAGTGCATTTGTATCTGTTGGTCGGAATGATAAAGTATCAGTCTTAAATGTATACTTTGATGTTCTTTCGCCATTTACCATTTCTCCATAGTTCTTAAATAATGTGGTAGGTTTTAATGGTTGCTTGTCGTTTGCAAGACCCCACTTATTTACATCCCCCATTTGTGATAGGGGAACGGGCAAGTTGGTTGCCTCGTCGATAACTACGGCTGTTGCGCTATATTTACAAATACCAGGAGTAGGAATAGTCGTTGGCGCTTCGGATGGTTTTACGCTTGGTGAAACCGGTGGGCACACAATGTCATTTTTTGGAACTTCATAATTAATGATTGCTTCACTTTGACTTGATGGAATTGTTGCATATGCGCGCAAATTTCCAATTTGAGAAGGAGGGAATCCAACACGTCCGGCTTCTCGGATTAATCCATTAGATGTATATTGTGCAAATGCTTGCATGTTTTCATATAGTGCATTCTTAACGACTGATTCAAGACCTCCATTTGCTCCGGGAGCTTGAAGATGCTCGTAAGAGTAAAGCCATTTATTAGGATTCGTTGGATCTTGTCCGATAAATTTTACTGTTGTAGCTGTATCAATACATCGTGTAGGATTGTTTTTTTCACAAATGATCGTACTTACTGCGTCGGGTTTCACACATGAATTCACAATAATGTCTCCTTTGATTTTAGCTTGAACTGGTTCACCGGTAACTGGCGTACATGCCCGGCATGAATCGAGCCCACGTGGAGGACCATTATTGGTGTTACTACAGTAAACTCGTGGTGCTTGGCCAGGTGCAGCGTTGTCGCTTGAACATAAGAATGCTTTTCCCTCTGAAAGACAACTATCACATGAAGGTTGCGGTGTGACGGTTGATTGTGGAGGTGTTGGCGTTGAAGTTGGATTACATTTTGGATTGGTACTTATACATACGCCGATTTGTAATGGATCACTCTTTTCGTGCAGACATGCGTACCCACGTGGGCACGGATTAGCTTTTGAACAGGTTATATCATTTCTACATTCTCCAACAGGTGTGACTGATGGACATGGCTTTTTTGGATCTGGACATCGTGGTTTATCAGTAGGTCGCAATTCGATAGTGACATATCCTGACGGAACTACGATATTATCTGTTGGCTTAGCAGTTGGTACTCTAAATGTAGGTTCATTTGTAGCAGACGGCTGTGTTGATGGAGTAACTGGAGTTGGTGTTGGACCACAATCAACTCCTCGTTGACCCAAATATCGGTGCCATGCGGCCATGTCCATTTCAATTGGATCGCGTGTAACAAAACTTGATGTTGAACTTACGAATAGTCCTGAACACAAATCTTTAGAATATGGTGCTTGTAATTTAAGTGTGAAGTCCCATGCTCTCCAATTTGCTTTTCCCACATTTGGACTATCACAATATGGTCGTGAAGTTTGTGGAGCAATGTATTTAACGGTTCTTCCTTCATGGACAATACAATCATCTTTGGTGTCGGCATTAGTATTGTCACAAGCTTTTTGGGGGTAACCTCGATTAGGATCTTGAGGAGTATGTACCCAAAACTGTTGAAGTTGTGAAGGAATGGTGGTACCAGTAAAACAGAGTGAACCTCGGATTAATGTGTATCCAGAATTAGGTTGACCAGGAATTCGATCTTTCTCTTCAAAGGTAGGTCCTTTGTAAAAATGAGCTCGATAAGTATTGTCGTATGCAAAACTTCCGAGCTTCAACACATTTTCTTGAACTAATCGTTGTGAACCTAGGAATGTACCCGCAGCCATTAACGCCAAAGCCGCCACCGTAAAAAGCGTGGCAACTTCTCCGCGTTGCTTCCAATTTTTTAATTGCGATATATTCATTGTATAGTGTAAATTCCTCCGACTGTGCTACCAAGCGTATTTTCGCCATTGATCGCAGTAAGTGTTTTGGTATTGTCAAAATCAATGATGACTGATTTAGCGCCCGCTTTTGGCGTCATGGTAAAGCTAAAAACCACACCTTCTTTTCGATCGGTGGGACTTTTTTCAGATAGGGAACCATTATATGTAATCTTTCCATTCTCATTTTTCATACCAATAACTTGTGGGAATACCGTTCCATTAGTAAGTGCAGAGATGGTAACCCTTTTTGGATCATATGAAAGTACCACATCTGCTGCTGTTACTGGTAACTTTGAAAGCATAACTTCTACCGTTACCGCTTCTCCTGCTTTCACTGTTTGCTTTGCAGGTGAAAGAGCAATTGTGGTTGATGGTTTGATATTCTCGATAGCACTTGTTGTTGGAGTGGTTGTTGTAGGTTCAGAATCAGATTTCTTGGTTACGTTTGCTCCGACAATAATACTTATAATGAAGAGTCCGAAAATAATGGCAATAACGGCCATTTTTCGGTTTTGATCGAGCTTATTGAACTCGGAAAGGTCTTGTTTGATCGTGCTTGATAGATTTGTCATATTTATTGATTGTAGATAAAGACTTCAATCGATGTCAAGTGGGAAAAATACTATATAAACGACGAGGAAGCTGGAATTATTTGTCATTTCGAAGAAGCGAAGCGACTAGGAAATATCAATCTATCCGAGATTTCTCCTCACTGTCAAATTGACGGCTCGTCGAAATGACATACTATCTGAAATTAATCGTTTATCGGTAGGTAAGTCATCTTGGAGAGGGATTTTGTGCCTAATATGCGGTACCCCCGTATCGTATAAGTCATGTCATCCTGAGCGTTCTGCCGGCTGGCGGAGAAGGGTCTGCGCATTTCCTCCTTGACAACATATTACTGATTCTTTTATAGTGAATATACGGATCCGCAATTTGGATCCACAATATATATATGAATGTAACACTCTATACAATTAATGATACTGAATCAGATTTTTGTAAGCAGGCTAAGGACTTCTTAAATGCACATAATATTCCGTTTGAAAATAAAGATGTTGAGCACGACAGAACAGCCCTTTCTGAAATGTTGGCTGTTTCAGACAATTTTTCAGGGGTGCCAGTTATGGTTGTTGGGGAAGGGGACAATAAGCATGTTGTAAAGGGATTCACGCAACAAGAATTTGAACAGGCACTTGGACTGTCAGTTCAGCCAGAAGCTGTCGTTGAAGCGCCCGTAATGCAAAATTCCGCACCAGTTAGCGAGCCTATGTCTACAGGTGAAGAAAAAATGGATCAAAATATAGCGCAAGTAGATCAGAATGCGGGAATGTCAGGCGCAGCGCCTGTTATGCCTCCTGTTGATCCGGTAGTCCCAGTAGTTGCTGATGAACCAGTCGCTCCTGCAACTCCAGCAGCACCTGCATGGAATAATGAACCAGCAACAACTTCAAAACCCGTCGAGCCATTGGTAGTTCCAGAACCCGCAGCTCCTGTCGTTCCACTTACACCACCGGCAGATGCGACACATGATGATGAGTTAAAAGGAATTATGGATACGTTATCACAAAATGGTATGACATCAGAACCAGTAGCTCTGGCAGGTGAACCTGCACCAGCACTTGAAATTCCAGTCGATGACCATCCGGTAAATCCTGTAATGGATATATCTGATGCAGAGTCTCAAAAATCGGAATCTGTAGCTGCTCCGGCAGAATTTGCACCTTCTGCACCTGTGGCGCAAGAACCTGTTACTCCTTCGGTTACAGAGCCTTCAACATGGGCTAATCAACCGGCATCTGCAACTCAACAACCAGTCTCAGCTCCTGCTGAACCAGCTGCACCGGTGGCAGATATGCCAAGTGTTCCTGATTTTCCACAGAAGTAACTCTCTTTAAGCATTGTCATTCTGATCCCGAGCGAAGTTAAGGGAGAACCTGCCTGCCGGCAGGCAGGGAATCTCCGCCAACTATATTATTATTGACAATTATTCTTATTGCTGGTCTAATAGTATTGGTTATCACGCATTCAGGAGAGTTGAACCTACCTAAAAGCTCTCGGAAGAGAGTTTTTTTGTTTATTGTTTTGCGCCTTGTGAGATCCCGAGGGCGAGTAGTAGGGCGGTGAGGGCAGCCACAACACCTATAGTCTTCAAATTCTTATTATATTTTTCACGTGCTTCACGTGCTTTTGTGATTTCTGCTGCTGTTGCGGTAACTGACGCTTCCGGAGAAGCCATAAGTACCAGTGCTACAATGTCATTTTCTTCGATGGCCTGATTAATCTGCTTTCGTAAATCGGCTGACCCTCCGCCAGCCTGCTGAGAAGCCTCAAAGTCATCAACCGTTGTATCCGTAATTTTACTTTGTACTTCTTCGTAAATTTTTGCGGTAGCCTGAGCAGTATCAAGTCGAGCTTGTAATTGTTTTTTAGCTTCTGGGGTAGAAGCTTGATCGATCATTTTTCTAAGTGTAGATATACCTGCGCGAGCTTGCTCAAGCGTAGCGGTAATGCCTTTTTTATCTAGGCCGATGAGGCTCATGACATTTTTTTTGTCTTCAGTTGTTGCTAGGTTTTTTCCGTCAAGTTTCTGTTCTAAATCATCCAATAGATCAGCCTTCTGTTGATTTTCCGCGGTAATTTGTGCGATTTCTTCTGGTGTTGCACCAGTGGGAATTTCTTGGGCTTTGTAATATGTTTCTCCTGCACGTATCAATGTATCGGTAGTTGTTATACTATGTGTTTCGGCGACTTCGGTGATGAGGGTGGGCAGGCCTTCGTGAAAATCAGGTGGTAGTTCAGATTTTCCAATAAGTTGAATGTACTTAGTCACAATTTGCTGCTCATTGCCGGAAAAGTTACCGCCAATTTCAGTTGTATCGCGTTTTAACATGAGAGTAAGCATCGCTGATCGTTCAACCTGTACTGTTTCGCCGGTGGTAGATCCGTGTACTGAGCAAATAAAAGTATCTCCCCTGATTTCAATAATGCCCGAAAGACCTTTCTCATTACCGTCTGCATCCGTGTGTACATAGCGAGCTTCCGGATCAGATCGGGGATCAAGATCGATAGGAGTTGTTCGGGTAGAGATTATGTGTCGATCCCATAAGGCTTTCTTTTTTGGATCCGCAATAATGCGATTTTTTTCTTCAACTGTTTTTGCCGATTCGACTTCTGTAACTACCGCATTTGTTCTAAGATTCAACAGCATTGCTCCTTCAATGGTTAATTCTTCTTCTAACTTGGCGTGAGGGTTTTCGGGAGAGTCCATGGTTTCGAGATCGTTATCATCATCTGAATCCATCATGATTGCAGGCACATCCGGATCAACTGGGGGAGCGTCGACTGGAACAGCTCCAGTATCTATTCCGAGATCTCCTGGTGATAAATTTTCAGTATCTAGGCCCATATATACCTAATGATACTTGAAATCACATTTTGCTACAAGTAATATGTTTAGTATGACATCGGGTATACCTCCGGAACAGTCGTTGGGAATCGTACCGCCTACAGCGGAGACAGCTACTCCCGTGGTAGAGACTGGTGCAGCTGCTAAAGCTGAGTCTAAGCCACTAGATCCGGAATTAGGAGATCCTCGAGATGCGACAATTATCAAAAAAGACACTTCGATTGAGGGGGAAAAGAAGCCTTTCTCACTTGAAAAGCAAACCGAGATACGCTTTGCTGGTCTTGTGCAAAAACAATTTTTAGCTACTGAATCACTTTCTACGGCTGACGGTCTTGAAGATTGGCAAGTTCAATTCAATACTGCATTCCGTCAACGCATTGAACAAGCTGCGGGACCTAATCGAAGATATGCTGATATAACTCCAGAAGAACGCAAGCGGCTTGTAATTGCAGAAGCTGCTCGTTTTGTTGCGGACACTGCGAATTTACAAGTAGCAGAAATGATTTCACAACGAACAATAATGACCTTGCAGCGAAGACTAAAAATGAAGATTGATTTCATAAAGCGAGCAACTCCAGATAAAGCTATCGATAAAGTAGGAGTAATAAATGATCCACGAGGAAATCAAACTGAAAAATATGTGCCAGATAGTTGGGTGGCACGACTAGTTCGCAGAGTAAAAAATGCGACTCCGATTAAAACTCCCGTAGCGTATGATGCTCATTTGTCTCCAAGCGAAAGAGCTACTGAAGCTATCACTTCTCAGCAAGAGAACTTAGACGAAAGCAGAGATAAACTTGCGAGGTTTAAAGTAACTTTTGATGATCCAAGTGTTTTAGCGCTTAATCTAGCAGGCATGACAAATGCAGAACGAGCGCTACTCGAACAGTATGGGATTAATCTTTCTAGTCCGATTTTAAGTCAAACTGTCGGAGATGAGATACTTAAAACAGTTCATGATGCAAGCGAAGCTCGCGGTGATTTTTATGCTCGAACAGGATTTGATGTAAGTAAGTTAGCTGTCGATTTTCGGGATACGTGGTATCACCAACGCGCCCATTCAGATATTGAAAAACAAGCATGGAAGAATCTGACGAGTGGGGGAGCGAGAGTCACTGATGTTGAACAATTGCGACGCGAGATTGGAAAATTAGCCGTAGAACAAATGGAGCGTCGAACTGTGGAAGAGGTAGAAGAACGCAAACGTACTAAACAGGCAGAAATTGATAATGGTGTTGTAGAAAATAGCATTGTCGACTTAGGAAAACCCAAAAGTAAAGAAGCGGTTGAAATCGAGCGCGAAAAATTGCAAGCGGAAAGAAACGCAGAAGCAGAACGACTCGAGGAAGCGGAAAATAAAGAGGCTCTTGAAAAGGAAAAGAAAAAATTGCAAAAAGAAGCGACGGAAGCTGAACGAGCATATAGCAGTGATGACCTTGTTCAATATGAGAAATGGCTTAAGGAAGTGGGCGACTTAGATGTTTCAATTGTAGATTTGACTGCAGAACAATCCTTTTATCAAGGAGTATTCGACGACATTTCGGCGGAGAATACAAGACTTAAGGAGCACGTTGCGTCTCTACAATCTATTCGTACAACTTCCGGCAATCAGGGCAATAGACCGGTGACCGCAGATGATCAAACCGCTGCAGGAAAGCAAATAGAACAACTTAGAACATTAATTTCAAATTCACAAGATGAAATAGGACGACTTAAAGAAAACGTTTTAGATCCTGATGGGAAGAAGATTACTTGGGACCAAGTGACTCAACGAGGCAGATTAATTAATAGTCAATTGGCACGGGCAAAAGCTAGAAAAGCCATTAGAACAGCAGAAGAACGCCCTGCTGGGTGGGATGAAACTAAACTTACTACGGTAAGTGCGTGGAAAGAAAAGAAGGATAGAATTGAAGTCATCGATAGGATTGTCAAAAGTATCCCGGCTGGCACAGAAAGTGTAGGGACGATTCAGAGAAAACTCGCAGCTCTTGACAAGCGAATTTCGAATGTAGAAAATGCAGATGGAATCAATCTCCATCGAAAAGAAGCATATGTTGCATTGAAGAAATATATGCAATCAGACCAGGCTCGAAGGACTTTCTTAGAAAATCAAATTTTACTAAGAGAAGGAACATTGGCTCATTTGGAAATAAAATTCTATGAGAATTGGCCACCAGCACATATACGGATCATTCAAGGTCTTTTTGGTGATGAGGTCTTTAATAGTCCGTCTTCAATAGCCGAGATAAGCCGTATTATTACTCCTGAAAAAGCAATGCAATTGTATAGTGCCTTGCACCCTGGAGTTATTGTTAACGAAGATAGTTTTGCAGCATTAACAGTTGGCGATATTAGCGCCGCAGACGTTCGCTCAATGTGGGAAACTCTTTATGGTGAAGCGGTTAAAACAAGAACGCTTGCAAAGATTGATGACGAAGAAGAGAAATTTATAAGCACTATTACCTCATTTAAACCTGATATGTTTATGCCTCAACCACCCCCTGAACAAGTTGCTAAACTCGAAAAAAGCCTGTACTATTATCGAGATCTTGCAGACTTGCAGCTAAGAATTCTTCAGAAATGGGCCGAAACGCACCCTGATCCTAGTGTTTTGTTTGACCCCGTTGCAGGAGAAATGTTTATTCAAAGTGCTGCCATTTATGCTAAAGCGGTTGATGAACAACGAAAGAAGCGACAATATCAGGTATTTGGAAATCCAACTTTCGTTGCTAGCGCTGACAATTCAAAAGTTACTAGTGATAAGGTGCCAGATGTAGCTGGTGTTACTGCAACAACTTAAATATGAAGACATTTAGTATTGAAGAAATAATAAAAATTCTTTTTAGTAATAATACTGCAAAGCAAAATGAGCTGCTTACTGAATATGGCTCGGCAGACGAAATGCACAAGGCTGAGTTAACCCAAATAATGTCAGATCAATTTCTAACGTTATTCGATGAATTAGCTGTATTAAAATATGAAAAATTCATGGATGAAGTGTCTAATGGTGCTAGACAGATAGAGTCAAATATGATGCAAGAAGCATACCGGGCAGTTCATGAAGATTTAGCCAAAGTTCTAACGGGCGAGCATTCTGATAACCAAGAAATCAAAGCACTTCAGCAGAAAATTCAGAGTTTATCAATTGCTTCTCAGTAAGGGCGGGGATTTCTCGCCTTCGGCTCGAAATGACACGGATAGCTCAGAATGACAAAGGTACTTTAGGATGACAGGTAAGTTTATTCCTCAATCTCAACCCCCAACAATCGTTGGATGACTTCTTTTTTGTATCGGCGGTCGCCGCGGGAATTAATTCGAATAGCAGGAAGTTTTCCTCGTTTGCCCCAGCGTTTGATGGTAAGGGGGGAAACACGTAAAATATCGGCAACTTCTCGGATTGTCAGAAGATCGGGTAAATCGGTAAGTGATACCTTGTTATTACTTTTGTTTGATATCGACATGGTGGGAATTATAAAGTATGTAGTAGATGATGTCAAGAAGAATATGAGGCGCTAAAAGTAGGGTAGGCAGTGCTCAGAGATGGGAAATTGATGCCTAAAGATGAAAAATAATAAAATGTACTGTACTATTAAAATATGTTTGTCGGACCATTCTATTTTGATTCAAAAGAGCTGTTTTTAATACTTGCCGCCGTGCTTCTTTTTACTGCTCGATTTGTAGGATGGGAACCCGTGTGGTTTGATGCGGATAAGCTGTTAACGCTGTTGCTCCTTATAATAATAGTAAAGGGACTCGTGCCAAGTATTCATAATCAGGCGTTTTTTGTGGTGTCGATCGTGGCGTTGTGTGCAACCTTGTATCTCTCGTTACCACAGGTATTACTATTCTACTTATTCACATTCTTATTCTTGAAGATCTTTCGAGTGATTTAAAACAAAAAAGCTCCCTTGCGAGAGCTTTTAGGTGAGTTCGAAAACTCCCTGTACGACTGATAAACACTATTATATTAACAAATATTAAGGTTAATTGTCAATAGTAAATGTGGGCGGAGGGCGAGGCCTGCCTGCCGGCAGGCAGGGAGTCGAACCCTGACCCTTACGGGTCGATACGTTTATCAGTCGTACTCCGAAACCGTTCGGAAACGCTCTCCAACCAACAGGCATACTATCAGTCAATTCTTAAATTCTTATTAAATTTACCAAGGTACTTGTAAATTTCTTTCCCGTTCGTTATAATACTTCTATTCTCAAAGACCAGTGGCAGCCCGCTTAAGACCACTGCGAGAGAAATACTATGCCAAACAAAGCTAAACTTGATTTTGTATCTTCGTTATATTCCACATTAAATGAATCTAAGAATTTCGTCGTAATCGGTTTTGCTGCAACATCGCATAAAGATTTGGAAGAATTGCGAAAAAGTCTTCGTGAAGCTGGTAGTAGTATGACCGTAGTCAAAAATTCACTTTTTAAAGTAACTGCGGAAAAACTTAAACACTCAGAATTACTTGAAACCATTGATTTAAAAGGCTCTTCAGCCGTTATTACCCTCCCATTGGATTGGACCGCAGCGTTAAGCGCATTCTACAAGTTTGCTAAATCACACGATACCGTCGGATTCAAAGCGGGAATCATTGAAAGCAAAACATATGGAAAAGACGATTTGATGAAATTGGCTCAGCTTCCAAGCAAGGAAGAATTGGTTGTTAAGATCATTCTTTCACTGCGAAGCTCACATACCAGCTTGGTACGAAGCCTCAACTTTAACACGCAAAAATTAATACAAGTTATTCAAGCAGCAGCAAATAAAAGCTAATACGATTAGCATTTACACGAAAGGTGGTGACATGTATGGCAGAAAAAAATATTGAAAAAATTGCAGAAGATATAAAAGGATTAAACGCGTTGGAACTTTCGGAACTTGCCAAACACCTTGAGGATGTATTCGGTGTAACCGCCGCTCCTATGATGATGGCAGGTGCCCCAGTTGCAGCCGCAGCCGGTGAAGCAGCCGAAGAAAAAACAAATTTTGACGTTGTTCTAACCGATGGAGGAGCAAATAAGCTAGGAGCTATTAAAGCAGTTCGTGAACTTAAACCCGACTTAGGGCTTATGGATGCGAAGAAACTAGTCGAAAGTGCACCTCAAACTATTTTAACTCAAGCTAAGAAAGAAGAAGCTGAAGCAGCAAAAGCTAAGCTCGAAGAAGCAGGAGCTAAAGTGGAACTTAAGTAAAACTTGACTTTAATGCCACCCGCATACTACACTGAAGATACCATATGGAATCTCAGGGAAAAATGTTGGTGGCATTGTCGGTTTTAGCGGTATTAACCGGATTTTCTGCTATTGGCTACGTTGCGGTTCAGCAAAATGCGAATGTGGTTTCAAAAGCAGCTCCATCTGATTCAATTACCGATGCCGCAGCGGCAATGGCGTGTACTACCGATCAGTATTGTATAGATTTAGCAATGTCTTTTGGCTTCTGTATGGCGGGCTATGTTTGCCCGAAGAGCGGAGACTCGATATCATGTGTAAAAGGAATGTGCACTTTTTCCCTAACCGATTCAAAGTTCGTAAAGCTGCCAAAGTCTCTGGATGATACAAAAAACTGCTCGACTCGTACGGAAGGTGATTATGATTGTAGTGGCGCCGTTGACTGTGCTGATTTGTCTCTTTTTGTCAGTGAATTTACCGGTCGAACTTCAACCAAAACTGCAGATATTTCTGGCGACGGTAGAGTTTCACTTATCGATTTTGAACATGTCCGTGCACGAGTATTTGCTGGGAGTAGCTCGCGAGATGGCACCCGAGCCACGTGTCAACTATGAAATTGAAGCTCATTATTATTGTTTTAGTAGCTGTGTTGTCGGGAATTTTTTTTTGGCAGACAACAAACAGATTTTTGTATCCCTCGCGGGCAACGGGTCCATCGCTAGTAACGCCTTCAATAGACTCTACGACCAATGGAGGGAGTGTGGGCGTGACTCCCGCGGCAGGTTGTTCGCTGAAAGGAAAAGGCGATTACAACTGCGACAGTAAAATCGATATCGCTGATTTTGATTTGTTCCGACGAGAATACACTGGAGCACTCACTACGAAAGATAGCGATGGAAATGGTAACGGAATGATTGACGTGGGCGACTTTGATATATTGCGCCGAGGTATGTTTTCTTGATATAAATAAAGTATGGAATTTACGCCGAAATTTAAACTATTAGTATTGGGAATTTTCGTTTTTGTAAGCACGGTGGTGTTTTCGATGGCTATTCACACGTATGTATTGCGCTCACGAGCTGCTGGCACTAACATGCCGATTCGAATTACTGAAAAAACGGGCTCAATTTCTGGTACGAAAGACGTGGCTGTATCATTTACCAATGCAGAAAAAATTTCAGCATTTACATTGGTATTCAAAACAACGGGCGCGGTGAAAGTGCAGGGTACGCGAGAACCAAGTATTTTGGGAAACCCTTCAACTCCTGCAGGATTCTTTAATGAGTTTATTAAGACAACCGAAAAAATCTCTTATGGAGTTTTAAAAGCAGATGCTGAATTGCCTGCGGGAATTACTGTTCCGGTTACATTGCGATGCGAAGGTACCGGTGCGGGAACATTTACTATTGCAGCCGCAGAAAGTAAAGTTGTAGGATCGGGTCAAGATTATCCACTCGACCCAATTGATGAGGGAAGTTATACATGTGCTTCGGCAGGGACGAGTCCAACAAGTGGACCAAGTGCGCCATCGGGAATTCGAGCGCATTTTTCACCGGCTTCAGCACAATTAACGGTGGGGCAACAGATCACAACAAATTTATTGATTGATGGATTTACAGCAGAGCAAAAAGTTTCAGCATTTGATGTGAAAATGAAAGTAGATGCGGGAGTTGATGTGATCACCACATCGGGTACCAATCCTGATCCAACTGATAAAGCTCCAAAAACTACGATTGCTCCAACGGCACCTGTTCCAGGCTCATCAAATTGCGATTCTGCGGCTAATTGCGGCGGAGCGGGAGCACCCGGAGCGCCAGGAGCTCCAGCGCCTGGTGGTGGAGGTTCCACAACCAGTCCATTTGCTCCGGTACCGGTTACAATTGATGCATCAGATTGTAAAACGGTTATAAACGATTGGAATTCATCAACACGCATTTTACGACTATCGCAACTTTGTACTGCTCCTACACTGTTAAGTTCGGTTACCATGCCGATTACACTTAAAGGAGTAACGAACGGCAGTGGTACTGTTTCTATTTTGGAACATGAAGTAGTAGGACCTATTTCACCAGTTGGAGGTTACGTAATCGCAAAAGAATCGTTTTCATTCACTGTGGGAAGTGGGGGAAATGGAGGGCCGGGACAATCGGGAAATATCCAATTAAAACTCAAGGTGCGTTTGCAGGGAATACAATCAAAACCGCGTAATGCTAGTGGATTGCAATTCAAGGTAGGTGCAGGCATAGGTTCGGCCGAACCTGTTTTTCAAAATGCTTCGTTTACCCCAAATGATTCAGGGCTATATGAAGGTAGCGTGAGCATAAACACTACAGCTGGGACTGGATTTTGCATTTATATCAAAGGTCCACAACAACTTCAAAAGAAAGTCTGTGATACTCAACCTTCTGAGTTGGCAGCAGGATCGTATAAAGGAGATAAGGGGACGATCACACTTAATAATGGAGAAAATGTCTTTGACTTTAGTAGAATCTATTTAATGAGTTGTGATTTGCCGGTGCAAGATGGTATTTGTAATTCGCAAGATTTAGTTAAAATTCGTGCGTCGATTGGTAAAAACGACACAGTTTCAAATGCGATTACAGATTTGAATAGAGACACTACCACCAATGGAACCGACTGGGCACTTGCTCTTTCTTCATTATCAATAAAAGTTGACGATTAATTATGCATATACCAAAACGAGTGTGGGCGCTAACCGGAACCATGTTTTTGGGGGCTCTTGCGCTTTCGCTTGTGTATATGTATTTGCAACTTCACGCGCTTCCCGATGTTCCTAAAAATGCACTTAATCCGCTTATCGTCGCAACACATCCAGGCACACTTAAACTTGAAACAGATTCTCGGGGAGTAGCATTTGAAGCTAACAAGGAAATTGAGGTTATTCTAAGCGGAGATTCCAAAGAAGTACCCGTTGGAGGGTATGATGCGGTTATCAACTATGACCCAACCATGCTCGAATTTATAAGCGCCAAAAATGAAATGGATGACTTCAATTTTTTCACAACTCAAAAAACAAATCAGATTACATTTACCTCGAGTGTTAAACTTTCCAGACGACCGTCGCCGATAGCCGACGGAATTCTTGCAACGCTTCGATTTAAGGCTAAAAAGGAAGGGCAAACCATGCTTACATTTCAATATGAACCCGATGCTACCATAGATTCAAACATGCTTTCTAATAAAATGAAGGATATTTTAGGTACGGTAGGCGATTTGAAGCTTGTTATCGGAAAAAAACTTATTCTTACGCCGAATAAACCTGTTGTTTTTGAAGGTAAAACAATTACACTTGTTGAATTAAGTATTCCTGCGGCTGATTGTAGTGATTGTTTAAGTTTGGTACGTGTTGCTGTAGAAGAAAACGGGAAAACCGATATATTATCGTATAAGAATGGGGGTATTGAGGGTTTAGTTGAACGGGAAAAGAATATTGGTGGTTCTCTGTATCGGCTTGAAGATGCGAACGATGCAGCGGCGATTTTAATAATAGGGAAAAAGTAATATGGAAGAGCCACAACAACATATAAAAGTCGAAAAAAAAGAAATTTTCATTATTGGATCCCTTATGGCAGGCGTACTAATGCTCATGGTGCTCACGTCACTTCGCGACGCTCGCACCCGACAAAAGTCGCAAGCTCAAACACCGGTTGAAATAGGTGTGCAGGCACTTTCGCCTCTTTCTGAAGTAGAACTTTCTACACAGTCGGCAAGCGTAGATTTGCGATCCAAAAACGATAACGAAACCCAAGTTCTGTATGATGCGGCAGCGACTGGTGAAGCCGCCGTATTGGAATTCATGGATAAAAACCCCGTAATAGATGTTGCGGCACTTTCAAACAATGCCCAAGTTCAAGGAATTACGACTGAAGGTACTAAACAACGCGTGCTTCCATCAAATTTTAGAAAAAATTCGCAGCTTTTGCGAACTCATACGAGCAAAACAAATATAGAACGAAAACAGATAAAACGCTACTATTACACGCAGAAGGTCAAAAACATACCTGTTTTTGGCGCAGAAGTTCGGTTTGATGTAGAAGGGGAAGATAAAATTGTTGGAGTAGATGGTGATTATACGCTCGATGAAACTATTACCGAAGCAAAATTGACCGATGAACAAGCTTTGGAAATCGCTCGAAAAAAAGCACAGGACAGTCTCATTGAAAGTGGTTCTAGTCAAAGCGTAATGGTGTGTAGCGGCCAAACACCTTCACGCCAAATTTTGAATAAAAAGCTTTTGGGTATCGGAGATGATGAGCGTAATAGATTAGCATTCGTTGTCTCATTTTGTAATAGCCCAACCGAAGCGACTTTTTACCGTATATATAATATTGCGCTCGACACAGGTGAAGTTCTTTCAGACGCGAATGGAATTCTACATGTTCTTAACAGATCAATTCTGAATTGTAATTCAAGTGGGTGTCCTGTAGGAAGAAGTGAGGGAAGCTCTCCTTCGGGCGATGCGGAGGTTGATCAATCATACGACATTTTAGGCGAGGTTTATAACTACTTTTTCAATACTTTTGGTCGCGACAGCTATGATAACCGAGGATCAACCATTAAAGCAAAGGTGCATTTTAAAGGCGAAGGTCAGATGAGATGTCCAAATGCTTTTTGGTATCCGGCAACTGAAATGATGTATGCTTGCAATGGATTTGTTACTAAAGATATTTGGGCACATGAATTAACGCATGGAATAACGTCAAAAACATCTCGTCTAGATCCTCAAGGAAATATACCACTTGCAGGAGCGTTAAATGAAAGCATTTCAGACATGTTTGCCTACGCTCTTGACCCAGATTGGACTTTGGGGGAAGAGAAGAATATGACAATACGTGACATGTCAGATCCAAGGCGCAAAGGACATCCGGATAGGATTTTTGCAAGTAATTTTAGCTGCCGGGGTGAAGTGCATATAAATGCTGGCCCTACAAATAAGGCATTCTACTTAATGGTTGAAGGTGGAACGTTTAATGGATGCACATTAAATGGGGTTGGAAGTGAAAAAGCTTTAGCAATAATCTACAAAACTAATACGGAATATTTGCGCTCAAGTTCTGGTTTTTTTGATTTTAATAACAAGGTCAATCAAGCCTGTGGCGAATTGTATGGCGCATCTTCAGCAGAATGTTCGAATGTAAAAGCTGCTTTGCAAGCCACCGAACTTGATCAAGATCGATGTGGAGCAGGGAAGTCACGATCAACTCCTATTTGTGCTGGCGGTACACAGCCAACGGTTGGTCCATCAACTCAACAGCCGCAAGCTACCGTGGCTCCGACAACGCAACAAACGCAACCTACTGTAGGAGCTAATCCAACATTACCACAAGGAGGATCTGTAATTGATCCTACCGCAGTCCCACAAGCAGTACCAACGGCTATTCAAACTTCGGGCGGACCAAGTTTGCAATTTAATCCTTCAACGCTACCTACAGAAGTTGGCGCTACCGTTCAATCAGATATTATTGTCCGAGCTGGTTCACAACAGATCGTAGCAGCTGATGCGCGTTTGGAATATGACGAGGATATGCTTGAGATAATAGACGTTATCGACGGAACTTTTTTTGATACCGTTAGAAAGACGTCTCCTGCTGCAGGCAAGATGTATGTTGGTGGTCTTGTGCGTGATACTTCTAGCCCAATTACGGGTTCAGGTATTCTTGCAAAGGTTATCTTTAAAGTAAAAGCGAATGGTCAAGCGAAAGTATCGTTTGCATGTGCTCCGGGTGTAATAACGACCGATTCAAATATCGGAACAGACTATCCGATTACCAAAGACGTTATACAATGTTCAAATAATATACCAGCTACAATTACTGCTGGAAAAGGGATAACGCTTGATTTGGCACTTAAATTTCAAGGTGTTGGAACTGCATTGGGCCGAAGTGGTGGGTCGATTCCGATTCAAGTTGGCATAACAGGAGACTCTATTCAAGAAACACTTACGCAGCTCGTGCAATTTAGCTCCAATAATGTAGGAATTATTAACGGTACTGTTTCATTCCCAACGGCACCGGCAGGAAATTATTGCGTATTCATAAAAGGCCCGCTACATAGTCGCAGAAAAGTGTGTCACACAAAGCCACTTGAAGCCCAAATTGGTGAGTATCGTCGAGGGAATTCTACTATTCCATTAGCCATAGGTGAAAATGAACTTGATTTTACTGGAATCAGTATGATGAGCGGAGATGTTGATCAAAATGGTGTCGTCAATTCATTCGATTTACTTTCAGTGTATAACAGTATCGGAAGTACAAATCCTTCGGCAATTGATCGATGTGATGTTAACTATGATGGTGCATGTGGTGCTCTCGATTACGGCTTGATCGTGTCGGCATTGACGGTGAAAACGGATGAATAGTGTGATGGGTCAGCTTGACTTTTACGTCAAAATTTTTCATAATCAATCTATGCAAGAAAATTATCACGGACGACTTTTTATGACGGGCATTTTGTCGCTCATCGTTATTTTAGTAATCGTACTTATTGGCGTAATTTTTATAACGTATCGAACTGGGAATCCTGCTAATCAAACAACTGTTGATGTAACAACTACAGAAAAAGAGCCCGAGACCGAAGCTCCAGTTGCTGTGCAAGCCAAATACAAAGGAACATTTTTTATGCAGACCGCAAATGATGCTCGAGAATTTTCTGTTGGCGATCAGATCGAGGTTGAAGTATTTGCAGATTCCGATGGACAAAATATTGTTGGGTACGATTTAGATATTGATATTACCGGCGGTGCTCAATTTGCAAGCGCTCAGACCAGTATAGAAAATTTTGATATGCATCCAACGTCGCGTGAAGGGGGAGTGTATTTAACAAGTTTGAAAGACTTATCTTCTCAAACACCGACAACTTTTGCAGATAGTCAGATTGCAACGATTACACTCACCGCCACTGCTCCAGGAACAGTAACTATTACGCCAAAATTTATTCTCGGCGAGACCCGACATTCGAACTTAATGAGTATTACCAGCGAGAGTGTGTTAGCTTCGGTTGAAGGGGTAACGGTAACTGTTCGATAAGCGGATTTTAATTATGCAAATTTTACTAAATACAAAAAAAATGATTGCCCTAATTATGCTCATGGGAGGAGTTTTTTTTGTGTCGGGTTCTTATACTTCTGTGCGTGCCGCGACGCTTTTGTTTGACCCTGCGACAGGGAATGCAGCAATCGGAGAACCTATTGAACTGGGTATCGTTGTTAATGCGGGGTCTGATGAGATTTTGGCAGTAGACGCGCAAGTTCGATACGATAAGAATTTTCTGGAAGTAGTAAATTGTGTTGATGGCACCTATTTAAAAGTTGCGCGAACTGATTTTGGAACTCCAGGCCAGGTATATATTGCAGGAATTGTTGAAGATCCCGGAAAACCAGTTACTGGAAGAGGAATAATGGCCACATGCACATTTAAGGCAAAAGGGAACGCAACAACTAATATTACCTATGCATGTACTCCCGGAGAAACCGCCAGTGATTCAAATGTAGCTAAAAATAATGCAGATGCAACCGACGTAATTCAATGTCCTGACAACGGAGTTGCGGTGATAACTGCCGGCACCGGAGTAGGTGGTGTTCCTACGGCTACTCCTTCGGGAACCATAGGTGGAACGGGTAACGTTCCTTCAGAACTTCCCAGAACAGGTATTATAGATGAACTTATGAAATTTGCAGTTCCCGGTGCTATACTTGTTGCTATTGGCTTGGTAAGTAAGGTGCTTTTGCGACTATGAACAACGAAAAATTAATCAAATGGGCAGCTGTCGGGGTTGGTTTGGTAATTTCTTTGGCTGTTGTGTGGTTTGGTTTTTCATTGGTTAGTCAGCGATTTGGTAGGGCAGCCGACTTGAATATTTCAAATTTTAATTGTGAGCCAACAGGGGAAAATACACTATTGGTAACATGGGAAGATTCATCCAAGGATAAAGGGGCTGTGTATTATCGCCCCGCAGGAACGAGTAATAATCTGATTAGTCTTGAAGAATCTACACCGCAAGAAGGTAGTTCGGGGAATATGCACGAGGTCACACTCAGCTTGCTTACTCCAGGGACTACGTATGAGGTGCAAGTGGGAGCAGGTGATGAGACTGATGATGAATCTCATTCATGCAGTACTAAAGGAGCAACAAGCGTAGATACACTTCTTCCAACTTCATCTCCGGCTCGACCCACAACATCGCCCGCACCCACAACTGCTTCAAAATTAAGCGTCGATGAAATTAAAGATCGACTTCGAGATGGAACATTTAAAGATGGAGAAGATTGCGCGAGTTCTTCACAAACGACTGCGCTTGACTGTGCTAAAGCGGCTCGAGCATTGTATGCTCCAGCAGGGAAATCGCTGAGTAACTGATAATATATCATTCTGATCTGGCAGCTTACAGAGAAAGGAATCTGGGTGTTATGGTATATTTATGCCTGGATAGGTTCTGGAGTTTTGGTTGCAGGAGCTTTAACATGAGCTAGCATTACGATTGGTTTTTTGTCTTCTGAAACGTCTTTTTTGACTCGTTTAATACACTTGGTACACATTTTTACGGATAATTTAACGTCTTCCAAAATAACACTAACCCGTTGAAGGTTTGGTTTGAAAGCTCGTTGGGTTTTAACCGCTCTTTTTTTCCAGCGTCCTCCGGCAACACCTCGGTGGTGAGTGTGTGAACGACCCATGACGGTGCCTTTGCCGCAGACGAAACAAATGTTATTCATAATTTGATTACTGTATAATAACATAATTACCCACGTAAATCAATGAAATGTTACTTTCAACTCTTTTTCAAAGCCCACTATCATTCGTAATTTTTGTAGGAGTACTGCTTATTACGCTCGCGGTGCACGAATATGCACACGCTCGCGCCGCAGAAGAGCTTGGTGACCCAACGGCTCGACTTATGGGACGTTTGACTCTTAATCCACTTGCGCACCTTGATCCAATCGGTTCACTCATGATCTTATTGGTCGGCTTTGGATGGGGGAAACCGGTACCTTTTGATCCGTATAACTTAAAAAATCCCCGTAAAGATAGCGCAATAATTTCGATTGTAGGTCCGATATCGAATTTTGTTATGGCAATTATCGGAGCAGTTTTGCTTCGGGTGCTTATGAGCGTAGATATGGGAGTTTTGTCGTCATTGGCAATTTTAGTATTGCCATTTTTTATTCAAATAAATTTAGTCTTAGGTTTATTCAACCTTCTCCCGTTTGCTCCACTTGATGGTTTTAAGGTGGTTGCGGGAATTATTCCAGAAGATCAGACGAGAGAATGGTATTCACTTGAAAAATATGGGTTCTTGTTTTTGCTAGCGTTCATTTTGCCGCTTATGGGTAATCGTTCGATGCTTGATATTGTTCTTGATCCGGCAGTGAGTTACTTCTATAACCTCTTGGTTCCTCGCCTGGCTTTCTAATACAACCTAAGAGGTTGGACAGGCACGGTCAACCTAAGAGGTTGCCAAATTTATCCTTAGAAAGTAACGAGCTCTCCATCTTCTTCGCGGTATAATGTGTGTCCCTGCTCAAGTACGCGCTTCGTAAACAGTATTCCATTTAAATGGTCCATTTCGTGCTCAATAATCGTAGCTTCAAAGCCAGAAAACGTTTCGGTTTGGGTTTTATTTTCCAAATTTGTATACTCCAAAACAACTTTTTTTGAGCGAACTACTTTCCCCCAAATGCGGGGAATTGACAGACATCCTTCTAGGCGCGAGGTTTCATCACTTTTCGGCTTTTTGGCAGTTTCGCTCTGCGCGACCTGTGTAGATGGGACAATCTTTGGATTAATAAACGTTTTTACGGGTGCTTTTTTATCTTTTTTGATAATAAACAGCCGAATTCCTTCATTAATTTGTGGTGCCGCAAGCCCGACTCCTTCCGGATCGCGTTGAGCTAGTAACGTTATAACCATGTCATCTACCAGTTTTTTAATTTTTGCATCAATTTTTTTAACCGGCTTTGATGGTGTGGCTAAAACGGTATGTGGGGCATGAACTATTTTCATAATCTCTTAGTTATTATACTAATTCCGATGACGGCAATAGCTGCAAAACCGACATACTCTAATAGTTGTGGCCAGAAAAATACCCGAACACTTCCATTTGAATTTGCTGGAACAACCCAGCCGTTCGCCCAGTTATTGATTTTTACATGGTTTTTAAGCTCTTGACCGTTTAAATATGCCTTCCAGCCACGATCATATGCCTGGTTATACACAATAGTTTTTGTATTCTTATCACTGCTCGCATGAGCGAAATACAGCGCTTTTAGTTGTTCAAGGGGCATATGGTATACCTGCAAGCTAATCAAGGCGTTCTCGCTATTTAAACCCACATGTGAGTTATTCAGGAAACCAAGGGTATAACCTCTGTCATAACGATTTCCTGAAGGTAATATGTAGTATTGTGTATCTGAACTTAAACGATCTTCTATTACCGTGTTTCCGGTAGTAATATTTTGTGCGTAAAAGAACAATCGCTGGCCAGAAACATGCTCATTTTCCACTTTAACAATGTATGCCTGATCGTGGGCTATGTCAGGAAGGGAATAAGTAATGCAGACTGTTAACTTGAGACATTGGACAGGCTTAGCACCAGTGGTATCAATGGTCACGTATGAATGTTTTTGAAATGAAATTGTCAGCGTTTGTTCCTGTATAGCGCCTTGCAGTAATGATGTATCAGTTGTCGAAAACAGAGAGTACTTGTCGGTGTTAAACGGTAATTGCGTTGATAATGAAAATGTATTAGGATTTTCGGTAAGTTTCCACGTTGGTGGGTTTATGTTTTTTTGGCTAAACAGGTCTAAAAACGGGTAGTAATAGTCATAATTCTCCTTATTGGCAGAGAGAGGACTTCGGTAATCTCCTAGAGAGGCATACGCAGAATCATCGTTCGTAATCGCTCTGTCGGGTCCAATCACAGGTAAATTCTGTATACGCGTTACAAAGGGAGCGGCGTCTATTACTTTGTAGATCGAGATCGTGCCAAATGATTTTTCAAGTTGCACTAATTCATTTGAAGCTAAAAGTTCCTTGATTTTGCTTGTCAAAAATGCTTTCTGGTGGGTCGAGGAGGCAAGTACACTCTCATCAACCAATAGGTAGTGTATATTGTATTTTTTAAGAACAGCTGTTACTTTTGGGGCTTCTCCTAAAGCCAGAGCCTGCTTCATTTCCCACAAATAACTCTCGCTATGTGCACTCCATACATCAAACGTAGGCGACACAATGGGCTGCTCAATTCCATACCATAAAAAACCAGATCCGGAATATCCCCAGGAATAGTGATACCATCCCCAGAATGAATCTTGGGGCAACAGGGCAATGCGACTTTCCTTTGGAACGGCTTGAAAATATTTCATAGTTTGGAAATAGTCGTTTGGAATTTTTACGCGCACATGATCGGAAAACAGGTTTCCGGTGAAAACAGGGAAGGAGACGAAAATAAGGAGCATGGTAATAAGGTAAAAAGGAAGTCTTGTGTCATTTCGAACGAAGTGAGAAATCTCGGATAGTTGAGATGGCTGAGATTTCTCGCCTACGGCTCGAAATGACAAAGGATCGTCTCCAGAGAGGCGGCTTAGAATGACAGCGAGTCCATACATGAAAAAATAACTCGAAATGAGTGCCCAGGGAATAGCAAATTTTGTAAATGGCGCACGGAACATTTGGGCAATGAAGCTATTTCGGGAAATAAGCTCGTTCAACTGAGAAAATATAGGTGTATTTGAAAGCAGCGCGACGGCGCATAGAAGCCATATTCCTAAAAATGGCGCACGATACGCACTTTTGCGAGTTATTCCAAGCAAAATGATGGCGAAAATGCCCCATGTGGCGACTATGGTCACAGGGTTTTCCAAATGCTTGCTCCATGGTTCAAACAGGAGTTTTTGATCGGTTCCATTTAAGTCGTAATAAAAGCTCTTAAACGTGGCAAATGAAGAAATATCTCCTCGAGCTTTGTTTTGTACTTGAACATCTTGCGTGGCAAGTTGATTGATTTTGGCATTAGCTACCGTTTGAGAACCACCATTTATTAGAAAGTACGCTTGGGGAAGAATCCAGAAAAGGTTGGCGATGATGATAATAGCAAACATTGCAAAGAGAGTGCGAAGGCGAGGAATACTCTCCGAGCTCCGGGGGCTCGTAAATAGGCGCCATGTTCCAATAACTCCTAACACGAGCATGTACACGACAAACAACGTTTGTACATAAAAGCTCGGCGTTGCTAACAAGTTGATTAAAAATAAGAGAAAGTAGGGTGATTGGAAAAGGGAGAATTTTGTGTCATATCGACCGCCCTGTGGGCGAGGAGAAATCTCGGATAAAGTGCGTAAGAATATCCATATTAACCAGGGAAGGGAAGCAAAGAAAATTGAAAAAGGTTCAAATGGAAGGAAGAAAAGTTGAATGGTGGCAAAGTTAAGGAGGTAAAAAAGAGATCCTGTGAAGGCTAAAGGTTTGTCATTCTGAGGGAGAGAATCGACCCGAACCTGCCTGCCGGCAGGCAGGGAATCTGGGTGTGAAAACGTAACACCGAGATTCCTCGTTTCACTCGGAATGACAGCTGCGTCATGCTCGAGGAGCTTAAACATACCAAGCGCGCCCACGGCCAACATTCCAATATGAACAACATATCGAATTAGGCTCTGCGGAAGTATAAACGACAGTACCCATACGCCAATCGCTCTCAATAAGTCACTCGCGTGTGCCATGCCTCCAACCAGTCCAAAACTCTGATATTCTTGCCATACGGCAAAAACCGCTCGCTTCACTCCTAGTACAGGAGCAAGTTCTGTTTGTAAGTTATCCCATCCGGTCAAATACGTTCCAAAACGGTAATTTACTAGTCCAATAATGGCTACTACAAGGATAAGTAAAAATTGATACCAGTATATTTTTAGTAAGTTTTTCATAATTCAAATGCCAATCGTTCTTTTGCAGGAGCGCTATGGTATTTTGCTAGTGTAAAAAAAGGTGTAGAATGACGCATGTTTTTATAGAGCCATAAGATTGTTTTTTCGGGAAGAGTTAAGATTAATAATGACTGTAAAAAAGTACTGCAAATTCCTAAAACTGTTGGGCGATAGCCATAATAAGCTACTGCTTTAATGCGACTCAAAAGCGTAAGGAGGAATGTTTGTTTGATATTTGCAAAAGATGTATTGTTGCTATGGGTTCGATACTTCAATAATACGTCGGGCATATTTTCCACTTTTCCGTAGCTAAATAATTTAAAGAATAGCTCAACTTCTTCAGCGGTGTTGAAGCCGTTTTCATATAGAATTACGTCTTTGGGAAGTCGTTTAAGTGCGATCATGAGGGTGGGTTGTTGAATTGGAATAAAGGTAAAAATATATGCTTGGATATCTTCGAATGAAAGAGGGAAGTTTTTCATACCAACTCGTCGGCCCTTTTCGTCGATCATAATACATTGACCCCCAACAGCAACTGTTTCCTTGTTTTTGCGAAGGTATTTAAGCTGTTTTTCAAGTCGGTGAGAATCGGCAATATCATCGCCGTCCATGCGGGCAACAAATTTTGTAGTTACATGAGAAAGTGCCTTGCGCATAGATTTAGAAACTCCCTGATTCGTTTGGTTGCGGTAAATGTGAATTCGTGGATCACGTTTAGCGTAACGGTTCATGATTCTCCAGGTAGTATCTGTTGAGGCATCGTCGACGATAATAAATTCGAATCTATGATACGACTGACGAAGAATACTTTCAATTGCTTCTACGAGAAAGCCGCCTGCATTATATACAGGCATAACAACGGAAACGATTGGTTTTTGATTTTTTATCATGGCAGTGCCTCTGGACACAATCGAGATTATGTCCATAGGAACTGCCCGAAGTGGTGATGAGGATTGACGAGGTGTCAAACCAAACCATGATCCACTTCGGGCGGGGGTTCTCTGCAAAAGCAGCGGGCGTATGGCAAACGTGAGCCATAGCTTACTGCGAAAGCAGCGGGTTTACGAAGGTTACTCCTTTTGAACTAGATGTTCAGATAGATCCAGGTAGGATCTGTGCGTATCGGCGGCTTTGGGGCAGCGTTTAGAACGTGCAGGGCGGATAGTCCAGCCAGACTTCCTCGGAAACTACCATATGGTCGCCTTGTCCATCCTTGCCCGTGTATCGGCAGCCGTTTGAATCACCAGTGGCAGAGCCATCGGTGAAGTTGACTGAATAGCAGATGACAAAGTCACCGCTACTAAACGGACCGTCGATTCGGACAGGTTGCGGTTCAGGCGCAGGCGGCGGTGGAGCTTCCACAACGGGGTCGCCATTAGGCACGACCTCGTACTGGGTCTCCTGGGTTGGCGGAACTGTGGTGGCAACTACGATCAGTCGCCGCTGGGTGGCCTTCGGGATGATCCGAAGGTTCGGCTTGTTGGCCTTCGGGATGATCCGAAGGTTTGGTTTGTTTGTCCAAACGACCGGTGGGATGACGCGGCTTGCGTCGCAAACGGGCCGAAGCTCGTTGCAGTCCGGACAGATTACTCCATCCAGAACTTTCCCGCCCAAAGGTGCCGATTTGAAGCTACAGTCGCCATAGACCACCCCACTGCTGAGTGTGATCCGGTAACCGACAACTTCGTCGCCTGCATTGAATGTCCTTGGTGGTAAACCTTTTCCCTTACCAGTTGCATCGCGAACACACATTGCTGTGGTCGAGCACCAGGGAAGGGTCGGGTTTCCTACACCGTTCCAACGTCGCAGGTTGGCCCGCAACGTTGTTTCATCGCAGTGATGGTTACGGATTTGAGTTTGCATTTCAGCCTCAATGAGACTTTCAATCCACCCGTTACGATCGCAGTTGTCGATCTTATACAGAACGACTCGTGCTTCTCGAACGATAAACTCGAATTGTCCGTTTTCCAACACGTTGATTCTGCAGCTGGTGCTAAGACACTCGTTGCTACCAACTGGTGTTGTTTCCCAACCAACAAGGATGCCGACGTATCCTTGCGGAACGTCGATCTTCAAAGTCGCCTTGTCGCTTGGGATCCAGGTGCAGTCTTTCACCATGACGGGGGGCACTGACGGACATTCCGTCGGGCTTGCCGTTGGTGTCTTGGTCGGCGTGCGCGTCGGCGTGGGCGTCGGAGTTTCGGTCGGACACTCGGTCGACGTCGCGGTCGGCGTGGGCGTTTCGGTCGGACACTTCATGGGCCAAATACAAGGCCACCATGGCGTGTTGGTCGGGCTTGGCGACGGTCTCGGTGTTGGGCCAGGCGTTGGCGTGCACAAGCCTGGGAAGGCTTCGCACGGGTCGCCAATTGGCGGTTTCGGTGTAGTCGTCGGTGTTTCCGGACACTCGCCATTCGGTCCCGGGTAGGGACAGCTTGGCTTGTCCGTTGCCTTCGGCGTGTTCGTCGGTGGATTCACCGGCGTGTTCGTCGGCGTCCGGGTGGACGTCGAGGTCGTGGTGGCTGTGGCCGTGGCGGTCGCGGTCGCAGTCGCAGTCGGGCTGGCCGTGCTGGTGGCCGTGGCGGTCGCCGTGGGCGTGGCGGTGGCCGTGGGCGCAGTGGCGCTTGGACCGGGGGTCGGGCTCGACGTAATCGTCGGACTGGCCGTCACAGTCGGGCTGGGCGTCGCCGTGGCGGTTGCGGTAGCCGTAGCCGTGGCGGTTGCCGTGGCAGTCGCCGTCGAGGTCGCGGTCCGTGTGGCTGTCGCCGTGGCGGTGCCGTTGGGCGTTGCCGTGATGACAGTCGGGCCGGTCTGTGGGGTCGCGGTGACCTGAACCACTATCTCATACCGCTTGAAAAGCTGGTAATCGTCGTGGATCTCGTCCCCTGGGAAGTAGTAGAATCCGCCACCCAAGTTGTAACCCTTCTTACCGGGAAGGGGTGCGGGAAGCCGCGGCACGTCGTGCATTTGGGTGCAGTACAGGTTGATAACGACTGTGCGTCCGTCTTCCGTCACCCGGAGGGTGTCGGGGTTAGCGGCATTCAGGCCGGTGGTCTGCGACCGAACGGTCACAGTTGGCTCGGTCCGCGCAAAGAGTTCGGGATGTGCCTTCAAATAGGCGGCTGCCAGCTCCGAGAACCGGGTCTCAGTGATGGGCTGGGTCGCCGCCAGGCGAAGCTCTGCGAGCTCTTCGTCCTGCGCTGCGTCCTTCGCGTTGGCCGTGGCCATCGCGTCCGCAAGCTTGTCGCTGCGGGTGTTGTCAACTGCGCGTTGGGTGGCCTGGGCGTCGGCGTTGTCGGTCAGCAGCTGGTCGATGCCATCGAGAGCGGCTAGTGCCTCCTCGCTGTTGGCGAGAGATGTCTCACTATTCTTGATAGCCACCTGACTGTTGTCGATCGCTCGCTGTTCAGCGGCAGTCGGGGTCGGCTCACTCTCGGCGCTTGCCGTGTCCGCATCGTCGCGGCCAAGAAAGTAGAAAATGGCAAGCCCGACTGAAACGGCGACAGTCGCTACGATAGCGACCAGCGTCCTGGTGGACATGGGGTTCTCCTTCATTATTGGGCAGTGCTATAAAAGCAACTGCAACGGGCGGGGGGGTCTTGTACAGTCCTGTTCGAGCGACTGATTGTTTCCGAAGAAAATAATACTGTCTGCAGTATGATATCGTCAGGTCGACGAGTACCGGTGCAAACGTTTAACTGAGTTTTAAACTCAGGTTGTTTTCCTGCAGTGCGAAAAATTGAACTGTCCGTCTTCCGATATTTTCCGACTCACTCCTTTCTTGTTTTTGAAAATGGGGAACCTCAGAACTTAGGATGTATATTTCATAAATCCTCAGATTCCCCATCTTCACTCTTAATATAGTTAATTTAGTAACCTTTTCCACAAAAGGAGATCCTTAGGCTTGCGCTGTTAGGATACAGATTTTTGTGGAAGTAAACCCAATTGTAAAAGTGCTTATTTGGAAACTATGAGTGGAAAATAAATCTCCACCATCTTTCCCAAAAAATCCAACATTTTACCTGACTTGGGCCGGATGCAAAACCCGGCTTTTCGGGTAGAAAATGTAACCTATAGTTTATCAAAAAAAGGTGTAATTGTCAAGTTGGGACGCATTTACTTGTACTCATTATTATTTTGTATGCTAAAATACTTTTTATGTTTACTCCGTCACAAAAAATGCTTTCAAACTACGCGCATGTGTTAACCGATTTTGCTTTGGGAAGTGGGGAGGGAATTAAGAAAGGTGAAGTTATTTTTGTACAATTCGATTCTCCAGCTCTTCCTTTGGCTCAAGAGGTATACCGCGCAATTCTTCAAAAGGGTGCGCATCCGATGGTAAAAATGAACGAAGATAGTTTTGGTAAGATTTTTTATGATGAAGCAAGTGATGAGCAGCTTGAATTTTTTCCTAAGAAATACCAAAAATCGCTCATTGAAACCATGGATCACCGCATGTATTTAATGGCCGATCGTGACCCATTGCACCTAAAAGGGGTTGATCCGGTCAAAATGATGAAGGCTAATAAGAGTCGAAAAACGCTTAAAAAGTGGCTTGATCAAAAAGAAGATGCTGGAAAACTAACGTGGACATTGTGTTTATACGGTACGCCAGGAATGGCAAAACAAGCAGGCTTGAGTTTAGAAAAGTATTGGGAGCAGATTGCTGCAGCATGCTTTCTAGAAGAAAAGAAGCCTATAGCTAAATGGCAAGAGGTGTTCAAAAAAGTTGAACAGACCATGGCTAAATTGAATGCATTACCAATCGATAAGCTCCATGTTGTGGCTAATAAGACTGATTTATGGATTAGCATGGGAGAAAAGCGAAAATTCATTGGGGGGAGTGGTCGAAATATTCCGAGCTTTGAAATATTTACGTCGCCCGATTGGCGAGGTACGAATGGCCATGTATACTTCGACTTCCCATTGTATCGATACGGCAACATTATTGAGGATATTAGCCTTGAATTCAAAAATGGACATGTAGTAAACGCATCGGCTCGTAAAAATGAAAAGTTGATTAAGGAACTTATTAAGCAGAAAAATGCCGACAAAATAGGTGAATATTCGCTGACCGACCGACGATTTAGCAAAATCACTAAATTCATGGCTAATACGCTATTTGATGAAAATTATGGAGGGGAATTTGGAAATACTCATTTAGCCTTGGGTTCTTCGTATCATGATACCTATACCGGAAATGCTAAAAAGCTAAAAGATGCCGATTGGACAAAATTAGGATACAACTCGAGTGCCGAACATACCGATATTATCGCCAAACAAGACAGAGTTGTAACTGCAGTGCTTAAAGACGGATCAGAAAAAGTGATCTATAAAGGTGGGGAATTTAAGGTTTAAGACTTTCTTCCATACTTCTCCTTACTCGTGGTAATAATCTTTTCTCGATTATCATTTTTTAGGTGGGGTAAGGGAAGCGTGAACGCGGGGAATGGCTGGGAAGTCATATTATCGACCGATAACTTCATAACAATTTCAAACTTTCCTAAGGAAACCAAATCGGCTTCCGTGTATAGTTCCCCGAATTCCTTAGACAAGAAATAGGCGTCGCGTGCGCCTAACACAAACGACATGAGTGTGCCTACATTTCCAAAAATGGCGCGTTGAATTTCAAGTTCCAGCTGTTCGGTATATTGATTAGCCAGGGTAAGTGATAATCGGTATTTTCGTGCCTCAGATAGGATCTTAATGAATGAATTCGTGGCAAAATTTTGAAACTCATCAACGTACAAGAAAAAATCTCGTCGATTTTCTTCTTTACTAAACGATCGTCCCATCGCCGCAAGCTGGATTTGAGTAATAATCATGGCTCCAAGTAGAGATGCATTGTCTTCTCCGAGCTTTCCTTGCGACAGATTTAAGATGAGGATTTTTCCTTCATCCATAATTTCAGCTAAATTAATTGATGACTTTGGAGATCCGATAATATTACGAATCATGGTAGAGGTTACGAATTGACCAACTTTATTTTGAATAGGGGAAACGGCTTCGGCACGCAACTTATCGCCCATTTTGGCAAATTCGGCATTCCAGAAGTTTTTGAGCACCGGATCGTTAATTTGAGGCACAACTTTTGCCCGATATTCGTCGTCGGAAAGGATTCGAAGCGCGTCAACCAGCGTTGCATTTGGAATTTCCAACAGTGTCAAAATAACGTTTCGCAAAATATACTCGAGTCGTGGTCCCCAGCTTTTTCCGTATAACTTGGAAAAAATAGAGACAATTCCTGAAGCAACTAAGTGTTTTTGTTCGGGGTGGTGCACTTCCAAAACGTTCAGTTTAAATGGTCTTTCACTGTCAAATGGTTCTAAATATACCACGTCGTTTATACGACGCTTAGGAATATAATCCAAGATAATTTCAGAAAGATCTCCGTGCGGGTCGATAATGCCAATTCCGCGGTCGCGACGAATGTCGTCGATTGCCATATTAGCGATAAGCGTAGATTTTCCTGCTCCTGTTTTTCCGATAATATACATGTGCTTGCGGCGATCAGCGGTTTTTATACCAAAAATCTGATCCTTATTCTTAAATTCTGTTTTTGCAAAGAAATTAATGTCTTTCTTCTGTTCTTCGTCCATTTCTTCAGAAATTGGCAAGTCGTCAGGCGGTTCCCCCGAAAGTGCCTTACCCCAAGCAATATTTTTAACACCTTTGAGTAGAATTCCCGGTGGGTGCCATAAACTTGCAAGTTCTTGGGCATTTAGAATTTGATCTTGGCGTTCGAGCATGTACGTGGTTCGTTTAACCATACGGTCAAGTAACTGTTTTTTGAGCATTTTGCGTTTTTTAAAGCCAAATTGATTTCCGTCGCCTAGTGAAAACGTTCCAAATGTGCCTGCTAAATTGCTTAAGTAGCTCATGGCGCCCTCGTCGGTTGTATCGGCAGTAAGGAGTCGGATTAAGGCTTTGCCGCCTGAAAAAGCAGTTTTTCGAGAAATAATCATTTTTTGTGGGTTCATACCGTATTTATCGGCACCTTTGTCGTAGCTCATTTTTTGAGCAAATGAAGCTGCGGCCTTTCCCCAGGCAAACGAAGCAGGCGTAATAAGGATCTGAATAGCAGCTTTTTGTTGAGGAGTTGAGCGTGCTAGAAAGCCTAAAATAGAAGAGAGAGGGTCGACATCTTTAAAATCGTAATACGTTTTAATGGGAAGGTAAAAAGACGATGAAAGGGCAACTTCACCAAGAGCCGTATATGGGGAACTGGTTAGGTATGAAAGGGGGTCTTTGGTTTTGACGATTTTTGAGTTGGTAAACGATGAAGTAATAAGGCTTTTTACGAACGTTTCACTTTTTTCACTTGTGGTGGCATACATATAAATGGTTTGACCGAGTAAATAGATTTCAAACGCATAATATTTTGGTTGAATATATAAGCGTTTAAGAGGGGGTAGGTACGAAGGAAGTAGAGAGGCGAAAATCTGACTTGCCGCTTCAATAGGCGTTTCGTCGTCTTTTGGATTGCGAACCTGTAAATGAACAAGGGACATGTATTGATTATATATCAGACTTACAAGCGAGTGGAGAGCTGGTTACGTAATGGGTGTAGCCGTAGGTGTAGGCGTAGCCGTCGGTTGCATAAGTGAAATAACCGAATCGAATGAGGCTTTGGGAGTACGATCGGCTTTTAGAATGCCCCAATGGCCATCTTTACCAAGCCACAGCTCATCGGTTAGCGTGTTAACAAAGACCATGCGCGGATTGTATTTACCTTTTTGCAAAGCCGCAAGTGCTTTGCCAAGGTATACTCCCTGATCGGCGGGCGTTACATTAGGATCGATTGTCGATACACCTATTTCAGGAATTGCAAGTTCATGGTTCGGGAATTGCTCGTGGAGGGCATCAATTTCGATAGGGAGGCGTGCGATTTTAGCTTCATCTTTTCCGGCATAGTAGTCAAACCCCAATATATCAACATGGGGTGCGAGGGCAGTAAGTACTCGCATGTCCATTCCTATTCTATCAGTTCGTGAAGCGGTCATATTTATTGATGTTTTTGCTGCAGGATCGGCTGATTTTACTCCTTCGTTTGCTGCTTGAATGATTTGTTGCAGTTGGCTGAGTTGCTGATCGGATATATCGCTACGCCACGTGTAATTTCGAACTTCACGAGTATCGGGTTCATTAAATAATTGCCATACGGCAATTTTGCCTTTGTAGCGTGCCGCAAGAGATTCAAAGTATTCACGTGTGAATTGAACGTATTGTTCGTGGGGAACGTCTTGTAAAACTTCAGGAGTATTTCCAATGAGATTAATATCAAGTCCGCGTGAACGGGCATAGTCTATAACCTCATCGTATTTGGCTAAATTTTCCTCATTTAGTGCGTATCCTGTATCTGTTTTTGAAGCAGTTTCTGAGCCCCATATATTGAAACGAATCCATTTTTGACCTTTTGAAGCCAGCAGGTCAATGTTTTGTTTAAACATATCAACCGTCATGTTGTTTCCTTCTTCTGGATTTACGAATACATGTGTGGCAAAACCAAATTCAGTAGGGTGTTCTCGTACAATTTCAGGCGTAATGGACGTAGGAGAAGTGTCGGGAAAGTGCTGGGCGAGTCTACTCATGACTCCTCCAAGAATTGAGGGGCCTTTTATTGCAGCTAAAGCTCCTGCTGCGGCAAGACCGCTTGCGGTTAAAAATTGTCTGCGTGTAGGGACGAATCGTTCGTTATCACTCATGGAAATATTGTAACAGATATGACGGGCGATTGAATCTAAGCCCATAGCATAGTATAATGATCGCAGTTTTTTTATGGTTTGAAAAAACGAACGCCGCGCATTTGCTGTTCGGATAGTTTGTTCTTTTAAGCACCTTACCAATGAGGGTAGATTATTATTTGTTTCATTTTTGGAAACAGACAGGCTTTTTTGGGCACAAAAACAACACGGAACCCATTTCCGTTTAACCGTCAACATCCGCTGTAGACCAAAGGTCTACTGAGTCCTAGGAGGACGACTATGATGTTCATGTTCATATTGCTGGTAGTCCTGTTGATCTTGTGTCTTGCTGCTGCAAAGCTGCTTCAATGGCTTTTTTTAGATGGCAATCCACCAGATGATCCAGGCAACTACTTCTGATCCACCATCCGCCGGACGGCTTTGAAAGTGTCATATGTCCCAAGGAGGACAACCATGAAACGGACAAAGAGCGAATGGATCTCACTGGTTGTGTATGCACTTCCAGTACTGATTGGCGCTTTCGGATACTGGCTGACTAGGGAGGGATCGCTTTTGCTTCTAGCACTCGGTTTTGGCTTTATCCTCGTTATCGAAGTCTTCGGTAACACGGGCATTGCCGACACGGATATGAACGACGATGATCCCATTGTGTTTTCAGGACCTCCGACCCGTCAAGGTTCTACGCCTGATCGGTTTCGTGGCCGCCACGACAACATTTCCTTAAGATAGGAAATCCGCCGCAGACATTCGTGTCTACTAGAGTCCCAAGGAGGACAAATGAGAATCTGTCTGGACTTGCAACTCGCCTTTCCTATTGCACTCATACTAATGTCTGTTGGTATGGTGCTCGGAACGACGCTCTCGTTCACCCTGCAATTAGCAACGCACTTCGTACTTGCCATGCTCAAAGATTCAAATGAGGAGGTGAAGACCGCCAACGAGCCGTGACATGTTCCATCCGCGTAGACTTTCAAGTCTACTTGAGTCCTAGGAGGACGCACAATGACCTTCAGATTGAAGGGGCTAGGTTTGACAGTTAGTCTCTGCGGAAGCGTCGTCTTGTGCGACTGGCTTTTTCGTAACGGACACCCTTATTGGGGGACTGTTGCCATACTTCTGCCAGTCGTCAACTTGGCCTTCCTGTTCGACTTTCTGGAAAACTAGAAACCCGCGCCACCGTCAGATCATCCGATCTGGGCACCAATTCAGCATTCTCCGAACTCCTTTGGAGTTCTAACAGAAAGAAGAGAGCCGTGCTTCGAAGACTAGTCGTAAACTTGACGCTTATTCTGAGTGTCGTCGCTATGTGGTTGGTCTTTGATCAGCCCAACGTGGCGTTCGCACAGAACCCGACCCCGGCCGTTTCGTCAAGCCGTACCTTCATCGGTCCGGCTCCGTCCAGCTTGGACACCAAAGAACCTGTCGGCAACTCGTCGATGCCTGCGACTGAGCAGCGTGCAAAAGTGACCCCATGGTCATTCGTCTGGCGACTCGCTACCACCTACATCTTACTTGGTGGGGCGATCGTTCTCATTACACTCCTTCGCAGGAGCTATACAAAGCCGAAGTCGCGCAAGCGAGGAGAGCCGAAGTTCGATCAGCGACACTTCTGATCGCACGACAACTCTTTTCGCCACTGACCCGGGTCAAACGACTTGATCACATGTCCAAGGAGGACACCGTGAAACAGTGCCTCGTATACCTGGTCTTAAGCGTTTTGTTGGGAAGCCTCCTGTTGTTTGGACAGACCTGTCCAACAATGATTGAGAGACTCATCGGGGGCTTCTTCCTGGGTATGTCCGGCGTATACACTGCGTTCTTCGCAGTCCTGCGAAAGCTGCAGAGTCCTTAAGGGATTCGGCGACTAGGCTTGGGGGGGGCGGGTGACCGTTTCGTAGTTGCACAGCTTTGTGCATACGGTCATTCGCCCCTTCGCGTTCTTTTTTCCAAAAACCAATAACAAACAGTTTCTACCCTCATAATTTCTTCTGAGAATATTTGAGATCTCTCACTGCGTTCGAGATGACATGGGCAGTGGTTCAGAATGACCCTTCGACACTCTGTTCACTCAGGGCTAAGAGTAAGAATGTGCTTTTCCAACAATCTAAATATTCATTTATGGGACTTCTAGTCCGTTGACGTAGAAATATTCTGTTGTATTATGTAATCGAAATGTCGCCAATTGCAAAAAATGTTCTTTCAGATCTCTTTATTAATATCGCTGCTGGATGGTGTGGAGTTATATTTATTAGTCCTTTCTTCGGTTCTGATTATCTTTTGTTGCTATCTAGAATAGTTTTTGCTATGGTATTCCTATGTGGTGGATACTCTTTAAGGAAGGGGGCGATTCGATGAACTCCTTTGATTTTAATCAAGCAGCTAATAATGCTCAATTACAAATGGTTCTTGCGGTGATTGCTTTTACACTCGTTTATTGGGTATTTGACCGAAGAGGCGATAAAAAGACGAATAAGTGAGTTAGTTACGCACTTTTTCGAAGTTTCAATCCAAAGTATCCGGCTACTGCGCTTAAAGCGGTCATGCCTAATCCAAATTCTGGACCTGCATTAGGAATGGTTTCTGGAGGAGCCATAACTTTTCGAATACATACACTTGCTGTATCTTGAGCACTTGTTTTATCATTTGACACATGCGCGGTGTTTGTAACACACGTCATGGCTTGGTTAGGTGTATTTTGTTGCACACGAGCTTGAATAATATATTCTTTTTCTTCTTGGGGTTGTAATGTTCCCACATTAATATGAGTAGTATAAACGTCAACGTACTGTGGAGCGTAGTCTTTTAAGACAACATTATCCAAATTGGTACTTGATGTGTTTTTTACTTTGACTTTAAAGAAAATGTATCCACCAGGAGTGTAGGTGTAATCGTTTGATCCCAAGTTATCAACATAGGTATATACGGTTTTACCATCTTTAAGTTCCGGATACGAAACTTGTTTGTCGATAGCAATAGAATATGACTGTTGTGGGACACTGTACGAATCGGCCATAACAGCGCTTGCCCCGTTAACCAATAGGGAGGTCGTGATTGCAAATGTGAAAGCTATGTTTTTCATACAGGGGGTATTATACTATAAGATGAAACGTTTGTCAACTATAGGATTTAAAGAAGGTTTAGCTATTTACAAAGCTCTTTTTTTATCTTCTCTTGATCGGACTTAGGAAGCTTGTTGAATTTCTCTAAGACAGGGTTAATACTTTTGGCATATACGAAGTCAGCTGCTTTAGAGGCTACTTGTTCCTTTTTTTCTTGAACATATCCAGATATTTTTTTAGTCGTTCCGGTTCGGAAAGAATCAAATGTATTTCCAACATTTTTTACTTCATTTACAATTGATTCCCCCAAGACCGCCGGCTTGCTATTAGATGGATTATCTTTGATTGGAGGATTAGTATTGCTTATAAAAATACCTGCAATTATTAGTGCAATAATGAAGCCAATTTTGACCAGAGCGGAGCCAGGAATACTTTTCTTGTCTTCCACGGGTTTTAGCATAACTTTATTGTATAATACATTTCGAGAATTAATATTGCCGACGTGGCTTAGTGGTAAAGCATCTTCTTGGTAAGAAGAAGAGCATGGGTTCGATTCCCATCGTCGGCTCACGAATTATCCGTATAAACTCCGCATAATACATGTTTTTCAACCAGAGTGAGACCGCCTCAATTTTACACACAATCAAAGTAGCAGTCTCAACTGGTCTCAAAACAGTATTATGCTCCGTTAATGTATGAATTACTCTGAAACGACGATACCTAGTTCAAGAGGATTTTTAGAAGAAATGGGTTTTAATTGGGGATCGTTTGTAGATTCAGTTTCTTGGGCGCTTTCTATGTAAAAGAATACGCGATCTACACTCGAACGGGTAGGGAATCCAGCAACTCCCGAGGTTGGTAAGTATTTATCCGCGGTTTTGAGATCGATAAATGAAATTCGAACATAATCGCTCTCGCTACTCTCTAACTGACTATTCATAGCTTTTATAACAACCATAGATTGTACTTGATTCAATCCTAGTTTTCCGGTAATAAATACCATAAACCCTTCCACCTCATTTGTTCTCAAAACGAAAGCAGGCGCACTTGTTTGAGCTTTTTGAATTGAGGAAAGTGTTTTGCTTACATCGTACTCGTACGAAAGGGGAATAGTTTGAGAGCTTGAATTGAATAAAAATGCTTGAGCATTTGTACTTGCACCTAAAACAGTAGTCTGCGCAACTTGTTCCGTTCTGTTTTCTACTACTAGTCCTGCGTGCTGCAGTACCATTGATCGTAATTGGTCAATTGACGGGGTAAACGATTGGGAAGAGAATAGAATTACGATCATTGCACTTAATAATAAGAAAAATGCCAGGGCAAACAACGCGAATAGCTTTGTTTTTGCAACCGCACGCAAACTCGAGACAGCAGTAGGACTCATAAGCCCATTGTATACCACTAAATAAATTTAGTCAATTTTCGCGAATTTTTGGCGAAAATACGCTATTAGGCGGGGAATTTCCAAAAGAATGAGCGCGACCAGAGCGATTGTAAAGATTCTAGGAATAAGCGCGGAAAGGTCTGCGAAATGCTCGCCAAGAAGCAGTGCATGGGTAATAATCAGCATTGAGGCAAGGTACACACTTCGATGAAGCCATTTCCACTTAGGAAATGTCATTTTTCGCATTACAGAATCGAAAGATGTTGCCGCTAGGAGCGTAAGAATAAAAAAGGCGATAGATCCAAAACGCATAGGAAACTGTACTTGTGCAGGCAGAGCAAGGAAATTGGAAAATCCACCTATGTTGATAAAGATAACAATATACATGTGTAAAAATGCAAAGATATATGCGCCAATTCCTAAACCCCGACGAGCTTTTACGAGTGTTCCAGCATAGGGAATTGAACGAAATGAGTGAAGGAGTGGGCTAACCAGAAGGGCGAAGTAGAGATATATTGTGGCTGAAAGGCCATATATTTGCACAAGTCGAGACATCTGTTGATCTACGGGCACAACATTTAACACTACTATATATAGTATGAGTGCGAGTAATAAGGTCGATGAAATGATGTAAAATCGTACATTTCTTAAAAGACTATTCATACAAGTTTATTATATACGTGAAAACCTACGATTGCAGCAGATACAATAACATTGAGTGATTTATTTACTCCGTGCATGGGAAGTTCCACGATTGCGTCGGATGCTTTAAGAGCATCAGCACACACTCCATGCGTTTCATTTCCAACAATGAGCGCAAGGGGGAACGAAAAATTATACTCTGTATATGGAATAGATCCTTCAGCTTGTTCGATAGACACAATTTTCAGATTATTCTGGTTATTAGTCGATGCGTACTGGGCGCGTAATTGCTCAATTGCCTCAACGGTTGTACTGCGATATTCCCAGGGAACAATTTTGTATGTACCTACAGAAGCTTTTGCGATCTTATGATTCGGTGGAATTTCACTTTGTCCACAAATATAGATTTTCTCAACCGCAAGCGCGTCGGCCAGGCGAAAAATGCCGCCAATATTGTACGTATCCCACACGTCATCGAGAATAAAATACAGTGGAAATCTTTTAATAGGCTCAACCGTTTCATTCGGGTCAAGCTTGCGAAGCTGGTCGGCATTAAACTTTGTCATAATAATGTACCGTGGCCCATCCAATAAGCAATCCGAAAAGAGCTCCAAAAAAAACATCACTCACATAGTGAAAGCCTAAATATACTCGCGAGAACGCAATTACGGTAGCAATGCTATAGAAGTATAGGGAGTTTTTTTTATAAAAATATGAAAAAATAAATGCTGCGCAAAATGCGAGGGAAGCATGACCGGAAGGGAACGCGTAGTCACTGGGGTACGTTTTTGAAATAAAAAGGAAAGGAATAGAGTCTGCCATAGAAGGAATGTATGGGGTTAGTGAAAGGGGGCGTGGGCGATCTACAATGTTTTTCATAACAAAATTAACGAAAATAGTTGTTGAAAGTAGACTAAGAAAAAGTAATCGTGAAAATTTTCCATTGCGCTCGTGATATTTCATGAATAAGAGGAATGCAACAAGCCATACGAGTGCAAAAATGCCACGTAATGAAAAGAAATTGAAAATGATATCTATAAATAGAGGATGGGGAAGTAAATGAATTGCGTGTGAAATTGTGTGATCGAATGAGACAAGTGATTCCATGATTGTTATTATTAAATAATTATGAGTTCGCGATTATAATTAGTAAGCGTTGTGACTGTTTGATCAGGGTTTATTACAATCGTGTCTTCAAGCCTCATTCCCCATTTGTCAGGTAGATAAATTCCCGGTTCCACAGTAATAACATGCCCTGGTTTTATTGTATCAGTACTAATAGGCGAAAAACGCGGATTTTCGTGTACTTGAATGCCAATTCCATGCCCAGTAGCGTGGGAATATACGGAAAAACCGGCGTTTTGGAGTGTAGCGCGGCACAGTTGGTCAACTTCCTTGTACGTTGAGAGCGTAGAAAGCGCAGTAATGGCTTGTTGCTGAGCCGTAAAGAGCGCCGTATACGCTTCTTTTACTTCCGTGCTTGGCTCTCCCACAGATATCATTCGAGTAATGTCGGAGCAATAATTATTATATCGAATGCCGTAGTCTATGAGTATTAGTGATCCTTGCTTGACTCTCTTATCCCCATGAGTCTTGGTGTCGTAATGGGCGATTGCGCTATTCTCATCAACGGCAACGATGGGAGTAAATGCGTGCTCGATCATCTCTGTTCCGAGCCCCCGGAGCTCGGAATAAAGTAATGACAAAATCTCTTTCTCGCTCATTCCCACTTTTATACAAGGAATCACGTTTTTAAGTAGAGAATCGACAAGCTCACAAGCCTTCTTTATATGCAAAATCTCTTGTTCATTTTTAACCTCTCTTAGAGTATAACTCTCATATTCTCCGTTTAATTTCACCCCTTTTTTTCTAAATTGCTCCCATTCTGAAACTGTCAAATCATTCTTCTCAAACGCAATCTCATTTTCGCCTACAAGCTCTACGAGCTGATGCGCCAATCTCTGTTCTGCAGATAGGAGTCTAAACTCGATATTTTTACCAGCAAGCTTCTCTACAAGAACCTTACTTTCAAATCGTCCATCGGTAAAAAAATATGTTTTCTGGGGTGTTAATAACATCCACGCATCGCGTTCTTGGCCTGTAGGATCACCGAATCCGGTTTTATAAAATATAGTGGTCGCACTCGAAATAAGTACAAATTGGGTTGACATGTACCTATTATACTGCTATCATGTTCCCACCATGGATATTAAATACCTCGGACATGCTTCGTTTTCAGTAAAGTCAAAACTCGGTTCGGTTGTTATGGATCCGTTTGATACGAAAAAGGTCGGACTAAAGTTTCCCGCACAAGAAGCCGATGTGGTAACGGTTTCACACGAGCACGATGACCATAATTACCTTGCCGGAGTTACTGGAACTCCATTGGTCGTTAATATTCCTGGGGAATATGAAAAAAATGGCATTCGTATTTATGGCTATGAATCGTATCACGATGGTAATAAAGGTGCGGATCGAGGGAAAAATACACTGTTTAAAATAGTAGCCGAAGATATTTCCGTATTACATTGTGGTGATTTAGGCCACACGCTTACGGAAGAAGCACTTGAGGAAATTGACACCGTTGATGTACTTATGATTCCCGTTGGAGGTCATTACACAATTTCTGCCGATGAAGCCGCGAAGATCATTTCAAAAATCGAACCATCAATTGTTATTCCCATGCATTATAAGACCGATGCACATAATCCAGATACGTTCAAGGACGTGGCGCCACTTTCTGACTTTTTAACAAAAATGGGCGCTAGTACTGTGGAACCTGTAAAGAAACTTACCATCAAAAAAGCTGATTTGACCGATCAAATGCAGATTGTTGTAATGGAAGTCTAATTTATGCCAAGTGGCTCGTTGACCAAAACTCCTCCTCATGATACCGAAGCAGAAAAAGCCGTTTTAGGTGGTATTCTTATTGATCCCGCTGCCGTTTCCTTAGTCGCGGAAATTATTGGAGCTCAGCATTTCTATGTTCCGGCTCATGGAATTATTTTCACGAGCATGCTTACATTGTTTGAAAAAAATCAGCCAGTCGACGTGGTCACGCTCTCAGCCGAACTTAAAAGACAAGGAGAGCTTACTAAAATCGGCGGCGGAGCGTATTTGGCAGATTTGATTGATACTGTGCCTACCAGTGCGTACGTAGAGCATTATGCACGAATTGTAAAAGCTGCGTATGTAAAGCGCTCTCTTATTACCATGGCTAGCCACTTAGTTGAGCGGTCATTTGAAGAAACAGGAGATGTGAAAATTTTACTAACTGAAGCCGAAACGGGGATTTTTTCACTTTCGCAAGCGTATTTGCATCAAGATTTCGTAACACTCAAAAGTATTTTGGCCGAAAGTTTTGAGCGACTTGAGGCGGCGAGTAAGGGTGATGGTCTGCGGGGTATTGGGACAGGATTTAAGCATTTGGATAACAAGTTGGCCGGCATGCAGGATTCAAATTTAATTATCTTAGCTGCTCGACCTGGTATTGGAAAAACAAGTATGGCCTTGAATGTGGCTCTTCATGCGGCGCTTGTTGAAAAACAACCCGTTGGAATATTTTCTTTGGAAATGAGTAAGGAAGAGTTGGTAGACCGTTTATTAGTTGGGCATGCCGATATAGATGCTTGGCGACTTAAAACAGGCAAACTAACAGACGATGATATGGGGAAGCTCACTCAAGCCATGGGTGATTTATCGGATGCGCCTATTTACATTGACGACACTCCAGGAGCAACTATTTTGGAAATGCGCACAAAAGCGCGAAAATTAAAAATCGAAAAAGGTTTAAGAATGGTTATTATCGACTATTTACAGCTTGTAAACCCAGGCAAAAGGGTAGAGAACCGTGTTCAAGAAGTTTCGTATATTTCCCAAAACCTTAAAAATCTTGCCCGTGAACTCAAAGTTCCAGTATTGGCGCTCTCACAGCTCTCGCGAGCCATTGAACATCGGGGTGAAAAGAAGCCGCAATTGGCCGATTTGCGCGAATCCGGATCAATCGAGCAGGACGCAGACGTAGTTATGTTCTTGTATTATGAAAAAGAAACTGAAGACTTGCTTGATGAGACTAAAAAAATGATAAAACTTTTTATTGCTAAGCATCGAAACGGCTCAACGGGCGAAATCGACCTCATGTTCCGAGGAGACCGTGTGAAATTCTATTCAGTGGATCATACTGCGGGGATTTAGTGTGCCGGGGGAGGGACTCGAACCCTCATGTCCTTGCGAACACCAGTTTTTGAGACTGGTCTGTCTACCATTTCAGCACCCCGGCGTGCCTACTTATTATACCACCCGATTTGCCAAAAGTGCCTTGTTGGATTATACTTACCCCATGCTACCAATACTGTTTGTTTCAGGTGTCTTGAAAATTTATACCATGGGATTTTTCTTAGTTTTGGCGCTCTTTTTTAGCCTATTTTTATTGTGGAAATTGATCAAGCTTACATCGTATCGCGAAGAAGATGTGTTTGATACATATTTCGTATCGCTCTTTGGCGGCCTGTTTTTTGCTCGTTTCGTATATGTTCTATCAAATTTTGAAAAATTTGGTTTTGATTTTCTGAAATTCATTCTTATTAACGGCTATCCGGGACTGTCGCTATTTGGGGCTTTATATGGGGGAATGCTAACCTTCTACCTATATCTTTTCCGTAAGAAAATTGCGTTTATGGAACTGATAGATTATTTTGTCCCGCCGCTTTTTTTGGCATTGGGGATTGGGAAAATTGGTAGCTTCTTATCGGGTGAAGAGTCGATGGTGGCTATTATTGAAAGTGTATTTTTTTTTATCTTTGCATTTATTGCGAATCGGGTTGTTCGGGCAATTCGTCGAGGGAAATTAAGTATGGGCTTTTCGCTGTATATATTTCTCCTTTCATTCTCCGGAGTAAATCTGTTACTTGACAATCTAAAATTAAATCATTTATACTTCTTTGGGTTCAGCATGAACTTTGCGGTAAGCTTGGTAGTATTTTTAGGAAGCTGCGCATACTTTGTGCATTATTTCCGAAAGGAAATTATGCATGCGCTGAATACATTAAAAGGAAAAATTAAACGACATGACAAACCTAACACCACAAGTAACAGCAAGTCTTCACAAAAGACTGATTGACGAAGAAAAGGCTATTTTAGCACGCGTTGAGGAGCTTAAAGTTGATGATCCTTTTAGTAATCCCGATCATGTTTCTGACAATGCTGCCGTGGATACTGATATACGTGAACAAGTAGGTCACGATACAATTGAAGCGCAAATCGTTTCATTGGAAAAAAGACTAGCAAATATTCATGGAGCAGTTAGGAAAATAACCTCTTCAGGCTATGGAATCTGTGAAAATTGTAAGAAAGAAATTCCAATTGCTCGACTTGAACTTGTCCCCGAGACCAAATATTGTGTAGACTGCGAAAGCCAATTCGTACAATAACCTCTTTATATCACACCGCTCGATGGTGTTGTTAAGACATCGTCCACCTGGAAGGTTGACTTGTTTATGCTATCATTAATGTATGGGTGATATTGAACCACATTTTTTATTGCAATTTCTAACGTTTATATTCTTTCCCTTAGCCGGTGGATATGTTGCTCATAAACTCAGATTACCTTCAATTGTAGGGTACATTACTGGTGGAATGGTTTTGGGATTTTTGGGTGCACATGCGCTTTCGGGGGAATTTTTAAGCCAATTTGCCAGTATTGGAATTATATTTCTGCTTTTTACTGTAGGGTTGGAAGTTAATTTAGACGCTTTAAAACGCTTTGGAAAATTTACGATTTATGGAGGCTTAGCTCAAATAGTGCTAACCAGCCTGGTAGTATTCTTGCTTTCATTTTTATTCCAGTTCGACATTAAAACCTCAATTATTTTGGGTTTGGCGTTTAGCTTGTCGTCAACGGCTGTTGTTTCTAAAATTATCCAGGAAAAAGGAGAAGAAAGCTCGCTTACCGGTAATTTAGCTTTGGGAATTCTTGTTTTGCAAGATTTAGCCGCAATTCCGCTTATTATCCTTGTCGCTGCAATGGGAAATAATGACGGTGTAGGGGCATTCTTTAAAGCATTTGCATTTGGATCATTTCGTGCGGTACTCGTATTGGTGAGTATATTTTTCATTGGAAAAAAGGTAGTTCCGTTTGTTTTTGCAAAGGTAACTAAAATTTCTCGTGAATTATTGAATTTATTTACGATATTCTTTATTTTCGTAGCTGTCTATGTATTTTCACTGTTGGGTCTTTCAGGGGGAATTGCCGCATTTATTGCCGGAGTCCTTGTGGGTCAAACACTGCAGCATTACCATATTTTTTCTCAAATTCGTCCACTTCGCGACTTATTTACGGTACTTTTCTTCGTATATTTAGGTATAACATCCCATATTGGGAGCATTCTGGGAAATCTTCCCGCAATTCTGGCCTTCGTAGTTCTACTCACTATCATTAAGTTCCTGGTAATTTTTATTATTTTCACGAAGCTCAAATTTCATACGCGCAGCAGTTTCTCACTGGGACTCATGCTTACTCAGGTAGGGGAATTTGCGTTTGTGTTGCTTACTCAGGCTATGGATGCTCGTTTGTTGAGTGAGGACACATATCACTTCGCAATCGCTACTACGCTCTTTACAATCGCGATTTCTCCTATGCTTATACAGAAGCGCAGTAAACTATACTCAGGCACCAAGGCATTTATTAAAGCTCGGCTTCCCGATGTAGATGCATATTTAACCGCAAATATTGATCGTGATATTTCTCCTATTGATGTTTTGGAGCTTAAGGACCATGTAGTTTTATGTGGGTATGGAAGTGTAGGAAAGTATATTGGTCGAGCCTTAATGCTTTCAAAAATCCCATATATTGCTATTGACTACAATTATCACTCTGTCGAGCATGCGCGTCGCGCAGGAATCGACATTATTTATGGTGACTGTACTGATATAGATATTCTTGATTATGCGCAGGTTGATACTGCAGCGGTGCTTATCTGTGCGGTTCCAAGCAAGCAAGCGCAAGAAATGATTTTGCTCAATTCCAAAACATTGAATCGAAAATTACTCCTTCTTACTCGAGTTAACGATGAAGACCAACAGCAAAGAATGAAGGACCTCGGAGCTGAAGTAGTAATTCAACCTGAATTTGAAGCGAGTTTGGCAATTATTCGAAAAACATTTCTGTCTTTGAATATTCCAAAAGAAGAGATTGCTGGAAAGATTAAACGCCTTAAGATTGAGCATGGAATGGAGTAACTTCGTATGAAAAAGAACATGACAAAAAAACAGCGGATTATTGTTTTAGTGCTTGTGGCTATTAGTCTATATGTGCTTATGACTATCATTCGATCATTTTCTGACTCGCTATTTTTTTCTCGCCCAGGTCGAATTACACTCCTTTACTACTCCGATGTGCCTAAAATAGTCTCAATTGGTCGTTCAGACGGAGTAAGTTACGAGCTTTTTTTCACATCGGATAAAAGAATTTTGGTGCCAGGTGGATATGGACGATATCGAATTGGGGCTTTGCAGCGGCTTTCGGATATCGAAAAAAAACCGGAATTGCTTACTCGAGCCTTTTCTAGTGCGCTTTCTGCACAGGTTGATTACACGATGACTAATAATGCACATATTCCACTATTAGATAGACTGTATTTATATTTTCTTCTTTTCCAACAGAATAAGAGCGATTTTATTACACTTAATACCCGTTATGTAGATCCGGTAAACAATAGCGATTATTCCGAAAATAGTTTTCAAAAGAAATACAAAGGGTTTTTTTATGATAAACAATTGCGTATGGAAGGGAAGAATGTATCAATTGTATATGCAACATATACAAGTGCAAAAACGCTTTCGCGTATTCTTGAAGGTGAGGGGATTCGGGTTGTTGACATAAGCTATATCGCTAAGGCAGCACCAAAATGTTATATAATTGAACATGGAGCTCAGTCATTGACGGCAAGTTATTTAGCGAATATGTTCAAGTGTGATGTGAAAGAGGGAACGGTTAAGGGAGCAGATATTCAGCTTGTCTTGGGAAGTCGTGTGGAGCGGGAATGGGAATAACATATGGCGGATATTATTTTTCCACTAGTAATCATTTTTTTAGTATCGCTTTTGATGGCATTGTATTCAATGCGTGACTTGGATTTTGCTGCTGAAATTAGAAATATTGTACATCGACGTAAAACTCGCGGAGCAATCGTATTTTTTGATGAAGGAATAAAGCATTATCACCATCATTCATCTTCGTCGTCAAAGTCAGAATGACCGACGTGCATGAATTCGTCATCATCTTTATCGGCCAAAGCTTCAAGATCAACTTCAGATTCATGCATGCCCGCTTCCTCTTCATCGGGAATATGTTCTGATGACTCATCGCTTTCATGATTTTCTTCGGAATCTGAACTCATATCTTTCAAATCATCTTGAATGTTTTTTGGAAACGATGTGTAGCCTTTAACTTTTGCTCCCTTTTTCTCTTCTTTAATAAAAATATCGACCACATTTTTTGAAGCAGATTTTATATATACAATAAACGTACTTCCAGCATCTAAAAAGAAGATGAGACGTTTTGAAATATCATCAGGCAACGCTCCGATATATTCGTTTGCACTGTCACGTACTTCTACACGGCGTTTTTTAACTTTAAGCTCAACGTATTGACCGATTTTAAGAGTTGCCAACACATCTGCCCGGCCAATATTTACCAGTGTTATTTCCTTTGTTTTGCCTAAAATGTTCAGGAAAAGATTTGGGTTCAATGACATGTCTTGATCGGAGTGATCAAGTAAATGTGCATTAGGGCCTTTTTCAAGAATTTTTATTTTATCAAGGTTGTTGCGGGCAATCTGATTTATTGGTTCAAGCTTTAGAGCTTGTTTGTAGGCTTTTTTTGAGTTTTCAAGTTCTTTTTTTTGTAAGAATGCAAAACCTAGTCGAAGGTATGCGTCGACATCGTTGGGAGCTAATGTGATAATTTCTTCGTTCAAGCGGATTGCTTCTGTAAAGTTTCCTGCTACAGCTGCATTGTTTGCCTGATCGTGGAGTTGTGATAAATGTTTATTCATAGACCTGGGCATTATACCATGCAAACAGTGTTTTGCAACATAGCATATCAGTATAGGGGAAATGTAGGAAATGTCAATGTGGGAATATTACTTCAAAACCTGTCATTCTGAGCTCACCCGTCATCACGAACTTCGCCCAGAGGGCGAGCACCCTTTAGATGTTGTTTCAGGATCCCACGCATATACCTCTTGATAACATGATTCTCAACCATGGGTCCTGCTCGTGGGTCCTGCCCCTCCCTCGTCCCACCGGTCGGCGCACCCACTCGAGCATATCCAACTCCGATATAGATAGAGTTTATGTCTATGTTGGCTTTTACAATGTTGCCTTGTAAGTTACGAGTCTCATATTTCCCATATTGTATAATAGCCTATATGTCAGGACATTCTAAATGGTCACAAATTAAGCGTAAAAAGGGAATTACCGATCAGAAACGGGGGCTCGTCTTCTCAAAGCTGTCTCGTCTTATTACGGTTGCTGTAAAAGATGGTGGGGGAATGGGAGACCCGGACAAAAATGTTCGGCTTCGCTTGGCTGTACAACAGGCTAAAGAAGAAAATATGCCTCGTGAAAATATTGAACGGGCAATTGAGAAAGGTAAGGGTGGGGGAGCCGATTCTCTCAAAGAAGTCGTTTATGAGGGGTTTGGACCTCAGAGCGGTTCGTTTTTAATTGTAGCAACTACCGATAATTCCAACCGAACCCATGCGGAAGTGAAGCTTGCACTTGAAAAAAATGGAGGGAAAATGGGAAATATTAATTCGGTCGCATATAATTTTCAGAAGTGTGGGCTGGTATTGCTTCCTAAGAGTTCTACGACTGAAGTAGACGCCTTTGCAATAGGTGAAAAACTCACCATTCTCGATATGGAAGAAGATGATGAATCGTATATTCTATATATACCGTTTGAAAAAATTGGAGAAGCAACCGACATGTCTGTAGAAATTTTTTACCGCCCCCTGACTGCAATTTCAATTGCAGAGGAGTCTCAAGAGAAAGTTCACAAGCTTCTAGACATACTGGAAGGGTTAGATGATGTTGCGAAGGTGTACACTAATTATGCTTAACAGAAAAGATATTGCAAAAAATTTGTTTAAATTGTTTATACGCATTGAAAAACGTCGACGATTCATTATTTCCACTTTTTTTCTAACGCTTCTCATGATTGTTTCTACCTATTTTAGTTTTGAAGCAGCTAGTTTCTTTGTTATTCCCATTATTGTATTGGTATATTTTCTAACGTATTTTTCAATTCTTGAGGGAATTACGGATAAAGAGTGGCTCATGTTATTTGTTCCTCCTTTATATTTTTCGGTGGTTTTTTACTTGTTCTATTTTTTCTTGCCGCAGCGATGGTTGGCACGTGCGCCGTTTGCCGTTTTGTATTCAATATCAATTTATGCACTGTTGTTGTCGCAGAATATTTTTAATGTGGGAGTAGAGAAGAGCCTGCAGTTATATCGCGCAGCATTTTCGATTAACTATTTATTCTTAACACTTACAATGTTTTTGGCGACGAGTTTGCTATTCTCATTGCGATTACTGTTTGTGGTGAATGGGCTACTTATTTTTGTAATGTCACTGCCACTTGCTCTGCACTTTGTATGGTCAATCAGTCCACAGGAGCATGTCGAGCGGTCGGTATTTAAGCATGCACTGGTTGTTTCCGTTATTTTAGCACAGGCAGTTATGGTGTTCTCGTTTATTCCGATTACGCCCAGTGTATTTTCATTAGTCGTGACTGCATTGTTTTATAGTTTGTGTGGACTTTTAAGCGCGCATTTAACATCGCGGTTGTTTAGAGAGCGTATTCGGGAATATTTATTCGTATTGGGTGCTGTGTTTGTGATTACGCTCCTGACTGTTAAGTGGTAATTTAGATCGTCCACCTTCCAGGTTATCTACGCACTGTCCACCTTCCAGGTGGCGAGTTTTGTGCCTAATTCATGCCTAGGCCGTGCCTGACGCATCCTTGTGAGACTCTTAAAATACTTCTTAGTAAATATGGCTCAATTTCTTCAGCACTTGCTTACAATATCTCGATACGAGACGAATTTAATGCGTAATTATAAAAAAATCGTGCCTAGATGTTGAGATCCTAGGCATAAAGTAGGGAGGAGGGGAGTAGGAAAAGTGACGGACGTGAGTTTTCCGTATAATTTGCTATAAGACAATATACTATCCTGTAGTATTTGATAATTTATGCGTAATTTGAACAAAATATGGAATTATTTAAATATTTGTTTTCAAAAGTATGTTCAGAATTCTTTACAAATAGCGATGTGCTACACTCCGACTTAGTGTGCTAACAATGTGGATAACGTAATAAAATAGGCATAAAAGTTACAGAATGGCTTATTATAACGCTCTAAAGTGTTGCTAATAGAAACGTCCAAAGTTCAGTAAATTAGCCACGAAAATATCAAGATAGATTGTTATAAGGCTCTAAACAGGGCCCCTGTAGGATCGACGTACAGCACGTATACTCTAAACGAGGCTATATCCATGCGTACAACATGAAAACGAGCCTAGAAGTTAGCTATAAAATGGTTCAAACGGACTGTCACTACGCTCCAAAACACGCTGGTACTTTGTTTGCTAAACATGCAAAATTAGGCATAAAAAGCACAAAACGGAGCGTTATAACGCTCCAAATAAACACGTGTAAAAGCCCTCCGAGTACTCGTTCTGGGGAGTACCGCCAAAACGCAATAATTACGAAATTGTAGAACGACCAACTTATTAAAAGAGAACAGTAATTTGCATGCCAAACATTCTTCTCCTCCTTTTCATTTGTCGTAGAATATTCACATAACCGACTACTTGTATATAAGGCGTATTTGTAGCCAGGGAAACAAGGATCTACAACGTCGTAAATTGTATCTTTTACGACGTTTCGTCTTGACGTCTTCAGGGAAGTGCTATTTTTGCAGTTCATTAGTTATCTGCTATTAATGTATTAATTTCTCCCCTTGCGCCGCTGGCCAAATTAGCCTATTTGCTCCCTAACGGTATTAATCCAAAATTTTGGGTCTCCCCCTATTATAGGCCATTTGGGGAAGTACTAATATGTTGATATAACAAGCCAAACTGCCCTGTTCCCTGGCATTTGTTGGGGTCGGGGACTTGCATTTTCAGGCCTGTCTGCCGACAGGCAGGCACAAAATAGGCATAAATTTGCACCTTGCAAGGTATGTCTCTCTATGTATATAATCGTAGGTATATGGTCTTTGCCAGAAGCTTTAAACGTATCTTTGCAGCTCCTAAACAGGGGGAAATAGCACTCACTTTAACCGTAATCTCGTTAGTAACAATGCTTTTTGGAACAGTAATTGGATTAAATCGTCAAGCACCACAAGATGTGCGAACAAGCGCCGCCGGAGGGGTTCAATGTGGGAGTTTTGGTTGTACTAAGAATAGTGATTGCGCCCAAAGTCCCATTAAGACCTTATGTCATCTTGCTTCTGGACAGTGTAGGCCTATGTCAACAAAGGATTCTTGTCCGGGCGTTACGGCACGTGTCGGCGGGGATACTAAGCAAGACGTTGGTGGGTCGTGTATTACCGCAACAGATTGTAAAACAGGTCTTACATGTCCGGCACGAGTTTGCGTTGCTCCTGTTGGGGGAGGATCTGGAGGTACTGGTGGCACCGGAGTCACGGGTAATCCAGAGTCACCAATTCCTACGGGAACCACAGGGTCCGGAGTTGGAACTGCATTTTCAGTGTTAGAATTACCCTGTAAAGTCGACTTTACGTTTAGATGGGACCCGCAATTGCTTTCATTGACAATATCTGATCCAGACAATCCAGTAAATGTTTTTGTCGCTGATAATTCAAAGGTATTACATAAAGATCCTGCGGGAGTAGAAGGTCCAATTGGAAAAACAATTACCTATCCGAGTGGTGGAAGTGCTGGAATTTTTGTTACATTTGACCCTACCAAATCTGATGAGATTTCAATTACATTAAATGGTGGGGGTGGTGGTTTGGAATCAGTAGGACGCTATTATTTCAGAATGCCTTCATGGATGATCGGATCAGCTCGTTATAGAGTCGATATTACCTATGAAGGTAAAGTGGCAGGAGTAAAGCACCAGTGGTCCCAACAAGGTCGTGCAAAGATTTGCACCAATGTGACACCTACTGTGACAGTTCCTCCTGCACAAGTGGCCTGTGGAAATGAATGTGAGACTACAGCTCAATGTGCCGATCCTGAAAGAAGAGGGATAACGTGTAGATTTCCTTCGACGACATATGTTCGTTTAACACCAAATCCTGCTGATAAAAAGTATTGTTTATTACCTCCACCACATAATTCTCGTACATGTGTGCCAAATACTCCTACCCCACCTACCGGGACGCTTACACCTACTAAAACGCCTACGCCAACTGCAACCGTAACGCCTACTCCTCCTACTAGTACCCCTACCCCACCTGTTTGTAGAAAATCCGTGTATTTTATGATTGATAATACGGCGTCACAAACTAATAATATTTTATATCTTCAGGATGAATTGAATAAATTCTTTACCGCGTTCAAGAGTTCGTATGTAATAGATTATTCGTATCAAACATTTAACATAACAGCACCTGATGAGAGTGGATCAGGATCGAACACTATTAATTTTCAATTCTCAAGAGATAGAAACTGGACCAATATTGGTATGGCATTTAAAGAAATGAAAAAAGCAGTTGCAGATATAAAGATTTTTGTATCTGATGGTGTTGTAACGGTGTCTGGTGATGAAACGAAGAGTGAGATTATATGTGTATACGATGATAACGGAAATAAAATAAATGGTTGTGACCCAGTTGCTAAAAATCGAGATCCCGCCACTAACCATAAGACAATTGCGGAATGTGTTGCGAAATATGGAGTAGACTATTATAAAGCATGTCGTGCACCAAATGATCCAGGAAAATCTAATGCCAATCACGCTATCGGAGCTCTTGGTGCGGGTGGGGCTGGAATCGACACAGATAATATGAATAAATCACTAGCCAATGGTGGGAAATATCATCCATCTATAGATTCATTTATTAAAGAGTTGCCATCGATACTTGCTAATCTGTGTCCTGCTGGTGGTTCCCCGGTGGGCCCAGCACGTCGGTTATCAACATCATTTAGCTTGCAAAACAAATCCACCAAAACTATTCAGAAAGTTACTGTTAAAACCTGTTCTGATCAAGGCACCGAATGTAGAGACTTTGTAAATCCTGTTCAGGTTGCTCCTCAGCAAACCAAGAGCTTTTCACAGGTAATTCCGGATAGTGTTCCGGTAACAAGTCGAGAATTACTTACCTGTAGCATTGGCTATACCGATGGCTCTTCCCTGCCCTGTCCGCGAAAAGAAACACAAAATGAAAGTGTTCAGTTTAAATTAAGTACAACAAATCGATTAGTATCGGGATCTGCTCAAACATATTTACAGGCTTCGGATATTAATAATGATGGTCGGGTGAATGCGATTGATTATGTGTTGTGTCAGCGCCAGATCGCTGGATCAGGCGCTAAATCATGTGATATTATTCCCGATAATGTGATCAATGCTCAAGACTTCTCTGTCGTTACCGAACGATTTGGTCAAAGTACGCAAATAAATCAATAGTGTGTATAATGATAGTATGGCTATGCGTCGTCGATATTCTACTCGTGGTGAAATTGCTTTAACATTCACTGTCGCTTCCCTATTTGTAATGGTGGTTGGATCTATTTTTGGATTAGGTGTGAATAAAAGTCAAGACGTGCGTTCACAAGCCGCAGGAGCAGTGTGTGGAAAAACATGTTCAACTAGTGGAGATTGCGGCTTGGATTCTACGACCGGAACACAAACTACATGCGATCGATCAATTGGTAAATGCGTAGCTGTTCGTGACCCTAAAAATCCGCCTTGTAATGCAACCGGTCCCAATTCACTTGGACAATGTAATCAGAGTTGCAGGAATACAGAACAATGTAATGGTATTGACCATGCCACCGGTATTTCGCTTGCATGCGATTTAAGCACGTATACATGTCAGCAGAAATATGTAAATGATACGCGCCAATGTCCTGGGTATGTGCGCCCAACTCCACGTACTAGTGGTTCATCGGGAAATCCAGGCGGATCATTCACATCGCGATCGCTTGTTTGCGGAGCAGCATTTAGAGTCGTTGTAGACCCATTAATCAATAAAATTACACTTTCTGCAAAAGGCCAAAGCTACGACATTGGTTTGGCTGATGTAGTAGTCCCCGCCTCAAGCGGTTTTACTGGTCCTAACAGCCCAATTCCCTATCGAATGTGGAAGCCTGCCCCAAATGATCCTTTGGATAATTTATTAATAGAATGGAATCCAAATACTTCATATACTGCTCCCGGAGTACCCAAAGGCGCGCTTCATGTGCAGGTTCGAAGCGGAAATGATGCTAATCCCCATTCAAAAGTAAACCCACAAGTTGATTTCTATTATTTCAGAAACCTGCCGACATGGCTTAAAGATGGTAGCCCGGTTACGGTAACATTCTCGTATTACACACTTTCAGGTGCTCAAAGTAAGCAAGTACGGACGGATTATACGATTACAGAAAATGCAAAGGCGTGTGTGGGAGTTGTGGTAACGCAGACGCCAGTTAGTACTGTGGTACCTACGACCATTACACCAACAGTAGTGCGACCAACGGGAATAACACCTACTGGTGTGCTTCCAAGCAGAACACCTTCTATTCCGCCTACAAATCCTCCTACCCGAGTACCAAGCAGAATTCCTACAGTACCACCAACTAATCCCCCCACGCAAATACCAAGCAGAGTCCCCACTCCCCCATCGTGTAGCGCCAAAATTACTTTCATGATCGATGCATCAGAAACCACACAAGAAAAATTAAAGGAATATCAGAGCGATATTACATCGGCTGTTAGATCGTACGGTACTGCACATCCACAAGACAAAATCGACTTTTACACTAATTATTTTGCCCGCGATGTAAGTAATCCATCGGGTCCGTTTACTGCGAGTGCATTTCAATTCCCTATTACGCTTGGACTACACTGGACGAATATGAAAGAAGCTCTTGAAAAAAGTTCAGGTAAAACCATATTTATTTCCGATGGGTTACCTTCGGTAGTTCGTTATGGCGGTGCACGAAATGCATTCTGCGTATATGCTGATGGTGGTGCGATGCGAGGTCAAGATACTAATCGAAAAGCCGATGGATGCGATCCTGATCAGAATGTTTCTGACAAGTATAATCGAGACATTGCAGGATTTTGTGACAGAATTTGTACAACTAAAAAATACGGGAATGCTCGTGTCGATTCTCTAGTAATGAGAAACAAAGATAATACGTATGGTATTTTCGTGAACACTGGAGCTTATTCAGATCGTGGTTTCATGGAGGAAATTTCAAAAGAAGTAATTAATATCTCTGAATTGCCAGCTACGATAGCAGAAATTTTTGATGATGTATGTGGCCGAGCTGCTATTGCTCCACGACCCCGAACGGGTTCAGGAAGATCGAAAGGTCCCGGTTCCAGTTCCGGTCCTCTATCTCTCACATCAACATTCGTAATCACCAACCAATCGACCGAAAAAACAGTCGAATCGGTTAGTGTAAAGGCATGTGATATTGCAGGAAATAATTGCCAAACGTACGATAATGAAGTGTTAATTGTTCCCGGAGCAACAGGTCGCTTTTCTCAAACAATTCCAGCTACTGTTCCTGCGCAAAATCGAGCAATGATAACGTGCGATGTTAATAATGACGATGGCACATCGGTTTCTTGCCCTCAAAAAAACACGAGTGATGATGGTATTCGATTTGAATTATCTGTCGCCGACGAAGAAGTTACCGGAGATTCTATATCATTCGAGAAAGCTGCGGATATTAATAAGGATGGTCAAGTTAGAGCGAATGACTATGCACTTTGTTTGGTTGGAAACAAATTATGTGATATCATTGCCGATGAATCTGACGAAGTGAATGCGCTTGATCGATCTGTTGTATTCGAGCGTCTGGCCAAGTCGGGTTCATAAGGTATGTATAAAACGCTCCCCCGCCCTTTTTTAGTTCAAGCTCCCATGGACGATGTTACCGACATGGTTTTTAGGCAAATAATTGCCAATTGTGCTGCACCAGACGTTTTTTTTACCGAGTTTACGAATATCGACGGCATGCTCTCCGTAGGAGCTAAAGCCGTTATGCATCGACTCCGCACTTCCCCACTCCGTCAAAAACCCCTAGTTGCACAATTATGGGGAACGGATCCGGATAAATTTTATGAAGCCACAAAAATTGCAGTTGGTATGGGATTTGAAGGTATTGACATAAATATGGGCTGTCCGGTTAAAAAGATAATAAAAAACGATGCATGTTCTGGATTAATTGGAAAGTATGAGCGCGTTGCGGCAATTATTGCGGCTACAAAAAAAGGTGCGGGTACGCTGCCGGTCAGTGTAAAAACTCGCTTGGGAATTAAAACGATTCAAACGGAAGAATGGATAGGTTTCTTGCTTGAACAACAATTGGATGCACTGATAATCCATGGTCGGACCGTTGCTGAAATGTCGGAAGTACCCGCGCACTGGGATGAAATTGGGAAAGCGGTGGAGTTGCGAAATAAACTTGACTCCCCTACTTTGATTATTGGGAATGGAGATGTTTTGAGTTATAAAGAGGCGCAACAAAAGCATGTAGAGTATGGAATTGATGGTGTTATGATGGGACGAGGAATTTTTAAGAATTTGTATGTATTTGATAAAGAAAAGGATTTCGCAACGTTTCCGAGAAAAGAAAAATTGGAACATTTACTAAAACATCTCACTCTCTTTAATGAAACATGGGGATCCACTAAGCATTTTGCGATCATGAAAAAATTCTACAAAATATATGTTTCTGGATTTGATGAAGCATCTGAATTGCGAATGAAGTTGATGGAATTTAATACTGCGCAAGAGACGATTGATTTCTTGAAAACTCAAATATAATACTCCGCTCGATATCATGATTCTCAGCTTGAAGTGGGTTCCCTCCCATTCCATTGCGTATCGGAACGGGCCTCCCAACAAGCTTCTCCGCCAGCTGGCGGATCAGATATCTCGCGCCGTATTTAATTAATCACCTCACTTGCATTTTGAAGAATTTTATTCTAGACTGGGCTCTAGAAAATGAAAGGCCGCAGGCCTTGAGTGAGCGTAGCGAGTCGAAAGGAGGTGAAAAGTATGGAAGAAACAACAACTTCACAAAACAGCAATATGAAGGTTATGGGAGGAATCGTAGTTCTTATTTTAGTGTTAGTTGGAGGATTTTTACTTATGCGATCGCGTGACGTAAAAAACGTTGAATCTCAAACACAAGAATTAACGCAAGAAGAAATGATGCAACAAGATTCAGATACTTCTGTTGACGCTGATACCGAAATCAAGGAAACGTCTGATTCAGCTGCGGAAGCATCAGTTCAAACGGTTACGATCGAGGCTGGAGGCTTTTATTACAAACCAAATGTGATTAAGGCGAAGGTCGGAGATAAAATTAAAGTCGTCATGACGAGTAAAGACATGATGCATGATTTTGTAATCGATGAATTGGGGGTGAAATTACCTATCACCAAATCTGGAGAAACGAACGAGGTTGAATTTACCGCCACAAAAGCTGGTACATTTGAATTTTACTGTTCTGTTGGACAGCATCGTAAAAATGGCCAAGCTGGCCAGTTAATTGTAGAATAATTTTTTTCCAAATGCCTTGCGCGACTCAGAAACAAGGAGCAATATACCTGCTAGAATAAAGGCAAGTAATACGTGATGCGTAGACAGTGGCGCAAGGCTAAAGAGCTGGGTTAGAGGTGTAAAATAAAGCAGCGCAAATTGCATGCCGATAGGAAGTAAAAACGCTGCTAGAAATACATTGCTACTCACAAGCGATGTAGAAAGTACTGATCTTTGCGCGAGCCATACATCGAGTAGTACGAGAGTTTGAGCAAAGATAAATGTGGTAAACGCTAGGGTTCTCCCTGTCTGAATACTCGTAGTACTTCCAATTAAGAATGCAGCAAGCGTAACGAGTACGGTGGCGATATTAACTTCTACAAACCACCACGCGTCAAACCGATCAAATGTTTGTAATCGTGACGGCTTAGACGTTTGGATATTCGCGTTAGATGTAGTATTAAGCGCTAAAGCAAGCGCGGGCAAGCCATCGGATACCAAATTAATGTACAGCAAGTGAATCGGGGTAAAAATAAGCGGCCATCCGAGCGCGACCGTAATGACAGTTATAACAACCTCTCCTAAGTTACTACCAATCAAATATTTAATAGTCGACTTTATATTATTAAAAATAATTCGCCCTTCATACACTGCGGTCACAATAGTGGCGTAATTATCATCGGTAATTACCATGTCGGCAGCTTCTTTGGCTACATCGGTTCCGGTAATGCCCATAGCGACTCCTACATGCGCTTGTTTGAGCGCAAGAGCGTCATTTACCCCATCGCCCGTAACTGCCACAATGTGGCCTAATTTTTGAAATAATTGCACAATATATACTTTCTGATCTGGGGTAGTTCGAGCAAACACACGAATTTTGTCTAATTTTACTAATAGTTCAGTTTCTGAGAGTTCTTGAAGCTGTTTACCCGTAATAATTTCTTCATTTTCTTGTATTAATCCAATACTCGTCGCAATTGCATTTGCCGTAAGCTCATTATCGCCAGTAATCATTACTGTTTTTATGCCTGCTTTTCGTGCCATTTCTATTGCAGAAGCAACTTCCTCGCGCGGAGGATCGCTTATACCCACAAATCCCAAAAATGTAAGATCTTTTTCAGCAGACACTCTATTTGACGGCTTTGCGTGAATATCCTTGGAGGTTAGCGCAATAATGCGTAATCCATGTTTAGCGAATGAGGTAAATTCCTTCTCGATTTGTACTCTTTTCTCGTCGGTGAGTGCGTGCACTTTCCCATTAATAAGAATTTTTGATGAACGCTCAAGGAGCGACTCCGGAGCACCCTTAGTAAGTAACTGTAATTCTTTCCCCTGTTTCCACACGATCGACATTATTTTTATAGTCGGATCAAATGGAAATTCTTCCACCAAGGTTCCTTGTTTTTTTTCTTTATCTTCAATTACTCCATGCTTTTGAGCGAAAAGTAATAATGCTCCCTCAGTCGTATCTCCGAGTACATCAAATGAATCATGACCATGTTTATATATAAGCTGTGCGTTATTGCACAAAACTCCTACTTTTAGCAGTTGCTGTAATGTTTTTTCTCCTTCGTACCACGCTTTTGAAACCCGCATTTCATTTTTTGTAAGCGTGCCTGTTTTGTCTGTTGCGATAAGCGTGGTACTTCCCAATGACTCAATGGCAGCTAATTTTCGCAGAATTGCTTTCTTTTTTGCCATGCGTTGCATTCCCACAGCAAGTGTAACGGTAATAATTGCAGGCAATCCTTCGGGAACAGCAGCTACAGCAAGGCTAATACTGGTTAACAAGAGTTCAATTACCGGTTGCCCGCGCAAATAGCCAAGGGCGAACACAATACAGCTTGCTGCTAACGCTAAAAATCCCAATTGAGTCCCCAGTGTTGCAAGTCGTTTTTGAGTGGTGGTTTGTTCTTCAGGCATTTTCGCAAGTGAAGCTGCGATTTTTCCAAACTTAGTTTGCATTCCGGTGGTTACTACGCGAGCAAGAGCGCGGCCTTTAGTAACGGTAGTTCCTAAGAAAATGTGCGACTCTTCTACATTTAAGAGACTTTTTTGAACAGGTAGCGACTCTCCAGTTAAGGCTGCTTCATTGACTTCAAAGTGCACACTTTCTACCAGAATACAGTCAGCTGGAATTTTATTTCCCTCTTCGAGCACAATAATATCGCCTGGCACAAGCATCGTACTTGGAATTTCGAGCTCTTCCCCACCCCGTTTTACACGTACCTGTGCAACGGTAAGTTTTTTAAGGGCTTGGATTGATTTTTGCGCTTTGTATTCCTGAATAAATCCAAAAGTAGCATTCAAAAAAACAATTCCCAGGATAAGTAATCCATCTACAACGTCGTTTAATGTAAGCGATGCAATAGCAGCAACTATAAGGAGGAGAATTAGAATACTTTTAAATTGAGAAAAGAAGATGAGAAGTGGAGTTGGTCCTGTGTCGTCTTTTAGTTCGTTTTTTCCATATTGGAGCAATAGTCTTTTCGCGTGTTCTTGAGTTAGTCCCTGGGTGGAAGTGTCCATAAATTCCAAATTTTAGCCGCAACGTTAATTGGCTTGCCGGCAAGCGGCGCGTGGTGTAAATCGATAAAAGGCAGTGAATTTGCTTCAATAATCCCCCACTTTTGAGTATCGGGGTCGCCGGTTACATCATTGATTATAAAGTCAAAGCCGACCACTATGCAACCGATACTGTCCCCTGCTTTTTTGAGATATTCAAGAATTTTTGGATGCGCTCGCGGCAACATTTCTGCCCGAAATCCGCCGTATTCAGCGCCAATTTTTTCTGAAAGGGTCACTTTTTGTCCTCTCTTTAGAACAGTCGAGAGTGAGAGTTTTTGACGAGTTAGAAAATCTTTGAGTTTTGGAGTTATGGAAACGTCGGAAACTTGTGCGTGTTTTGAAGCGTTTTTTTTGGAAATAAGCTCTTTAATCGTTTGCTTACCATCGCCAATTATCTTTGCTGTGTCGCCTCGTAAAATGCCTACTACTTCCCCATTCACGTAGGTTCCTCGGTATACACTTCCCTGTAAATGCTCTTCGACAATTACAGAATAGCATAGTTGTTTAGCAATCGTGAAAGCTTCCTTAAGCTCCTCCTTCGTATATATATGTGTTGTGGTGTGTCGGCCGCGAGATCCGGTGCGGGGTTTTACGATGAATGGCTGAGTGCCGCTTTTGAAAATTTCTAATGCTTCTTTGAATGTTTTTGCGTACCCACCATGCGCTACGGGGATGTTGTTTTTCTGCAAATGGGCGCGTAATTTTGCCTTGTCGTCTATCCACGTAAACGTATGCTGATTGTACTGTGTAGGAATTGGGAGGCTTTCAAAATAGCGCCACTTTCCCTCAACGTGGGCTCGATATTGTTCAATTGGTTTTCCCCATACTGAAATTCCCTGCATGCGGATTCCCCTTTTTTGCGCCTCGCTCCAAATGACTTTTGAGCGGTCCGAACGAGCTTGGGAAATATCCTCGTGAAAACTCCACACTCCTAAGTATTTTAGTGGGAAAACAGAGAGTTTAATGGTCGTAAAAATAACTTTATCTATAATCGGGTGATGGAATCTGTTCATACCCAAAAGCATGGGAGTCAACAGCAGATCAATACTTTCTGCCAATTTTATAGCTCGGTGGTTTACTGGATTGTTTCCACAATAAGGGCACCTGTTAGTCGACATACAGTGTTTTTGGAATTTCGGGTAAATCGACAATGACGGGTTTTTTTCCGGCTACTATTTGTACATATTCGGGCATCATAAGGTCGAGGGATGCTTGCAGAGGAGCAGTCTTAAAGCTCTCATAGATTTGCGTAACGTCTCCCCTGTTCCATAACAGTATATCAAAGAGCGTGGCGGGTACTGTTTTTTTGCCATCAGTGAGTCCTAATTGAACGCATTCGCCGGTGAAAATGTTTGTTGGAGGGTTGTTTTGGGATCCTGATCCGCCAGAGGCGGAAAGTTCAGGATGACGAAGATTGCTTTGTTCAGGATGACCAGAAGTTTTTTTGTATGCTTCCTTCATCTGTCCCAAGTACTGAATTTGCGAGAATCCCCCACCCAGCGTGAGACCATAGTAAAACGAAAGCATGCTATAGCAAAGTGACGTGCTCGGAAGGAGTGTTCTATTTTTTAAGCCTTGGGTAATAGAGTCCGCATCGAGGCTGATTTTAAAATGGTTATCGGGCGAAACGAGTTCATTTCCGTTAATCCACAACGGTACTCGCGTGTGATGTTCGTGTTTAATATGCCAAAAAAAATGCGTTCCGTACTCCTGCCCGGCATGGGCACCGGTTATTCCATCAAAATTTTCGATATATCGCTCTCGTACACTCGGGTCGAAGAACAAGTCGTTCATCGGCGTCTTTTTTACTAAATGGATATTTAATAATAGCTCCCTCACCACATCTTCACAACTTACATAAATAAGATTTTTATGTTCTCCAAAAAGCCGGCGCCATAGAATGCTATTAATACGAGTGAACTGGTCACTAAGAGTTTCCAGCTTCCACATTTTTTCATCCTCCAAAAGAGCATCAAAAAAAAGCATCAAATTTTTGCGAGCTTGTTTTGATATGTCCATAAATCGAGCCATTTTTTTGTGGCTTTGTAACTGCTTTTTTGTAATCGGTTCGTGTCCATACACGGGCAAATTTCCCGTTTTTCGAGAAACAAGCGGCATACGAATTTCTTTCAAATTTTTATCATGAAAAAATATTCCACGTGGATATGATGAATTAGTTAATGAAATTCCCCCACATGCAAAAGTAAGTATGGTCTCTTCCCTGCTCGATCGCAGAATTGTATTATTTGAAAAAAAAGGATGGCATAAAATTCCATGATGATCGGCGGTGCTAACAAAGTTGGTTTTTTGGAGAGCTTTGATTGCACTGTTTATTGTAGCGGTATCGAGCGAGGAACTTAATACGTTTTTGAATGCATCCAGAAGCTCTTTCGAGAGCATATCATTTCCGAGCTCCGGGGGCTCGTAATTGGCGGCCGCATATTCAGCCCACGTTTTACTTCCCCATACTTTGTAGAAACTTGCAAAGGATGGTTTTTCTTTAAAAACTATGTTTTTAGCGTCATCTAAGTCCATAAGTTTCAAGTATAGCACGAGATTGAAGTATTGAAATTACGAGGTAAATTCTTTATACTGACGCTCTATGCTACCTGCATTTTTAATTACCTTCCGTGAAGTTATTGAAGCTTCACTCATTGTCGCCACCATACTAGGAATTCTTACTAAATTGAACCAAACAAAAGGAATTAGAACGGTTTGGTTTGCAACTATTACCGCAGGACTCACCTCTATTCTTCTTTTAGTCGCAGGGAGTATCTTTGGATTTCAAATACAAAAAATTTATACGGGGAAAGTTGAGGAAATAATTGAAGGGATTTTAATGATCACCTCAGCGGTATTTCTTACATGGGCTGTGTTCTTTTTGCATAAGTATTTTTCTCACTACAAAGTGAAATTATTACAAAAGGTGCAGGCAACGGTTGAAAAAGAAGAACAAAAGGGGTTGTTTGTCTTGGCGTTCACTGCCGTTTTCCGAGAAGGAATTGAAATTGTACTATTTTTGACAACCATTTATTTTTCATCAAGTCCACAGCAGGTGTTTACCGGTTTTGGTGCAGGGCTCGTGGGAGGATTATTGGTTTCACTCGCTCTATTTGGTGCAACACTCCGTTTGCCTGTGTATTACGCGTTCCGAGTAACGAGCGGACTCTTGATTTTATTTGCAGCCGGACTTTTGGCTCGAGGTGTACATGAATTTGCAGAAGTCGGACTAATTCCAGAATTCTCTCGTATCGCACTCCCATTCATTCCTAGTAATGCATTTGTAGCCGATATGGTAAAAGCGATATTTGGAGTAACCAGACATATGGACGTGTTGCAGCTTACGCTCTATACGTTATATACAGGTGTTATGGTATGGTATGTATACTTCCGAAATAAGGGAGTCCAATCCGAACAACAAGTCTAATTGTGTCGATTGCCCCTTTTTACCCCTTAACTTAGAGAAGAAAAAACAAATCGGTCAGTGGTGATAAGCTTTTGAGAGACCAATTAAAATGTTATCGATGCGATTATAGACTCAACTGTTTGAATGTCTTGTTCTGAAGTTATAGCAGGATAATTGACTTCATATACAAAATTACCTTGGTAAAAGATAAATGACTTTCCAGCATTGAAGCCTAAACCATTATATGAAATACCCTCATAAGTGCCGATTATTTCGTTAACTTTATTTGCTACGGATGTTTTGGGCTCGATAAATGACTCCTCATATTGAATATAATCTTCAAGTGATTTCATTTGTTTTCGCGTGACTTGGACATATAAACCTTCGCGGGTATCTCCTGAAAATGCATAATCAGGAGCTGTTAGGTATACGCAATCCCCTATTTTCGTAGTAATGAATGATTGTTCTCCTTGCCAACCGACTGGGTATCCAATTGTGAAACCACATGTAGTTTGTATTTGCTTTTCTAAAGGAACTACTACTAATTCTTTTTCCATTGTTGGGGCTATCTCGAGAGTATCTGTGGGAGCAGGAGCATAAGCGGTGTCTGTTTGCTTAGAGCTCTTTGTGGTATACAAAAAATAACTGAGAACTAAAACAGTAATTAAGAGTCCGAGTGATAGAAGTTTGTAATTAATACCAGTTAAATCTACGTGAGCATTAGTTTGAATAGCATTCGGAGGTACAATTTGTTCTTGTAGATTTGATTCCATGTATAAAGTATAGTATATACATTAATGGAAATTTGCAAGTAACTAATATGAAAGAATACAAAGTTGTCATGGTTAAGGAAGGTGGAGTGAGTACGATTGTTTTTGGTACTGGAAAATTGCCTTTAGAACGGATTGAGCAAACACTAAATGAGTATGCGCGTGAGAATTGGTCGCTGCAATTTATGATTATCGAGAAAAGACGTCTATTTTGGTTGCTAGAACGAGAAGTCGCGATCATTACTTTGGCTCGCAATGCTATGACGCCCAGCAATCTGGCTTCTAAGTAACTTCTCCCCTACTTAAACCACTCTTTCAATTTTTTTTGGCCAGCCAATTAAATAAAGTAATGCAAGTGGGGCGCCCCAATTTGCCCACCTTTCAACAAAATCTCAAATTGGATCAGGTCCTACCGGCCATCTAATCATTGCCGTCCATAATCCCCAAAGAGCCATCCATAATAGAGCGATTCGGACATGCTTTATAAGTACGAGTATAGCAAGAGAGATATCTAAAATACCAACCATAAATAACAATGAAGTAATTGTTTCTGGATTAGTAATTGAAACTGCTTCAAAATATTGAAACCAGCCTTCTTTTCCCTGTATGGCAAACATTCCATGTCCAAAAAATGAACCCGCTGTCGCAACACATAATACCCACGAAGCTTTATATGTGTCCTTGTTTTTTTAATTATTAATTAATAAATCCCAAGTTTATTGTATATCTTCTAAATATTAATTGTTTAGAAAAGTCACGGTAAGCTGTAAAGCTGACGCAAACATTCCCCATAATAGATACGGAATGTTAGCGTAGACTACCCAACGAAGCTTTGGCACAGTGTGCCAAATAGTGTAAAGTGCCCAAATCAGCGTGCTCACGACAAGTAAAATATCGATTGAGGCAAGGAGATTGTTTTTTAATCCAAACTGAATCGGTGTAAATAAAAAATTGAAAAAGAGGTTTAAGGCAAATGGTAAGGCAACATATCTGGGGATTTGTTTGGTGAATGCTTTATAAAAAATCGTTCCGAAAGAAACTGCAATAATCGCATAAAGCACGCTCCATACTGGCCCAAAAAGCCAACTCGGTGGTGCCCAGGATGGTTTTATAAGTTGTGAATACCAGTTGTACGTGTTCATAATTTCACATTAAATCATTCATGCTGCCGCCATCGGTAACGTTAGTAAATCCCGCCTTTTCCATTAATTCTTTTGCCACCATAGATCTGCTACCTGAATGGCAATATAGGGTTATTTTTTCACTTTTGGGAATCTGTGGAAAAACCCCATGCACCATACTCATAACATCATGTAATACTGCTCCCTCGATATGTTCTTCATCATATTCCTCTTTTGTTCTTACGTCGATTAACATCTACTTATTCTATCATTCAGCGCTCCCCTGCTCAATGCTGACGCGGTATCCGCTTTTTTGAATTTGCTTAAGGATAGTACTTAAGTCAATTTTCGTTTCATCAAATTCTATTTCTGTTTGCGCTCGAGCGTAATTTGTTTTTACTGCGTGTACTCCATCTAAATCTTCAAGATCAAAATCAATACTCATCGCACAACTCGAACAATGCATTCCGTCGATCTTTAGTTGTTTTTTAATTATATTACTCATATTACCTCAATAACTCCCTGATACATGCCCATTGAGCAAGTAAACTGGATTTTACCGACTTGCTTAGGAGTAAATGTTATAGTGTGCGATTCGCTGGGTTGTAAATTTTTACTGATTCCAAGAGATGGAATTCGAAATGCTGAAGCGCAACTATACACATCCTTACTTATAAGGTTGAGCGTAACGGGCATGTCTTTGCTAACTGTAAAATAATTAGGTGAATATCCGCCCGATGTTATGGTGATAGTTATATTTTGATTTGCTGCTCCTGGTTGTTGGCTCTGAATTGGCGCAAGACCAGTTATGGATTGAAGAGTCACTGACGAACCCGATGCTACGAGTGCTCCATTTACCGAAACAATTCCCAAATATAATACTGCAAAAGCTGCAATCTTTAAAAATTTTGTTCGAAAATTATCTCCTAACATATTGGTTATCCAACCAACACCAAAAAATAATGGCGCAGTGCCAAGAATAAAAGCTGCCATAATGAGCGCTCCCGATATTGGACTTCCACTGCTTATTGCAAGCGCCACCATTGCCAGTGTTGTCCCGCAGGGAATAAAAATTGTCATTGCTCCAAGAAATGCTGGGGCGAATATGTCTTTGCTTTTTGACTGATTCTTAATTTTTCTTGTTAGGAAGCGTGGGGGTTGGATAACAACATGTCTAAATAGTGGATGAACATTAAGCAAATTCATTGCAACTGCTATCATGTAGATTCCCGCAACAAATTGCATGGCAATTTGCACTGACTGGTTAATGCCAATTGCACCGCCAAATGCTCCAAGAATAAACCCAAGAATTATATGCGCAACGAGCTTAGTACTTAAGAATGCAAGCGTTGGTAGAAACGGATTCTTTGTATTTACTCCGCTTTCAATTTCTTCTTCCTCGCGTGCTGCAATAACTGATGCCAGCAATCCTCCTTGGACCGCTAAGCATGTGAGTCCCCCAACGGTAAGACCGGTTATAAATATGACCCAAAGATTCATGTGTTTATTTTAACTCTTTTTAAAAGTAGTGAATTAGTAACGACCGATACTGAGCTTGATGCCATAGCGACAGATGCAAAAATTGGATTCAAAACTATTTGAAAGAATGGATATAGAAGTCCCATGGCAACTGGAATCAATAGTATATTGTAGCCAAATGCCCAGAACAAGTTGAGTCTAATCGTTCTCATCGTTTTTTGTGATAACACAATTGCAGCGGCTACTGATCTAATATCTTTATTTACTAAAATTATATCTGCAGATTCAATTGCCACATCAGTTCCTGAACCCATTGCGATTCCTACATCGGCAATCGCTAACGCAGGGGCATCGTTAATACCATCACCTACCATTGCCACAATTTTTCCCTCTTTTTTGATTTTCCTAATTTCTTCTTCTTTTTGATGAGGTAGAACTTCGGCTAAAACCCTCGTAATTCCAATTTTCTGGGCCATTGCATGAGCTGTTCGCTGGTTATCGCCCGTAATCATTACTACCTCGATCCCTTTATCTTGTAACGCCTTAACGCCTTCATTAGCACTTTCCTTTACGGTGTCGGCAACAGCGATTAAGCCACGAAGTTTTCCACTTGTCGCCATCATCATTACTGTCTTTCCTTCACGCTCCAACGCTTCAATTTGCTTAAGCTGATCATGTAGCGATACATTCTCTCGTTCCATTAATTTTCTATTACCAAAGTAAATATGCATACTATTAACGATTCCCTCAACTCCATGGCCTGCTATTGCCTTAAACTTGCTAGTATTCCCAAGTTTTATTTTTCTAGTTTCTGCTTCTTTAACAATAGCTTCGGCAAGTGAATGTTCCGAACCTTTTTCGATTGATGCAGATAAAGTAAGTAATTCATTTTTTGAAATGTCAAAAGGAATAATATCGGTAACTTCTGGGGTGCCTTTGGTTAAGGTACCTGTTTTGTCAAATACAACAGTGGTGATTTTATGGGCAATTTCCAGACTTTGCGCGTCTTTAATTAAAATACCATGCTGCGCACCTTTTCCAGTTCCCACCATAATTGCGGTTGGTGTAGCAAGTCCCATGGCGCACGGACAGGCAATTACAAGAACAGCAATCATACTCACCAGGCCATTAATGTAATCTCCCGATATTGCAACCCACCCTACAAATGTAAGTACGGCAATTACCAAGACAGAAGGTACAAATATTTCCGATACTCTATCAGCCAGTCGTTGAATGGGCGCCTTAGATCCTTGTGCATTTTGAACCAGCGTAATAATTTGCGCAAGCATAGTGTCCGATCCAATTTTGGTAGCTTTTATAATAAAACTTCCCGATTTATTAATGGTTGCTCCAATGACTTGTGCACCCATTATTTTATCAACCGGCATGCTTTCGCCCGTTACCATTGATTCATCGATCGCAGATTCTCCTTCGATGATAGCGCCATCTACGGGTATTTTTTCTCCGGGACGAACTCGTATTTCATCTCCTACAACAACCTGCTCTATGGGTAAATCAATCTCTTTCCCATCGCGTATGACTCGTGCAGTTTTTGCCTGCAATCCCATTAGTTTTTTGATAGCATCGGACGTATGTGATTTTGCTTTTGCCTCAAGATATTTTCCTAGTGTAATGAGCCCAATTACAACAATTGTGACGTCATAGTACGTATGCTCAGTGTTTACATACGGCGCAAGTGATTCTTCAAAGGCAGAAATAATAAAGCTGTACAGAAATGCAACTGATGTTCCAATTCCCACGAGTGAATCCATGTCTGCTCGTTTGTACTTTATAAACCGCCACATGCCAGCTAAGTACGGTCTTCCTACAACAAACAACATATATGTTGCAAAAAGAGGAAGAACATGATGGAAGAATTCTTTGACTACGAGATTCATGGGAATAAGAACATCCCAAATCATGATGAGAGCACTTATAGAAACTAAAATCATGGAAATATAGACGTGCTCTTTCAAATTCATAGTTGAGCCCATTTCCATATGGTGTTCTGAAGATGTTTCTTCGAGGACTAATGTATACCCAGCTTTATTCACCGCAGTTGCCATAGCTTGTTCTGAAGCATGCTCATTGTATTGAACCGTCGCCTTATTAGTTGCTAAATTTACTGTTGCTTCCTGAACTCCTTCTACTTTTTGCAAAGTTCGCTCAATAACGCGTACGCAAGACGCGCAGTGCATGCCGACAACATCAAATGTTTTTTTTGTCATATTACGATTTTTTTTTGAATACTTCCATTATTTCTGCTATTGACTCATCAGCTTTTCCTTCGGAAATGGCATTGGTCACACATCCTTTAAGATGATTTTCGAGTAATAGATTGCCTGTTCCTTTAAGACCAGACTCAATGGCCTGTATTTGATGCATAATATCAATGCAATAGGCGTCGTCATCCATCATTTGAATAACTTTATCCAAATGTCCTCTGGAAATTTTTAGGCGGTGTGTAATTCGTTCGTGTGTATTTTTTGGTCGGTATGCCATAGATATATCCCCCTTATAGGGATATTAACACGATGTTTTTGGAATGTCAAGAGGTCATGAAGTCGGCTGTAATTTATGCGGAGAGGGCGACCTGCCTGCCGGCAGGCAGGGATTTGAACTCGCGAATGTGTGGCGGAGAGGGCGAGATTTGAACTCGCGGTATCTTGCGATACGGCGGTTTAGTAAACCGCTGCACTAGACCACTATGCGACCTCTCCATATGTTATTTGTATTCGATTTCTCTCCTTCCCGACCAGCTTGCGGACTTGTCCGTCGTAGCTCGTTTCGGCGAGCGAGGGCGGAGAGGGAGGGATTCGAACCCTCGAAGGTTTGACCCTTACACGCTTTCCAAGCGTGCGCACTCGGCCACTATGCGACCTCTCCAGAGAGCTCTATTCTAACATATTCGTAGGGGCCAAAGCACAGGTTTATGCGGCGATTTGTGAAGATTCTTCTGGAGGTTCTTCTAAAGATTCATCGATAATCGTTGGCGCTACTACCCTGAGACCTTGTCTTCTATTTTCCATGAATATTGAATGAAAGCTTTTATTGTCGAGCGTTGGATCGGCTTCTTCCAATTCGTCCGTTAATCCTGCAGCCGTAAGTGCATTATCAGCTTCAGTTGGAGTCAATTCTCCCCTATCAAACCGATCGTAGATATCTTGGATTTGAACGAATAGATTCGCCAGTTCAGGCTTGTCTGCTAAAAGCGTATTTATATCTACCGGTCGAGCCCCCACTCGTTCGGACATATGGCTACAGTATACAATATTATTCCTTTGTCAACAGAAGTTGTTGAATATTGTAGTAACGTCGTTTAATATGAAATATATGGACTTAAAAGAAGCGGTTGATCGATTTTTGGAATATTGCGAACTTGATAAGAATTTATCTCAAAAAACTGTTCGAATGTATTCATACTATCTTCGCTTCTTTCAAGATTGGATGATCAAAGATGGTGCTTCGTGGCAGGTTGAAAATATCGACGAAGAAACGATTCGAAAATTTCGACTGTATCTTTCTCGTGAGTATTTTAATCCATTTAAAGGTGAGTTAAAACGGCAAACACAAAATTATTTTTTGGTGGCATTGCGTTCTTTTTTTCGTTTTTTAATTAAGAAAAATCATAAAGTCCTCTCGCCTGAGCAGATAGAACTTGGAAAAATGAATGACCGAACGATTAAGTTTTTAACTGATGAACAAGTCACTAAACTGTTAAGCGCTCCAGATGTATCGACTCTTATGGGGCTACGGGATAGAGCTATTTTGGAAGTTTTATTTTCCACGGGCCTGCGCGTTTCGGAGCTTTCTGGACTTGATCGGACAATGGTAAATTTGGCTGAAGGAGAGTTTGGTGTTCTTGGAAAGGGCGGGCATGCCCGCGTGGTTTTTTTGTCGGAAAATGCAATAAAGCGCCTATCGGATTATTTGGATGCACGCGATGATCCGTACAAACCGTTGTTTATTCGATATAGTGGTCCCAAAGCAAGCGATGAGCTGACCGATGAAAAATCGCGCCTCACTCCCCGATCGATCGAGCGATTGGTCGATAAATATCGATTGTTGGCGGGAATTCTTTTTCGAATTGGACCCCATGTGTTACGACATTCTTTTGCTACCGATTTATTACAACATGGCGCCGATATTCGATCGGTGCAAGAAATGTTAGGACACAAAAATATTGCGACTACTCAGATTTATACACATGTAACCAACTTTGGTTTGCGTGAAGTTCATAAGAAATTTCATTCCGGAAACAAATGAATGGTATAATTGAGCATGCTTGAAATCATTGCGCGCCGCAAATTTGGAATTCTCTTGGGGATTTTTGTAGCAATCTACATCGCATGGTTCTCTTTTTTTACTCTGCATCGTTTTAACTCGCTACATGCTAATTATTATGACTTGGGAATTATGGATCAGACCGTGTATAACACATCACGAGGACGGATTTTGGAGCTTACGGATCCGGAAGGGTCGGCAACGATTAAACGTATGGCGATTCATAATGATATTTTACTTGCAGGACTTGCTCCCCTATATTTATTTTATTCAGGCCCGCAAACTCTATTAGTCACCCAAACAATTGTGTTGGCGCTTGGAGCGATATTTGTGTATTTAATAGCTCTGGAGCTTACTAAAAAGAAATATGTTGCGCTCTCTTATTCATTTATGTATCTGATGTTCCCTGCCTTGCAATGGGCAAATACATATGACTTTCATATGGTCACATTTGCGACAACGCTTATATTAGCGCTTTATTATGCGCTTATGAAAGAAAAATTCAAACTTGCCGCGCTCTGTTTTGTGCTAATTCTATTTGCCAAGGAGCAAACAGCTTTAGTTTTGGCGTTACTGGGAGTATTGATATTTTTTAGAGGAAACACTCTCTTTCCATCCGTTAAAAACGTTACCTCTTTAAAGAGGTTGGGAATTGCATTTTTTATTACGAGTGGCATTTGGTTTGCCGCCTCGATCTGGCTTATTATCCCCTATTTCCGCCAGGCACAGCATTTTGCTCTACACCGTTATACAGATTTAAGTGATCCGATTAAAGTGCTGCAGTCAATATTTAACGAGTCGACACTTTCATATATCATTTCACTTTTTGGGCCGTTACTCTTTCTTTCGTTCCTTTCTCCGGTCGTATTAATTCTGGCACCCGAACTTGCAATTAATGTTTTAAGTAACAGTTCAAGTATGCAAAGTATTATCTTTCACTACACAGCAGTGTTAACGCCAGTGATATTTATTAGTGCGATTTATGGAATTTTATACATGCATGATAAGCTTGCCGCATCGTTCAAATACTTAATAACTGTTCAAATAGTTATTTTACTCATGTTTAGTTACTATAAGTCCCCTCTTCCCTATTCGAAGTATTATGACGAACGGATTTTTTCAGAAGTAAAACCAGAACTTTCAACAATAAATATATGGGCAGAAAAACTTAAAAATGAAGATATTGTCGTTAGTGCGAGCTTGGGGGTAGCAACTAAATTTACCAATCGAAAAGTCATGATTCCTTTCTCATTAAAGTACACTGAAGCGCAGTATGTGGTACTATTGAAACAGGAAGTTCTCGATGATTGGTTTGATCCTATCGAATCAAAACAGGCGTACGAACAGTTATTATCTGATCCAAACTTTGCCCGAGTTGAGCAGCAAGAATCATTTGAAGTTTACAAAAAAATATAAATATGATTTCAATCATTGTCCCCTTTCATAACGAGGAAGAAAATTTGGAGGAGTTGGTTATTCGAATTAAAGAGACACTTAAAAATAAAGAATACGAGATTATTTTTATTGACGATGGCTCATTTGATGGATCCGTTGACGTTATTAAAACATTACAGAAAAGCGCTACAAATATTCGTTTAGAACAGCACCGCAAGAAATTTGGAAAAGGTCAAGCGCTCAAAACCGGCATTAAGCGAGCAAAAGGTTCGATACTGGTATTTATGGATGCGGATTTGCAAGATGACCCAGCAGATTTACCAAAATTCTTAAATAAAATTCATGAAGGATATGATTTAGTAAACGGTTGGCGAAAAAAACGCCGAGATGGGCTTATTAAAACGCTTCCGTCAAAAATTGGAAATGCAATTATTTTAAAACACGTGTTACAGTCTAAATACCACGATATTAATTGTGGGTATAAGGCTATGAGAGCGTCTGTATTGGAAGAGATATTCTTGTATGGTGATAATTTTCGATTCTTACCTATTGTAGCTGAAAAAAAGGGATTCAGAACTACCGAGGTGGTAGTTGACCATAATCCCCGACTACATGGACATTCCAAATTTGGTTTCTTTAGACGTTTTACCGTGTTTGCCGATATTGTGACCGCATATTTCATTTATCGATTCGCGGAAAAGCCACTCCATTTCTTTGGATTTATTGGTGGTACTTTATTCTCGGTAGGTTCCATAATATCTGCATACTTATTAATTGATCGCATTTTTTTTGGCCACCTTTTGTATCGTCGACCCGCATTCATTTATGGCCTTGTTTTGCTTATTGTGGGAATCCAAATTATTATGACTGGAATTGTTGCTGAGCTGTTTGTTTACTTGCAAAAACATAATAAACGATCTTCATAAGTATGAATGTAAAAAATATTAATTGGCATATTGCTGCTTTGATTTTTGCAAATATGATTTGGGGAGCAGCAGCGCCGATTTTTAAATATTCATTAGAAAATATTCCACCATTTACATTACTTTTCATCCGTTTTTTTCTTGCCTCATTATTCTTTTTGCCATTTGCCCTTCGTTCATGGCAACGATTGTCGTTAAAGCAATATTTCGAGATTGCGTTTTCGGCAATCATGGGTTTTGGCATAGGCATATCCTTTTTATTCATGGGATTACAGCGAGCTCCAAGTATTAATTTTCCAATTATTGCGTCGGCTGGGCCAATAGTTTTATATTGCATTGCGATTTTTGCGTTGCGTGAAAAGCCGCATTTTAAGATTTTGCTTGGATCGCTTGTTTCATTGTGTGGAGTATTGTTAATTGTACTGTCGCCAATTATTTTTGGAGATTCTACTGTTTTAAGTGCGAGCCAATTTCAAGGAAACATATACTTTGCCATAGCAGTAATTTGTCATGCGATTTATGTTATTACTACAAAGACGATCTTGAAAAAAATAAATGTCTTTCAAACGACATTTTTATTATTTTTTATTGCCGCACTAACATATTCGCCATTTGCTTCACGTGAGCTGCAGACATGGTCGTTTGCTCAGTTAAACACAGCGGGTTTGGTGGGCATTGTGTATGGAACTATTTTTTCATCGGCATTAGCATATGTGTTGTACCATTGGGCAATTCATAAAATTGATGCTCAAGAAATTGGTATATTTACGTATTTAGATCCGGTAACAACAATAACCGTTGCATACTTATTACTTGGAGAAAAGCCAACAGGATTTTATGCATTCGGTGCGATTTTAGTATTTGCTGGTATTTTTGTTGCAGAAAATAGATTCCACTGGCACCCGTTACATAAGTTGAAAAAGACTTCTTAGAAATGACCAACTTTTCATTTTCAATTACCCACACAAGTAAAAAATCCTCAGCTCGTTTGGGAGAATTGCATACACCGCACGGTGTTATTAAGACGCCCGCATTTGTAACAGTCGGTACTAAAGGCACGGTAAAATCGCTAACTCCCCAAGATTTAGATATGATCGGAACGCAAATGGTTTTTGTAAATACGTACCATATGGTTTTATCGCCTACCCCTGAAATAGTAGAAGCACATGGTGGCATTCATACATTTTCAAAAATAAAGCAACCCATCATTACCGATTCCGGTGGATTTCAGGTGTTTTCGCTTGGTCGCGAGTCTGATGATGATAAAGCGCCACATAGGGTTAAAATTACCGATGATGGCGTCGCATTCCGATCCCCTATCGATGGAACGCTCCATATGTTTACTCCAGAATTTTCTATTGATGCGCAAAAAAAGATTGACGCGGATCTTATCGTAGCATTCGATGAGTGTTTGCCTGTAGGAGCCACGCATAAGCAGACGCTGCGCTCTATTGAACGCACACACGAATGGGCAAAACGCTCGCTTACCGCATTTAATGATGATGGAACCGGACTTTCCCCCGCCCAAGCAATGTATGGGGTTATTCAAGGTGGTATGTTTGAGGATTTACGCAAAAAAAGCGCGGAGTACATAGCCTCTCTCCCCTTCTGGGGCTTGGCAATCGGTGGTGTTTCTGTAGGTGAGACAAAAGCGCAAATGCGCGAGCAAGCCATATGGGCCATTGATGGTATTAAGGATGATTCTCGACCACGACACTTGTTGGGAGTTGGCGGGATTGATGATATTCTAGATTTGGTAAAACTGGGAATAGATACATTTGATTGTGTGCTTCCTACTCGTCATGCTCGAAACGGAACGTTATATTCAAACGATCCAATCGTAAAAGATTTTTTGCTCGACATTCCACATTCTCGGTACAAAAAAGATTTTTCACCAATTGATAGCGAATGTGCGTGCTATACATGCAAAAATTATTCCCGAGCTTACGTTCATCATTTATTCAAACAACGGGAACTTTTGGCGTATCGATTGGCAACGATTCATAACTTAACCTTTATAGAAAGTCTATTTGCAAAGCTCCGAAATGATATTGCACATGATATACTATAGTATATGGCTGACCTAGGAAATGAAGAAGCGCGCAGTGTACATGCAGAATTACGGCAGAGCGCAGATACAATAATACAGCGATCGCTTTCTTTACATGCGTTATTTGATGAAGAATGGGGCGAACCAAGTTATCATAATCAGTACCATATTATGGCTACGCTTGAAACAATTGACGCGGTGTTTGATTCGATACATGCGAATGATCCGCTTGATATGCGTACTCAGATAACTGCATGGAATCAGGCTAATCCTGATGCTAGAATTTTTGACCCATTGGTATTACGACAAGCGTTTCGTATTGCTTTTGCGTGTCATGATGTGGGAAATATTACAGCAGCCGAGCCCATAAGCGAACAGGGCGAAATTGTTTTTGCAGATGTATATCGAAGTGTAGGTGCTGAAGAGCGAAGTAAGGTAGTTTGTAAAAAATTTATTAATGATGTTTGTGGAAATCATCCTCAGAAAGAATTAGTAGAAATATTAGCTTTGCAGATCATTGAGCAAACTAAATTTGGGGGTGAAATGCACCATCGGCGGCCATTCTGGACGCTTGTACAAACGATTGACCAAATTGGTAGTGCATATTTTTCGCGACATCAAAACGAAGAGTTAGTTGCCGGGCTTATTCAAGAAGAACATGGGGGTATGAATTTGCAGCTTGCGGCAATGATTGGATTTGCCAACGCGCGACTCGACAGGTTAATTCCAGATCAAAAGAAGCAAGAAGCAGTCGTTTCCCTTTTTGAACAGAATCCTTATGGGCATACGAGAAGTAGTTTTGCAGTGGATCCAACATTAGGTAATCCAGATCGAGTTGCATCAGTTGGCGATATTCCAGAATTATTGTGGGTAGCGCAACAGAAAGATGCTGCTTTGTGAATTTTGGTATAATGACCACATGAACATTCGTAATTTCATTTCCAGTATCGCAATTTTCTCAATGCTCCTATTCTTCCCCACTTTATCTCATGCTGTAACGATTTCAGAAGACCGGGCTGTTATTGAAAAAACGCGAACTATTAATGACGACTTGTTCATTTCGGGTGGTGAAGTTGAGGTCTTAGGAACGGTAAATGGCGATATATATGCGGCCGGAGGCGAAGTGACTATTGATGGAATTGTTAAGGGAGATGTTCTTGCAGCCGGAGGCGAAGTGACTGTTAAAGGCGTTGTAGAAAATAGCGTTCGTGCAGCTGGTGGACAAGTAACTATTTCGAGTGCAAAAATTGGCAGAAATATTTCAGTTGCAGGTGGTGAGATTGCTGTATCGGAAGATACGAAAGTAGCAGGTAAATCGTATATTTTTAAGCCTGAACCACGGGGTGCGAATGAAAATAATCGCGAGTCATTTGCGGGAAGTTTTTCAATTTGGTCATTTTTAGTTTCAAGTATTGTTGGAATAGCTTTACTAAGATATTTTAAGCCTGCGGTAAATAAAGTTATTCGTGAAATCCGTACACAGGCGAATAATAGTATCTTTACTGGATTTATTGCATTATTCCTAATTCCCCTCGCGCTATTTATTATCATGGTTACACTTATAGGAATCCCATTGGCTCTTATATTGGGTGCGCTATTTGCAATTGAACTCTATTTAACTAAAATTTTAGTTGCAGTAGCTGTGGGAGATTATGTGAATGAACGCTTTAATTTGAAAAGCGATGGATTATATTTGAACTTTGTTGTGGGCTTGCTTATTATCGAGATTGCAATGCTTATTCCTGTTCTAAACTTCTTTGTGGGTGTTGGTGTATTACTCCTTGGCCTGGGGGCGATGATGCGGGTAAAGAGGGCTCTGATTTCACATTAAAATTTATCACGGAGCCACTCTCGTCGAGCAAAAATTCAGCGGTTACTTTTTTCCCTTGTAAAACCACAAGGAGCCAATGTTTATCGGCTGGCCACATGGCATTTAAAGGTAATTCATCTTTTTTGAACCACTGGGGCCGCATTTCATCAGTTTCGGTGGGAGTTCCCTTCCAGTTTGTTGAGATATAAGCTATTGTTTGTTGGTTCCATTCAGGATGACTTTCAAAATAGAACGTAATTTCTGCGACGAGTTCAAGATCATTTACCTGTACCTCAATCTCCTCACGAGTCTCTCGGATAGCAGCTTGCTTTATATCCTCGCCTTCATTCGGTTTTCCACCAACGCCATTCCACTTATTAACACCAAACCCTCGCTTTTTCATTGCCAGCAAAACTTCATCATTACGAATTAAAAAACACAGGGTTGTCTGTCGAAGGGGTTGCATGGGAGCGGGATACGGGAGTCGAACCCGTCTTTCCTCCTTGGAAGGGAGGTGTTGAACCGCTCAACTAATCCCGCGGTGTCAACAATTTTACCATATTTTAATTCAAAATTTGAACCATGTAATGCTTGTGGGGCAAAATACTTCCCTTCCCTACATGGGGAGTAACCGCCACGATTGCTGGAGCTTGTGATTTTGGATGCAGCTCTCGTTCAATAATGTTTGCGATGCGAGGATTGGAAAGCAACTTAACCGCTCGATACGTATTTTGAATGGTAAAGATGAATTTTTTCATATTAATTGTATTTATATTTTCTAATGACCGATACAACGATTCCGGCTATTTCTAAATTATTCTGAGGATAAATAGGGGGGTAATTTTTATTTGCCGGATTCAACCATACGCTCTCTCCTTTTTTCTGGTAATACTTCAATGTCCATTCTCCATCAACGCATGCCACTACGATTTGATCATTTTTTGCGCTTTTTCCGCGTTCAACGAGCACGATATCGCCCGGGTGAATACCGGCATCGATCATGGAATCGCCAGAAACGGTAAGCATGAATGTGCTTTCTGGACGTGCGATTAAATATTCATCAATTGAAACAAGATCGTTTAATTCTTCAGTTGCCGCAGATGGAAATCCGGCTTGTACGATTCCTGTATTTGGGAGTGGTGCAAATAATCGCTTGGGAATTAATTTTCCGGCTGAATCTTTTTCTAAAAGCCCTTCATCGATTAACTTTTGTGCTAATTTAAATGCGGCATTTTTTGAAGCAAATCCACATAATGTTGCCATTTCCTGATACGAAGGTAATCGTTTATTTAATCGGAAGAACTTTCTGATTTTTTGTGCTAATTCTTGAGTATCCATATATTTATGCTGAGAATGAAAAATCATCCGAGATTTCTCATCCTCGAAATGACAGAGCTGAGATTCCTCGGTTGTTGCCACTCTCTCGGAATGACTAAAGTGTTGAGAGTGACAAACGTCGTGCCCCTTTTATCGAACAGAATTAGTATAGTGAACGATTGTTCACTTGTCAAGTGAGTATATTTTTATAGGATTATATCCTCTTTTCCAAAAGAATTCTGTTTTCTGCCGGATTAGGATCAGGAGTAACTTCCAAAAAAAAGTATCCAGATTTAATAAGATAATGGAGAATATTTACTCGTTTATTACGTGTTTTGATTTTGACGGATTTATAGCCTTTTTTACGCGCCCAGCGTTGAGCATGCATCATAAGCGCGTGGAAAATTCGACGCTTACTGTGTTCGCCCCATACTCCTGATAGCCAACAATAGAATGAGCCATCCTTGAATCGATCAAAACCAATTAAATACCCCACAGGCTTATTTCCTTCATCTACATAAGCGGCAATAATGAGCGGGTCTTTTCCTTTACAGCGTTTTTCGAGATAATCCTTTGAATATGTTTCGCCAAATTCCTGTTCTGTTTGATGTGCGAGGACTGCATTGTCGAGGGCCGTTTCTTTTATACTTATACTGTGCCGCATACCACTATTGTATATCTGTTTTATACAAAATCAAGCGATAATGCCCTTGACAATCGTTTTAAAATAGTCCATGATTATTGTCATGGACAACACTACGCCTGCATCAGCACCATCAGTTACCCCTCCATTGTCCCCTCCTCCAACACCACAACCAACACCACCGGTAGAACCTGTTTTATCGACAAGTCCTGCAGCCCCCACATCTCCAACGCCACCTGCCGCATCTATGCCGGCACACCCATTTCCATTAAAATGGGCAATTTTAGGAATTGCAGTTATTGTTGTTTTAGCAGGAAGTATTTTGGGAATTTTAGGAGCGAATAATGCTCAAAAAAGTGCGCAAACTACCGAAACAAGGGCCGCTGCTGCACCCGAAACTGTTCCTGGTACAATCGTCAAATGGCCTTACGGTTCACTTCCAAATGTAATGATCGAAAAAAATACGCTCCGTATTGAAGAAGACGAAGCAACGGGAAATTTCAGTATTCATGGAAATATTATTTTTGCAAAAGCACTTAGTACCGGATCTGAATTATGGACAGTATGGGCATCGACAGATACAAAAGGAAAAGAAATTGTAGGAACAACATTTCCAAAAGGAAATGCACAATTATATCCACCGGCACCTCCGTTTAAAAACCCGGGAACGTTTACCGCAGATGCTTCGGGTGGATACCCTGCTTCTGGTATGCGAAAAACAGCACCGGCACCGTATGAAAACGAAGGAGTTTTGAAAAATAGCAGCACCAATATTCAACCTCATTATTTTGATATATATAACGTAAAAATTCCCAAATCAACATGCACGATCTATCTAAACTACCGAAGTAATCGACAAGGAGGCAATTCCACCGGTAATGCTTCGCCAGTATTTTATGAAGTCACCGTTCCTGGTTGTCCACCAAAAGTAACACCACCACCTGTATTAATCACTCATGTGCCACCACCAGGCTGTCAGGTACTTAATACCTACGGTGGAACGTCAGGAGAAAATAACTATAGTCAATGTTCTGAGCTATGCGGACAATATACCGATGCAACATCATGTGCAAAAGGTGATCTGCGCCCAGGAACAAAAGAAGCTTGTGTAATACAATCATGTCGATCAGCTGTCGGAAATCCTTCGAAATGGGCAAATGGCGCATGGTTCTGTTGTAAACGTGGAGCAGACTGCACAAAGTCATGTCAGACCGATAAAGATTGTTCTGGTGGACTTATGTGTAACGATGGTCAGTGTGGAGACAGACCAGATTGTACAAAATCAACATGTTTCTGCGGTCCAGACGAAAAAGCACCATTCCCAACGACTATTAAAAAACCAACTCCAACAACTGCTGGTCCCCGACAGCCGTAAAAAAACGGTATACTGATGTAATGAATAACTACGTGCTTGAAGTTTCAAAATTAATTAAGGACTACGGATCGTTTCGGGCAGTAAATGACATATCGTTTAAAATTCCCAAAGGTAAAATCGTAGGGTTTTTAGGACCAAATGGTGCAGGTAAAACAACTACAATCCAAATGTTACTTGGAATAACTTCCCCAACAAGTGGAAAAATTGAATATTTTGGAAAAGACTTTGCAAAATATCGGGAAGCCAGTTTACAGCGAATAAATTTTACGTCGGCATTTAATACGTTGCTCGGACGAATTACTGCTCGAGAAAATATGATTGTATATGCTAAATTGTATGGCCTACATGATCCTAAAGACAAAATAAATGAACTGCTGCATTATTTTGAAATTGCCGATATTGCAAATACACGTTATCAAGATCTTTCTACCGGACAAAAAACGCGCATTAATTTTGCAAAGTCGCTTTTGAATGACCCGGAAATTCTCTTGATGGACGAACCTACCGCATCGCTTGATCCTGATATTGCCGACAAAACTCTAACATTGATTGAATCGTTAAAAAAAGATCGCGAAATTTCTATTTTGTATACGAGTCATAATATGAATGAGATTACACGCATATGCGATGAGGTTATTATTCTTGATCGAGGCAGTATTGTTGCGCACGACTCCCCTGTTGGATTGACAAAGATGATTCCCACTGCGCAGGTTAGGCTTGTATTTGATAATCCCAAACACGAAGTTGAGGCATATTTAGCGAAACACGAATATTATTTTGAGTTTGAAAATAAAAATATGGTCGTAATAAATACTGAAGAGAAACTAATTCCTAAAGTTATTTTTGGTTTAAGTAAAGCAGAAATTTGGATTACTAATATTGATATTATTAAGCCATCTCTGGAGGACGTCTTTTTACATATTGCTCGTAAAAAACATGAAGTGGTATAGAATTAGAGCAGTTTTATTGCAGGAGTGGTATTTAACACTTCACTCGGTTGAAGTGATTATAGACACCATTGTGTATCCGCTTATGAATGTGGCGGTTTTTGGTTTTTTGTCGTTATATTTGGCGGGTGTTGGGAATAGAATGTCTGGAGAATTCGTTCTTGCGGGTATGTTGTTATGGCAAACGCTCTCAATTATTCAATATACGATTTGCTTGGGTCCATTATGGAATATTTGGTCGAGAAATTTGAGCAATATGTATGTTACGCCGTTAAATACAGCTGAATTTGTCATCGGCCATCTGGTATCGGGAATTTTGAAAGCATTATTTATCTTTTTTTCATCCTCTCTTATTTCAATGTATCTTTTTGATTTTAATATCTTCACTTTGGGAATTCTTAATCTATTTTTGATTTTCGTCAACCTTATAATCTTTGGAGCATCGTTAGGATTGATTATCGTATCGTTTATATATCGATTTGGCATACGAATTCAAGCAATTGCATGGGGTATTATTCCAATATTTCAGCCTCTTGCAGCAGTATTCTACCCCGCTAGTATTCTACCGACACCATTTAAAGAAATATCGTTTCTTTTGCCTCCCACATATTTGTTTGAGGCGGTTCGGTATAGTCTTGTTTACAACCAAATTCATTGGTATTACTTGTTAATCGCATTTGTTGGAGATATATTATTATGTGTTTTTGCAATATACTTTTTTACCTATATGTTCAATAAATCCAAAGAATCCGGGCAGTTTGCGCGCAATGAAGGCTAAACGCAGTGTTATTCTGATATAATTCCTGCGTATGAATAGAGAAATAGATCATCAGCAGGCTCTTCTTAATGAAGTTGTGCAAAGAAAAGGCATTCGGGCATTTCTATTTGATTTAGATGATACCCTTGTTGATACAAATACAGTTTTTCAAGATCGAATGGGACGGTTTTGTTCCGCAATTTCAGATTTGTCGGGAATTGCTGTCGCAGAAATACACACGTCACTACGAAATGCGCTTGATGGTTTGCGTAATCATATTGGGCTTGATCATGATCTTATGGATGTTTCGGCAAGTTCAGTTCTAAAACAGATTGGCTTGTCAAGAGATGAGCATGCTATACAGAGCACTATGTCGGAATTAATGGAAATTTATAGAGGTACTGATTATCGTCAATTCACAGGTGTTGATGATATACTTGGACTTTTGCTCGGAACAGGTGCTGATACATATGTTGTTACTCATGCAAGCGAAGAAAGTACGAGAGGAAAACTACGCGCGGCTCAATTAAATGGCAGATTTAAACAAGTATTTTGTGTTGACCCGAAAGGAAAAAAAGATTACCTTGCATGGAATGATGTGGTTCGTGACCAACTGAGATTGGATACTGAAGCTATTTTTGTTTCAGGAGATAGTTGGACAAGCGACATTACTCCGGCACTAGAAATCGGCGTTCCAAGTGCACAAATTTTACGTGTTCGCACGGCACATAGTCACTCAAATATTGGAGCTATTGAAGGGATTGAAGAGGTTGATTCGGTACGAGACTTGCCTCAGTATTTACTCCGACTTCTGTGAGCTGAGATCCTTAAATTGGTTTTGCTTTCACAACCAATCGCTTAGAATCGGCAAACCCGGTGCAGGTATACAGCGTGAGCTCTTCCCTACCCTGTGATTTGATGACATCGATCTCGTCGGGACTGACGGTATCAATTTTGTACACAGAGTACGAATAGATTTTTCCATTGCGACTTTTTAACGTAATTGGATGGCCGACTTCTATTTTTGAAAGAGGGCCAAAAAGAGTCGACTTGTTGTGTGCGTAAATAACCGTATTTCCATTTTTTTTCATTGGAGCAGATGAAGATAAGTAGGAAGCTTCTGTTTCGCTAATTTCCCAGTTATTACCCTCTACGCGAGCGGGCGCGACAGACAATTTAATAGAAAGTGGAATAATTTCTATACTCGCAGGAACGTGAGCTTGATCTGCCTGCACCTTTGTAACAGGGGCATGTGTAAAAGACAACCGCTCAGCTCGATTGATTTTGTAGCGAGTAAAAGCTGTCAAACATACCACTCCAATTATTAATAGGAGTACAGCACGTATTCGTGAGTGAAAACTGCTTATTTTAGCTCTTTTTGGCATACATTACTGCTGAAAGTCCGCTTAATGCAACTCCAGCAAGTCCTACCATGTTCATGAACATTTCTTCGAATACGCCAGTTGCAGCAAGGGTTGTTGTGGCACCTTGTACGCTACCGCTGTTTGAAGAGCTTGAGCTTGATGAATTATTATTTGAGCTATTATTATTTGAACCACTATCATTTGATCCCCCACCAGTATTTGGAGTACTGGTTGGAGTAGGAGTGCTTGTTGGTGTAGCGGTTGGTGTAGCGGTTGGCGTTGCACTTGGGCATCGATTTAGTACACATGGATCATAAATATTACCGTTATCATCACCTTCTGTAGGAGTGGGAGTGACAACTGACGTAATTGTAGGAGTTACACAGTTTTCCTCACATTGAGTAGGAATAGTTGGTGTAGGAGTCGGAGTAGCCGATGGAGCCACGGTTGAAGTAGTTCCGCCCGGACATGCTACTTCTCCTTGGAAAAGTAAATCATCTTCATGGCCTGATTTTGGAGTTCCTGAGTTTTCGAAATGTCCTCCAATACCATTTTCAGAAACAACGATTTGAACATAAGGAACGGTTGCACTGCTGGTTGCATGACAAATAGTGACTTTAGCATTAGCTGCATGAACGAAATTTCGAGTTGCAAGCATTGCAAATGCACTCATAACGAATACCGAAAGGGTTATTAAACTTTTTTGTTTTAACATAATGTCCCGTAGTATAGCAGAATTATTCACAAATGTCAAACAGTACAATCTAAAGTTTAAGTACGGTTAGTCCGAGAGAACATTTTTTAATAGGTATATATTGTAGAAAAAGCCTTGCAATATCGCGAAAGTCCTTGCAATTTAATAGTACAAGTATTATTATAGGTAACCATGGAGGAAACAAGCTCACGAAAGAAATGGATTGTCATTATTGTAGTCGCAATACTTTTGGGCGCAGGTGTTGCTGGATTTTTATACGTTCGTAGTACATCTTCTGAAACTGCTTCCGTGACCCCTACTCCTGCCCCAATTATGCAGGAACCATTGCCTACCGAAGAACCAGAAGTGAATAAAGAAGAATTGAAAGTAAAAGTTCTTAACGGAAGTGGCGTTGTTGGCGAAGCAACTAAAGTAAAAACATTATTGGAAGGTGCTGACTTTGTAATTGATTCAACTGGAAATGCAGATAAGTACGACTATACAACATCGGAAATTCAAGCTAAAGCATCTGTTCCAGCATCGATTTCAGGCGAAATTTCAGAACTTATGGAAACTGATTACACGACCGACATCGTGGAACTTGAAGAAAGTGAAGACGTAGACATCATCGTTATTATTGGAACTCGCAAAAATGCTCCAACAGCAAAGCCAACCAGTGGAGAAACGAGTGTAACAACCAAGCCTACAACAGCAGCAACGACTCCAACAACAAGCACTACGCCCGCTCCAACCACTGCTCTCACCCCTACTCCCACAAAAACTCCGTAATGACCTAAATATACCTTAGGAGAAAGATCCCTGTGCCAATTAATACGATACTGAAAAGTATAAAAACCACGCCTGCGATTTGGCCTTGACGTAACATAGGTTTTAATGGATCAGGAACCATGGGACTTGGGGGAATTTTCAAGATATCTACTCCAAAAAACAACGCGTAGCGTTTTAAAAAAGATTCATAGCGTTTGCTGCTAATAAAAATAAACGAGAAACCTAATAAGATTGCCGCGCAGGTGAAAACAATAAGTACTGAAATTAGAATCATAGTTTTTTTACTAACATCTCAATATGCGATTATTATACATATTATGGTAGGTTAATACGTAAGTTAGAGATGAAGTTTTCCTTGGATAAAACTAATAGAATTCTAACTTTGTTTTTGAAAGGCCGATACATAATCGGTCAGTTTCTGGATCATGTCTTCACCATCCTTATATTCCAGAAATGTATTCGAGATACCATTCAAAGCTTCTGACGGCTTTGTGCCCTTGCTATATAAGCAAACTACTGGAACTTCGTATGAGTTTGCCCAGCCAAGCTCTATCCCCTGTCCGGTTGAAGGGTATGATACTTCTGCTACTATCAAATCACAACTTTTCATATACTCTTTTGAACTGAATTGCTCAGTTGAATGTTCATGGGGCAAGGTAATTTCGTGGATATTATTTAGTTCTGAATTTCGAAGTGGTTGATAGAGTTCATTTTGATAATCAAAACTCGATGAGTGCGTAACGTAGATTTTCATGTTTTAAGTATAGCACGGACGAAGTGTTTATCAATTTGCAGAAGCATTAATGAATGCGTTTGCCCCGGTGTTTATGATGTTTGCAACATTTCGCACGGCGCGGGTGAAGCCTGAAATGACAGTGCTGTTAGTATTTCCTCCTATTGCCATGTTAGTAGCTGATCCGGCTGCACCTGTGTAAATTCCTCCGGAGCCGACATTCCCGGAAGTTTTATTATTGCCGGTGGTGTTGGTGGCGATATTCGTTTGTACTGCGCATAAATTGTTTCGATTAATAACCGTAATTGCTGTTCCGCCAAAGCTTAAAGCGCTGATTCCCTGATCTACTGGCGCACATAAAGGAGCACTTGTTGGTGTTGGTGTGTTGGTAGGAGTACTGATCGGACCATCTGTTGGCGTAGGTGTGTTTGAAGGTGTGGAAGTGGGGGTGTTGGTTGGAGTCAGTGTTGGTGTGTTTGTAGGGGTGTTTGTTGGCGTGCTCGTAACGGTTGGGCCTGGGCATTGTCCGAGTGAATCAGATCCATTAATAACATGCGCCGTGTGACCGTTAATAAGCCCTGCATCGCTTGTACAGATGGTAACGGGATTATTAATAGCATTGTGGCAAAAACATACCTCATTTGGTTGAGCGTAACTTCGAACTGCTGTGGTCAAAAAAACAATTGTAAAGAGGGCGATAATTCTTTTATTCATACTACCCTTTTATCATAAACCACTGAAAATATTTGTCAATAATGCTTAACTAGGTCAATATATTACGAAAATATTCAGAGTGTGAATTCTAAAAAGGTTCAGTCCACATAATCCAACCACATAGTCTGCCCTATAGACTTGTATTTAGTACAAAGATTATATATACTTGCCGCTGAGCAAAAAATACATATGAAACAAAAAAATATTAAGAAAAATTTACAAAAATTGCAGAAAAATATTGCAAAGCGCCCTGTGCCAGCATTTTACTTATCCTTAGTTGCGGTAGTTTTATTGATTATCGTTGGTAATATCATTCGAAAGCCGGAAGTTGTTAAGAATAGCGATATAAAAGCACCTCAGAAAGTATCGGTATATAGTATTGGCGATTCTCCAAAAATTTCGGTAATTGGAGAAGTTGAAAAGTCGGGTGTTGTGAAAATAGTTTCATTAACCGGTGGTGTGGTACAAAATATTTACACTCATGAAGGAATGCCGGTGAATAAGTGGGCGGTGCTCATGAATATTTCTTCTAACTATACAGGAGGCAATGCGCAAAGTACTCAGCGACAACTTGCTGCAGTACAATATCAAACCGCACTTGATACGTACGATAGTCAGAAAGATATTATTGCTAAGCAGAAAGAGATTGCGCAAAAAGCTGAATCGCAATCGGCTCAGGTACGCGATATTACGAATCAATCTACCGATGCGACAAAAGACCTCATTGCATTGAATGATTCAATTATTTCTTCGCTCGATTCAAATATGACATTATTGCAAGCCGATCCTGTTGCAAATGCATCGCTTATTTTAGCTTCCAAACAGGCAAAAAGCCAGTTTCTTGCAGCTCAGAATCAAGCAAAAGCAGGATTACGAGTAAATGAATATCAATCATCAAGCGACAAAGAGCCGGCACATATTGCGCAATTACAACGTGATACAGCAATTGCTCAGTTGAATTTGCAAGAGAAAATGCTCGATGTCCAAAAAGAAGTGAGTCGGCTGCAGTTAAGTCTTGCTCGTATTGCTGAAGGAGCAACAGCGCCCGCTTCCCCATTTAACGGAGTAGTACAGCGAATATTTGTGAAAGTTGGTCAAGCTGTTAGTCCGGGCACACCTCTTGCTATTGTTTCTCAGACGAAAGACGATCCTATAACTGTAATTGCATATGTAAGTCGAGATATTGCTACAAAAATTAACACTGAAACACCTGCCGAATTAGTAGTGCATGGTGAAAAAATTACTGTTAAACCACATTTTGTTTCTAACGATTCACTAGAAGCCGGGTTGTATGGTGTTTATTTCAATCTTCCCGATTCCTTTATTTCGAAAGTCACTGATCGTGATCACGTAATGGTTAATCTTATCTTGGATGGAGACTCGCAAAAAAATGCTGAAACGTACATTCCTATCGATGCTGTGCATCAAACATCGAGTGAGAGTTTTGTGTACGTTGCAAAAGATAGTCGAGCAGTTGCGAAAAAAGTTATCGTTGGTACTGTGTTTGGTTCTATGGTTCATGTAGAAGGACTTAATCAAAACGACAAAGTTATTCTTGATAGAAATATTACCCAAGCCAGCACGATAGAAATCGTTCATTAATATATTTTCATGCCAACAAAGAAGAAGTCATCAGAATCAGTGTCATATTTGAATTCTTTGAAATTTGATACCTCGTTATTATCTAGTTTCCAAGCTCGGTATATTTCTCAGATACGGTTTGTTATTCTGATCATTCTCTCAATTGTATTGTTGGGAAGTGTAAGCTTCATTAATTTACCACGAAGGCTTAATCCAGAAATAAAAATACCCATCGTAACCATTGTTACCACGTTGCCAGGCGGTAGCCCTCAAGATATTGAATCGCTCGTTACAGTTCCTTTGGAAGATACGTTGAAGAAAGTTAAGGATAAAGATACGACTACTTCTGTTTCTTCCGAGAACGTTTCGGTTATTTCAATTCTCTTTACTTCTAAAACAGATGCAGATAAGGCGCGAGATGGTGTCGTTAAAGCGGTTTCGTTGGTCAAAAACCTCACTGATGATGCAAGCGCTCCTACTGTAAAGATCGTTGATTTTGATGATAAACCAGTATGGAATTTTACGGTGTATACAAAGGGCGACGTTGCTTCGCTCATGAATTTCAGTAAAAAAATAAAAGATGCTTTAGAAGATCTTCCTAAGGTTGATCGAGTGGATACTGCCGGATATGAAAAAGAATATATTCAAGTATTATTTGATCCTCAGAAGCTCGCAGAATATGATCTGAATCCTTTTGCTGTTTCACAAATGATTAAATCGCAGACGCATGCGTATCCTGCTGGACTGGTTAAAACAGATACATCTACTTATTCCCTTGCTATTGATTCGCAAATTCAGACTGTTGAAGACATTCGTTCTATGAGAATTAGCGCTTCAGGACATTCGTTACATTTGGGCGATGTAGCAAATATATCGGTGCGATCTAAAACAGATCTTCCTGTTAGTCTTTTTGCTGATAGTAATCATTCTGCATCAAAGGCTGTTACTTTTTTTGTATACAAAACATCAAATTCAAATATTGATGCTGCAGCAAAAGATGCAAAAACAGTTGTTGATGCACTTTTTAAACAAGAAAATAACCAGTTTTTTTTGAAAACAACATTAAATACGGCCGATGACATTTCTGAACAGTTTAGTGATTTGTTTGGGGAATTTAGATCTACCCTAATTCTAGTCTTTGCTTTGTTATTTGTATTTTTGGGATTCCGCCAAGCAGTTATTGCTTCGCTGACTATTCCATTAACATTCTTGTCCGCGTTTACGATTATTGACGTCATGGGACTTTCGTTAAATTTCCTAACGCTTTTTGCTTTGCTATTATCTTTAGGACTTCTTATTGATGACACTATTGTCGTTGTAGCGGCAATGACACGATATTATAAAACGGGGAAATTTACCGCATATCAGTCGGCCATATTAGTATGGCGCGATTTTATTGTTCCTTTATGGTCTACCACCATAACTACAATTTGGGCGTTTGTTCCACTATTACTTTCAACAGGAATTATTGGAGAATTTATACGGCCTATTCCTATTGTCGTTACCGCAACGCTTATTTCTTCTACGTCGATTGCAACGTTTGTAACGATTCCATTAATGATGGTGTTTCTTGACTTTTCTGTACCAACTCGAGTAGCTACGCTTGCTAAATTGTTTGTGATTATTTTGGTTATCATTTTGCCGTCGCTATTTATTCCCATGTCTCCCCTATTCATTATTACGTATGCAGCTGCTTTGAGCGCTGCGTATTTTGGTTATCAAGGCAGAAAAGTTTTGCTAAATCAAATTAATAAAAAGTTTAAGAAATACCATCGCCGAACAAAGCCTATTGAGGAATTTTTTAGAAAATCTTTCGATTCTGGAATAATTCAACTTGAAGATGTAGCCCGAAAATATATGGTATTGATTCGATCAATTCTTCGATCATCAAAAAAACGGAATCAAACGTTATTTGCAATTTTAGGATTTGTTGTAGTCGCATATATTCTTGTTGGCGTTGGGCTGGTTCGATCAGAGTTTTTTCCAAAGACAAATGAGGACATCGTGTACGTTACATTAGAATTCCCCGCAGGAACATCGCTTACTACAATTAATCGGGAATCATATGCATTTGCTAATCGGTTGCGCACTATTCCCAATTCCCAGTTTGTTAATGTTGAAGCAGAAACTACCTATGATGCCCAGGGTGAGCGTTCAAAAAAGAACAACTCATTACTGGCAACGCTGACACTTACTCATCATACGAATCGATCTGAAACGTCACAGGACATTGCGGATGGACTTCGTGCATCGTTAAAACATTATCCAGTTGGTACCGTGTTGGTGCAAGAACTTTCAGGTGGGCCACCAGCTGGAGCTGATGTGCAAATAAATTTTCTTGGAAAGAATTTAAATACGCTTAATACAATTGCCGATGATTTTACTGCATATTTAAAAAGGCAGAATGGAATTATTAATCCCGATCGAAGTATTCAATCTGGAACAAGTAAGTTGGTATTTAAACCTGACTTGGATGCGCTTGAACAAAATCAACTTTCTGTTGCTACAATAGGTTCCTGGCTTCGCGCGTATGCCAGTGGTCTTGAACTTGATACATTAACAAAAGATTCCGATGAAGTTTCGATTGAGTGGATCTTTTATGAGCGCTTAGAACCAGCCGACATTACATCATTGCAAATACCGACTCGCGATGGATATGTACCATTATCTGCTTTAGGTGAAATTCAATTGGAAAATAATCCAACACAAATTACTCGAGAAAATGGACAGCGCACACTTTCAGTTTTTGCAAGCGCTGCGAAAGGGTTTAATATAAATGAACTAAATAAAGACTTGGTAAATTTTGCCAAAGACTATTCATTCCCAGAAGGATATTCGTGGAAAACAGGTGGAGTAAATGAGGAAAATCAAAAGTCAGTGCAGTCAATTTTGCAAGCAATGATACTATCTGGTTTACTGATTCTTATTACAATGGTTATTGAATTTCAGTCATTTCGGCAAGCATTCTTAGCTCTTTTAATTATTCCCGTTTCTATTGCGGGAGTGTTTTATATATTTGGACTAACGGGAATTCCCCTTTCATTTCCTGCCCTAATTGGAATATTGGCTCTTTTTGGCATTGTGGTTACACATGCAATTGTCGTTATTGAAAAAATTAATGATAATCGTAAAGAAGGATTAACATTGGAAAATGCCATAGTCGATGCTGCAGGTAATCGTTTGGAACCGGTTGTATTAACATCGCTTGCCACTATATTTGGACTTATTCCAATTACAATTGCTGATCCATTATGGCAGGGCTTGGGAGGAGCAATTATTGCAGGACTTATGTTTTCGGGAATAATAAAACTATTTTTAGTACCAATTCTTTATTACAACTTTTTTAAAGAAGATAAATAAAGAAGGAGTTGACAGCAGCTTATTTAATTTTCTACTAAATCTTTCAAAGGTCCGAAGTAATAGGTTTTCCATCCATCGGCAAAATCATCTTTGCTGTTCTCTGGATAATCGCAATGGTAAAGTTCGAGTGTGGTAACTCCATTGTTTTCCGATAAGGTAAACGTAACTTTAGAAGCCTTTTCCCATTTACCACCGTACCAATCTTGTTTAAGTGTTTTAAGAGGCTCGACTTTGGTATTGGTTCCAAAAATATCACCACCCCATAATGAGAATTTAGTACCTACCTGATCATCCATAATAGCTGGTCCCCCACCCCATTGTTCAATGGTTTGGGGATTTACCAAAGCATCCCATACTTTTTCAACAGGAGCGTCAATCGTGTAGGTTTGAGAAAGTGATTTCATGGAAAGAGTATAGCAGTTCCAATATTATAAATGTGTTGGTTGGCCATAGCCCTGAGTTTATCGATAAGCGATGTATGCTAGAACCCATTATAACAACAATTCGTCCAGCTGATTTAAGCCAGAAATTTCTTTCCAAGCAACCGTCTTTAATTCATTGTTTGCAGGTAATACAGCAATGCCGTTACCCGTTAATTTAAATAGTTCGATATCATTTTCGCTATCCCCTATCACGACACACTCCGAAGGCTGAATCTTATATTTCTTGCAAAATTCCTGAAGCTGATCTTCTTTTTTGTTTCCTTGATGTTCTTCGTAGAGAAAGTTGACAAGAGTATTATCGTCTTCCCATACAAGTTGAGCATTAGCATAGCAATCATCAATTCTTAATCGATGAGCAATACTCGAAACAAAAAGATCCATAGAACCTGATATGAGCGCAATAATGTATCCCTGATTCTGGAGCTTTTCAATAAGCTCTACTACTCCCTCTTTTAACTTCCACGTATTGAAGAGATTGAGTATGAATTCCCTATTTGCATTTCCAGTAGCATGCCACATACTTATAAGTTCTTTTTTTCCAACGAGATGAGATATTTTTCCGTTTACAAAATCTTCATGAATTTCGTTGTGCCGTTTTTTGGACGCGCCTAGTTTTTCTGTTAACGAGGTCCATGAAGAGACGTCATTGGTGAGCGTGCCGTCGATATCGAATATAATAGCTTTGAATGTTTTCATAATGTAGTCACGTGACTATCTACTTTTTCAGGGCCTTGCTATAGCCCTGAGCAAAGTCGAAGGGTGATGTATGTTGGAACTTATTTTATAAGACCCAGTTTGTCCGCAACTGTATAAAATGCTGCAATTGTCCCTGTAACTTTAATCTCACCATTCTTAATCATCTCGTGAGCCTTATCGAAAGACACAGTTACAATTTCAATGTCTTCACTATCATCTTGATGAGCTTTTTGATCAAAGTTTTGTTTGACATTAGGAGCAAGAAATGTATGGATTGTGTTTACAACTTTTGATGGATTGTTATAAAACTCAGTTAGTGGCTCAATAATATCGCTGATGAAACCTGTTTCTTCTTTAAGTTCTCTCTTGGCTGCTTCAATTGGTGTTTCATCTTTATCAATATATCCTGCTGGAAATTCAATTACAATCTCGCCCGCAGCATGCTTGTACTGTTTGACAAAAACAAACGTTCCATCTGGTAATATTGGAACAACCATTACTACACTCCCCTCTTCATATACAAAGAAATCATCGAGGATTTTGCCATTTGCAAGTTCAACCTTATCTTGCCTAACTTTCATCCACGGATTATCAAATGCATAATGAGATTGGAGTACTTTCCACTTTTTCATAAGGCAATTATACCAAGAAGTTCTAGCATCATACTATCTGTGGTAGGGCAAACATTCGGTTGGAACTTTTGCGGTGCTGGTGATGTATGTGGGAACGTATATACTGAAATTATTACTTGATGAGAGTGAGTAGTTGGAATGTATTTGTATCGATTGTAAACAATACTTTATTATCTTTCGTAAGGACTTTCAATACATCATCCTTTTTTTCCAAGTGTAAATTACTCAGAAGACTTCCTTCTGGCAATAAATCATTCGTTGTTGTATATTTCCGCAGGGTCTTTTTTTGTTTCAGATCAACCAGCCAAATTTTTTGATCGCTACATTCCATTCCTCCACAACCAGAATCAACTACTACCGCTAGTTCTGATGGTATGTCGATAATGAATGATACTAATGAGGATATTGCTGAAATCTCACCGTCAATGAAAGGTGCTAATCTACTGTTTAATTTAATCACTATTTGTCTAAACGGCGCATTGTTATCTATAACATCTATGCTCGATCTAGTTAAAATATATCGCTTCCCATCGATTGTAGGCGAAAACAGAAGACTATCTCTTCCATTAATTATAAACTCTTCACCTGAATCGGGCATTTTAATTTGCGTAAAGCCTTGTTGATCAATAGAATTGTAATTGGCATATGTAATTGGATAGGTAGATTTAATATGTTGAGTGAGTATTTTATATTCATCACCCGTTGCGGGAGCTTCATATAGCTTAGTCCACGAACGCGTTTGATAACTATATTGTTTCTCAATATATTTTTGCTGATTCCCAATTCGACCATCATTAAAACCAATCTGAATGCCACCAGAAATAATTTTCATAGCATATCTATCCTCAGAAAATTCAAGATCAAATCTAGATTTATCTTCGTCTTTTAATCTATCGATTCCAAATCCTTCCCACGATGATGTGGATTTGTTAAATAAAGCCAACCCTCCCTTAGAGTTTGCATGTGCTTTAATTATGACCCAAATATGGTCTTTATCTATAAGAATTGGGCCAGCACTATACGTTTGACTTTCAGAAATATTCAATTCTTGAGTATAAAAATTAACCTCGTCTGTTTTGCTATTAATTCTTGCAATACCATTAAACGTAGCAATCCATAAATAATCACCATCAACATATAGTCGATAGTTATATCCATTAAGTAATCCATCTTTTTTTGTAAAAATTCGCTCAAGTGTATGTGTTTTAGGATTGATTTTTAAAATTCCATAGTGCCCTGTGAAGTTCTCCGTAGTCAGAATTTTAATGTCACCAAATGCATCAGAAACATTATCTATTCGGCAACTTGCATATAAATATCCATTTACATATACGATTGAATTATCACAATTAGATTTTTTTGGATCACTGTAGCTAACGAGTGCCCCTGTAGTAATGTCATATTCAATAATCGATCCACTTCCAGTAAACCAAAGATGGTTATCTATTTTTACTGCACCTTTTACATTTCCATTATTAGGTAAGTCAAGAACTGTGAGTTTCTCAAATGGTTTTGGGATAGCAAAATAAAAAAAATCATTACTTGCTTGAGTAGCAGATGTTTTTCTTTGTGAGTCATTTGTGTTTAGTGAATCCTTGTTTTCCGTGGAATATATTTGATTCTCTACAAGAATATAAACTGTGCTAACGAGAGCAATTACTAAGACCACTATGATGGAAACTAATAATTTTGTAGAAAGAGGTTTTTTTGGTGGAGCAAGATCAGGTGTAGGGTCATAAGATATGTTTTCTTCCATATAGATAGTATCCATGTTTTATGGTACAAAGTCAAGGATTATGAGGTACAGTTTCAGAAAAGTTGTTCGAATTATTTATGCATCTGAAGATTAGTGAAAATGTGCGGGGGACAGCGTATCAAAAACGGTTGGTAAAACACTGTCTTTCGCTTGTAATGGTAGCA